>CAMDBP010000009.1 GCA_945889315.1 Chitinophaga pinensis
ACATGGATAGCAAGTCCTATTGCTCTTGCAGCAAAATATTCATTTGAATCTAAGTCAGAATCTAAGACACATTTCGCATTAGGTACAATAATGGCCTCATCAGGTTATCTGCTACAAGCACAGGGTTTTGGTGGTATCCACTGGGCTACTGTAACAAGAGGTGATCGTAAGTCGAATGTTAGTTTTTCTGCCGGATATGCCTATGCAAAGTTGTATAAGGATAATAGCAATTATATCGGCAGGAAATACAAGGTGCAATACCCTATAATTGAGAGCAATTATTATTATTATTCTGGTTTGGAATCTAGCGTGGATGAAGAACTTCGCAATAAGGGAGTAGGTTACTATCAACAAATATACAGCCCCAATAAAGCTCGAGGATCGTTAGTCTTGGGTATTTCGGGTATTACGCCAATTGGTCAAAAAGCAAGTTTTATCTTTGATGCCTTAGCGTTTATAGGCACTCAATATGGATTGGAATACGTTGATTCTCGTGTATATCCTAATATTACATATCAAACTGGGACGGGTACTTATGCAACCGATGACATCACGGTAGCGGAGTATAAAACTGCTAAAATCGGAATTAAGCCGACGGTGATAATTATGCCCGCCATACGATTTAACAGGAGTTACAACAAAGCTTTTCAGGTAGCTCTTGCTGGCGTTATTGCAAAGGACAACTATGGTGACATCATCTCTTTCCCAGTGCCTACGGTAAGTTGGTTGAGACAATTTTAAACTCTCTATACTCGTCACTTCTCTGATGAAAGACATTGCTGTTACGGCACTGTGAATAATATCGTCCGAATTGGCTCGTACTTCTCGCAGACCCTCTTATTTTTGTGCCATGCGAAATACCATTATTCTTAGCCTTGCATTGCTATCTAGTTGTGCCTTATGGAAAGGTAAAACCTCCAAAAATTTAACTGTTTGGGTAAATAGCTCTACGATCGCTTGTACCAATCCAGATCAACAATGTCTTCAAGTTAATGAAGGTAACCAATTCCCAGCTAATTGGTCTTCTATTACTTCCAAAATAGACGGATTTGAATACAAACCAGGTTACATTTATAAGCTGGAAGTAAGCAAAACAAAAGCGGCCAAAGAACCTACAACAGCTGCTAAAACGCAATATACCTTAGTGAATGTCTTAGAAAAAAGACCCGATTTAAAGGAAGAAGGTTTGTATGTTTATATTCAAACTAGCCTAGGGGATATTGTGGGAAAGCTTGACATGGAAAGGGCTCCGCTTACGGTAGCCAATTTTGTAGGATTAGCAGAAGGAACGCAGGCTAATACTGCTAAGCCCCTCGGTACGCCATTCTACGACAGCATCATTTTTCATCGCGTAATTCCTGGTTTCATGATACAAGGAGGAGATCCCTTGGGTGTGGGCATGGGTGGACCCGGGTATAAATACAGAAATGAAATACACCCAGATTTGACTCACGATAAACCCGGCATTTTCAGCATGGCTAATTCTGGCCCTAATACCAACGGAAGCCAATTTTTTATCACTCATGTTGCAACGCCTTGGTTAGATGGCAATTATAATATTTTTGGAAATGTAATTATGGGACAAGAAGTAGTAACTGCCATTGGTAATACTCCTCGTGGACAAGCAGACAAGCCGAAAACTCCCGTTTATATGACCAAAGTGCAAATTATACGAATAGGTGACAAAGCCAAAAAATTTGATGCAACCAATACCTTCAAATCCATGCAATAGTGCAGAGCTCCATACTGAACAAAGAATATAAAATTAAAGGTAGTCGTAATCGAATAATGACGGCTGACCTATCGTATACAGCTTCGCAGGAAGAAGTTCCGCTAGTGATATTTGCACATGGTTTTCAAGGATTCAAAGACTGGGGACCCTGGCCACTTGCAGCGGAAATTTTTGCTTCTAAAGGATTTCCGTTTCTTAAATTTAATTTTAGTCATAACGGAACAACACCGGCACATTTAACCGATTTTGTGGATTTGGAAGCTTTTGGTCAAAATAATTTTATGCTTGAGTATGATGACCTCGGTTTCATAATCGATTTTGTTCATCACAAAGCGAATACATTTGATTTTGTGTGGAATCAAGAAATCCACCTGATTGGTCACAGCCGTGGTGCGGGAATTTGCCTGCTTAGAGCTGCACAAGACGAACGCATCACTAAATTAGCGACATGGGCTGGTGTTTCAGATTTAGAGCGTTACCTGGAGCTAAAAGAATACCAGGCTTGGAAAAAAGATGGCGTTCATACGATTCTAAACAAACGAACAAATCAAGAAATGCCTATTTACTTTCAGTTTGTAGAAGCGTATGCTGAAAATGCAATTACCTTAAATATGGGCACCAACCTGGAAAAAATTGAATGTCCGTTGCTCATCGTACACGGCGAAGATGACACTGTTGTGCGCATAGATAACGCACATACTATCTATAATGAGGTACAACATGCCCTTATTGCCGAAATAGAAAATGGAGACCATACCTTTGGGATGAAGCATCCTATGACAGAGCGAAAAATAACCAAAGCATTTGCAGAGGTTATTTCTGAAACCTTAGCGTTTTTTAGTTTATAAAATGCCTAGAGAGGTGGCTATAATTGGTGGCGGTGCAGCAGGTTTTTTTACAGCTGTTAACCTAGCAGAAAAAGACAAGAGCTGCCATATAACCCTGTATGAAGCTAGTAATAAAGTACTTGCCAAAGTACTCGTAAGCGGTGGCGGCAGGTGTAATGTAACCAATACCATAAGTGACCCAACTGAACTGATCAAAAAATATCCTCGTGGGCACGACTATTTGAAACCCGTATTTCAAGAATTTAATACATCTCACACCCAAGATTGGTTTACTTCTAGAGGAGTTCCTTTAAAAACCGAGGATGATGGACGCGTATTTCCCTTGAGCAACACCTCGCAAACCATCTACAATTGCCTCACTAATTTGGCTCAAAAATTAGGAGTAACTGTAAAACTGAGCCATCGACTTAAGGCTTTGTATTATTCAGAAAAAAAGTGGCAGTTGGTGTTTAACGATGAAGTTGTTTCTGCTGATGTAGTGGTACTCGCAACGAGCGGAAATACTCAGATATATAAGATTTTAGAACACTTAACCATTCCCTTAATACCTCCGCTCCCATCGTTGTTTACGTTTAATGCAGAGCCACATCACCTAGAAGCATTGGCTGGAGTTAGCGCTTCTACTGTGCTTACGAGTATCAAAGAAATTAAAAAGAGTCAAGAATCAGGACCTATTTTAGTAACACATTGGGGGTATAGTGCTCCGGCTATTCTTAAACTAAGTGCTTGGCATGCCAGAGAATTAGCCAATTTAAATTATACATTTACGTTGGTCATTAATTGGAATAGCTATGACATCAACCTATTGCGTGTTGCGTTTCAGAACTATCAACTTGCTACCCCAAAAGACAAGGTGTACAGCTGGCGTGATCACGGATTATCGAAGCGGTTGTGGCAAGAATTAGTGGCTAAAGCAGAACTCAAAGAATATACAAATTGGTCAGAAATAGGAAAAAAAGGAATAGAACGGCTTATTCAAGCACTTACGGCATTTGAGGTTCCTATTACCAAAAAAAGCACCTTCAAAGAGGAATTTGTTACTGCCGGAGGTATTGATTTAGCTAACGTTGAGTTGAGTACATTTCAAGTAAAACAGCACCAAAATCTATATGCCGTTGGCGAGTTATTAAATATTGATGCCATTACAGGTGGGTTTAATTTTCAAGCAGCTTGGAGTGGAGGTTTTTTAGCAGCCCAATCCATAAGCAACACTAAATAAAACCTACAAGCTACTTTTTTCTTTATTTTTTTCTTAATCTTCGCATTCGAAATGATACAACAATTTCAATTAGTTTTTCTATTCCTTATATCAACCTTAAGTGTAAGGGCTCAGCTTATAGAACTTGATATTTTACAAGTTTCAACAAAAAGTGATGGCATTGATAAAGCCAGAGAAGCCTATGCTAAGGGGAATTATGCAATAGCGGAATCGCTATTTTATACAGAATTAGAAAAAGGAAATTTTACTGCCATCGATTTTTTACGTTTCGCAAATACATTAACAACGAATGATAAGGACGCTTTAGCGAGAGAATTTTACGCTGAGTACGCCAAAAATTCTGATAATTCTCATGCAACAATGCTCTTAGCACAAATTGCAGAAGACTTAAAAAACAACCGTCTATCTGCGAGGTTTTATGCCACAACAACGTTTTCTACGTTAACTCAAAACGACACTAAATTTTATGCCGTGGTGGATGGCAAAATGATGTCTTTTGATAAGGACTGTGAAGGGAATTTACACCACAAAAAAGAAATATTACATGGCGTTACCCATTTGAAATTTGCCTCGGCAGCTTTTTTTAATGAGGGAAACAGTGCAATTGCGAGTCTTATTGATTCTGTAACCCAAAAAAGCGGGCTATATTTATTAAATCAAAAAAAAGGAGCCTGGACAAAGCCAATAAAACTTCTCTCCGATGAAGAAAATAATTATGCTTTTCCATTTATAGATGAAGTCAATAAGGCCTTATACTTTTCATCTGACAAACCTGGAGGACAAGGTGGATATGACATTTACTTAGCGAATATATCGGGAAAGCACATTCAAAAACCCATCAATTTAGGCAACATCATTAACAGTTCTGGGAACGATATTAATGCCAAACTGCATAACGGATGGTTGTATATGAGTTCTAACGGTCATGTGAGTCTTGGAGGATATGATCTGTATAAATATCAGCACCGTGATGATGATCAAGCTATTTTAATTAATTGTGTAGACTTCAATTCAAAGAAAAACGAATTTTCTATTTTCCCGGAAGAAAGTCAGACTTTAGTAAATCGCATCAACAAGGACGGAGGAAGTTTGGTAACGTTTCAGAAAACGAAAGCATCATTCAATCACAAAGGAACCGTAGTAAATAAAAGCGGAAAGCCAATTAAGAATGCTTATATCATTTTAAATAATCCTTTGGTAAAGGGTGCAGGTGAATATACCATTACCGATTTAATGGGCAACTACAACTATAAAACTAGTCAAGACTTTACCACAGGCGTGGGGAGAGTTTTTGCAGATGGATATCAGTCTAAATCATTTATCGTGAGCAACGAAACTACTTCCATTGTTCTTGATGATATTCAACCCGTTGAAATAACGAAGGAAGTACTAAAAACTATTTACGTCCATACCTCTAAGTTAGATTCTCTTGTTCGTGATTCCACAACCAATAGTAAGCCTGGTGTAGACCATGATGGAGCACATAAATCGATCTCTAAACAACCAGCAACTAAAGTTGGATATTATATTATCATAGGCTCAGCATACAATTATACCCAGGCTTATAAACTTTGGAACACGTGGTTAGTTGATTTTGAAGATGCTGAAATATTAGCGTATGAAAACGATCTATATCGAATAGGTTTTTTTGCCGGTTCTACGGAAGAGCAAGCAACGCGTAGTTTTAATCTAGCTAAGGAAAAGAAAAAAGATATTTGGATTTTAAGGCCTGCTCATTAGTTTAACTGCCTAAAGCTAAATGAACATATTTTTCACTATAGCCAAAACTCCCAAGCTTATAAATACCACACCTACGATAACCGTTAGCTTGTTTCCCATAATATCAATGAATTTATCTTTATATTTACTAGCCAATTTAACATAGATCCAAAGGACGGTAAAAGCTCCAAATACTGCTCCTAAAGCAAATGCAATTCTTGTGGAGTAAAAATAAGTTCCTGTAAAATCTAGACGAATTAAACCTTCTGTTAAATCTGTTAACATTCCCGTTTGTATAAGTAAAAGCCATGTCAACCAATAAAACATTAATTGAGGGTTGGCAAGTGCTAATAAAAATCCTTTATACAAATAATTATGCCCCCCGATTTCCGTACTAACCTCCTTGGTGGGCGCTGTCTTGTTTTTTATGAACACATAACGAATACCAATAAGAATAAAAACAAAACCAACAGCTACAGTTATTATCGATTTATAACCTTGTAATACATCCGCATAGCTCACACCCCAAATAGCGATTAGTACATACGGTATTTCAGGTAAAACACCTCCTAATGCTAGCCATAGTGCTGCTTTCCTATTTTTAGTGAGTGCTGTTTCTATTACGGATGCGTTTACCAGTCCGAGCATTAAAGAACCATAGGCACTTAGCACAGTAGACACTAAAAAAGCGATAAGTACATTCAAGGTTCCAAAAGTTGTTTAAAAAAACTTATTGTCCAAATGCGGCTAACATCTTTAGTAGTTATAAACTTGCATTAATATTATGAATAATTTAACAATAGAAGGCAAAATAGTTCAAATATTACCCTTACAAGAAGGTAATAGTACGCGTGGTGCATGGAAAAAGCAAGATTTTATTTTGGAAACTACCGAACAATATCCTAAAAAAGTTTGTATCAGCTGTTGGGGCGAAAAAGTAGATGAACTTCAAAAATTTCAACCTAATGAAACATTATCTATAGCCATAAATGTAGAAAGTAGAGAATATAACTCTAAGTGGTACACCGATATAAAAGCATGGAAAATGGACAGGGCTGGTAATAATAGCTCCACTTCTAATGCCAATACTCCCATACAAAATGTATCAGACGACATAGTAGGTATGAGTTTTAGCAGTGATGACGAAGGTGACTTACCATTCTAACTAGTACCTATTAATAAATTCTATATTGGTTAAAATCACCTTTTGCCGTTCAGGTCTTAACCATTTTTTAATTAAGATATGGTCGCTTTACAATCTTAGGATATTATCCATAAGTGGTTTTTAATTTATTCCTTTATTTTTACTCCTATCAAAAAAATTCTCTTAATATCAGACACACACGGCTATATGGGTTCTGAAATACTCGAAAAAGCACTCCTTCACGATGAAGTATGGCACGCTGGAGATTGGGGTGATATGGAACAGACGAGTGATAAACTTTGCGCCGCTGCTCAGGTAAGAGGGGTTTTCGGAAATATTGATGGGCGCGCTATTCGAAAAACATATCCTGAAGAATTGTTTTTTGAACTAGATGGACTAAAAGTATATATGACCCATATTGGCGGTTATCCGGGTAGGTATCAGGAAGGAATTAAGGACAGGTTAACAAGCTTAAAGCCTAGTTTATACATTTGTGGCCATTCTCATATTTGTAAAGTTATGAGAGATAAATCGCTAGATTTAATACACTTCAATCCAGGAGCTATGGGTAACAAAGGATTTCATACCAAAAGAACTATGTTAAGTTTTGCTATAAACGATGGCAAACTTATTGATATAAACGTATTAGAATATGATCGAAATAAAGAATAACGTCTGGTACTATGGGGTTTTAACCTTTCTATTCGTTTCATGTGCATTAACCCAAACTGCACAAGGGCAGACCGAGATCCCCAAGAAAGCAATGGAACTTTTCAATAAAGGGCTTGCGCAACAATCTTACGGTGAATATGATGAAGCCATTTCCCTTTTTAATCAAGCCTTAAAAAAAGCACCACAATATATAGACGCTTTGGATGCTTTGGCAAACACTTATCAGCGCAAAAAAGACTTCCCTTCGGCCATCACAAATTACAAAAAGATTTTAATGCTTAAGACTGACCATGTATTTGCCTTGTATGAGTTAGGCGATATTTATTTTGGTATGGATAATTTAGATTCCGCAGATTATTTCTACAAATCTTTTTTAAAAGTTAATGCTACGGATGATAAATATGCAACTATCGCCAGAGAAGCACTCGAAAATATCGATTTTGCCAAATATGCTAAAGCACACCCGGTTAACATCACACCGGTAAACCTCGGTCCAAGTATCAATACTATAGAACAAGAATATTCACCTGCATTTGCCATTGACGAGCAGACCTTATACATTACTAGAAGAGTTGGAGACTTAAAAGATTCTAGACCCAACGAAGACATTTATTATGCTACACGAAGTGGAGACACATGGAATCCTATTCGAAATTTAGGACCGCCTATAAATACCATCGAAAATGAAGGTGCATTTAGTGTATCTGCAGACGGACACTACATATTTTTCACCTCGTGCAGTCGTTCAGGTGGTCTAGGACAATGTGATATATGGATTACTATTGACAAAAATGGCGCATGGTCTGAGCCCTTAAACTTACAAAAACCAGTTAATAGCAAATATTGGGAATCTCAACCTTCTATATCCTCTAATGGCAAAGTCCTTTATTTTACCAGTGATAGACCAGGTGGTTTTGGTGGTACCGATATTTGGATGTCTAAATTTGGAGATAAGGGCTGGGAAGAACCTATTAACCTGGGTAAAGAAATTAACACCTCTAAAGACGAGCAATTTCCGTTTATACACTCCGATAATACGACCCTTTACTTTAGCTCTATGGGACATCTAGGCATGGGAAAGAGTGATATTTTCGTAACACATTTAATGCCGGACGGCACATTTGGAACCCCTAAAAATCTTGGCTACCCCATAAATACCACGGGTTATGATTGGAATATGGTAGTGGCTCGAGACGGTAAAACCGCTTATTACAGCAGTGATAATAAGCCAGAGGGAAAAGGTGGACTGGATATTTATTCGTTTGAACTACCCGAAGAGTTGCAAGCACAACGTGTAAGCTATGTGAGAGGAACGGTGATTGACGCCAAAACAAAAAAACCATTGGCAACAAGTGTATCCTTAACCCCTTTAAACGGAAGTGAGAGCACTTCGTCCTACACAGATGCTATAAAAGGACAATTTATGGTGCCGCTGAAGTCGGACATTCAGTATTCTTTAACCATTGACAAAAAAGAATACTTATTTCACTCCGAATATTTTGATATGCCAAATGTGCCCAGCGATCAGCCATTTGAGCTAAAAATAGAATTGCAAAAATTAGAGGTAGGTAAAACGGTGGTACTTAATAATATCTTCTTTGATACAGATAAGTTTGAATTGAAAACCCAAAGTAAATCGGAGTTGGAAAAACTCAAAGAATTTATGACTTTGAATGCGGAAGTAAGCATTGAAATTGGAGGACATACAGATAATGCAGGTAGTAGTAGTTATAATCAGAAATTATCCGAAAATAGAGCAAAATCTGTTTATCAGTATTTAACGACAAATGGAGTTTCTGGCGCTAGATTAAGCTACAAAGGCTATGGTGATACTGCACCAATAGCAAGCAACACCTCAGAAACGGGAAGAGCTCGCAACAGACGAACCGAATTTAAAGTGGTAAAATAGTGAGGTGACTCAAACCCCGTTTTTCTCTAATCCAAGCCTCAATGGTCGGTGCAAAATGAGTGTGTTCTAATCCTTGTATTTTCATTTTAATAGATGCTAGGGTTTCTGTCACTGGATTTAATTCCGTCCTATACTGAGCAAGTACTTTGCCTTTGTCAAACATTTCATTTACCTCATGAATAGTTATTCCTGTTTGGTGTTCTCTATTCGCTAATACTGCTTCATGCACATGCTCGCCGTACATATCTTTTCCGCCATAAAATGGCAAGAGACTTGGATGGATGTTCACTATCCTTCCTTCAAATGCTTGAGTAACCTCGCTTGGCACAAGTTTTAAAAAACCTGCTAAGATGATGAAGTCGATCTTACGACTATTCAATTGCGCTAAAATTGTTGCAGAATACCACTCTTCTTTGCCCCAATAGTGTGCACTTATGCTGTGTTTTTGAGCTACGGCAAAGGCCCCTGCTTTTTTTCTATTACACCCTAAGGACGTAATCTTAATATCGGCATGTTGGTCAAAGTATTGCATTATGGCATCAGCGTTCGTTCCTCCGCCAGACGCCCAAATTTCGACGTTTATCATTTGATTATTAAAGAATTAACTAACACTTCTAACTCTCTTAACTCTGTCACTTTTCGCTCGTTGGGGTAGTACAGAAATCCTTCTACAAAAATAAGGCGCCCTTTCTTTTCATCTAGAACTAACCTAATATACGATGGTCCGCCCATAAAGTCACCTTTCACATCCCACCATCCTCGTATTACAGCGCTATACATGCCTTTAAACGCTTCATCTTCTCGCACAGGTTTGAAAGCTGTGGAATAGCCAAGATAAGATCCCTCTGTGGGACCTGGAATATATTTTTGTGTAAACTCGTTCCGTATTTTGAGCAAGCCTGCTGTGGTTAATTCTTCTTTTGACGTATACGGAACTGAAAACAATATAATGTTGTGCGCCAACTCTTTACCAGAGGAAACTTTGCGTACCCATGTAAAATCTTTCGTATGGATTGATACTTTATAGGTAGATGGTATTTTAATGGCATATCCTTTTTGGGTCAAGGATTGGAGATAAAAACTATCCTTTTTCCCAGCACTGTTACCCACGAGTTTACGTAACCCTGTTTTCGCTTCGTTTTCTAACGCCAATATCAATAAATCATCTTTTTTATCCCTTAATTTAGCTTCCATTTCAGCCTTATTTTTTGCCAAGACAAAGAATACATTTTGATTTGTAGCGAATACATCTTCCTTCAATACACCAAAAGAATTGGGATTACTCTGAATGACGTTAACTAACTTATCAATAAGCTTAGGATCAAATACTTTTCTCAAGGCTGGAGCACCTTCTGGCGTAAGAAAAACAAAAATATCGTGATGCGTTTGGAAATACCCTTTGAAAAATGTTTCATCCGTAAAGAGCACCTTAAACATATCTTCTCCTGGAGGTGGCTGACCTTCTAGCGACTTGCCAAATATACTTTTTACGGCTGTCTTAAATCCGCTATCTGCACTTTGAGCGTCGGTAATAATTACCAGTTCTGCTAACGCGCCGCTTGAGCTAGGTAACATGGCTTTTTTTTCGCTCTCTGATAATGTACATGAGAACAAAAGCAGAGCAAGCACGGAGATTTTGATTGCAGTATTCACCTTTTATTTATTTGTATATTTTTAACCGTTGTTTAGGATGAATAGTACTTCCCTTTATGCCATTCCACTGTCTGAGTTGAGTAATGGTAACATGATGACGCGTGGCTATTTTTTGTAAATTATCTCCGTGCTTTACCGTATAGTAGACAACCGTTGGCTTTTTTACTTCTACAACTGGGGCTATACTTTCTGTTTCCAGCGCAGCTGAATCTTGTTGTACTTTACTTAATTCTGTTATTTCACATTGATTAAGATAGTAAAGATGTACTTTATTCTCTGGAACATGCAAAAGGTATCCATTCCCATTATAAGGTATCGATGTTACTTTTAATTCAGGATTAAAACGAAGTAATTCTTCAGTTGATATTTCTAACTTATCGGCTATTATTTTGAAGTTTAGGCCTTCGTCACAATATACTTTTTGTGTTAAAAAGGAAGTGGCATCATAAGGAACTGGTGTAATGCAATACTCTGAGTGATAATTCATGATGTATGCCATCGCAATGAACTTAGGAACGTAGTTTTGCGTTTCGCGAGGCAAGTATGGATATATTCCCCAAAAATTGGTACTTCCTGACAATCGAATGGCTTTGCGGACATTACCCGGCCCGCAATTATAAGATGCCAAAGCAACTAACCAATCTCCATAAACCGCATACATTCTTTTTAGATAGGAACATGCTGCTCGCGTACTTTTTTCTAATGATCTTCTCTCGTCAACACTGCTATTGATGGTCAAGTCATATTCTTTGCCTGTAGCTGACATAAATTGCCATGCTCCAACTGCACCAGAATGTGATCTAGCATATGGATTTAATCCTGACTCAATAATAGATAAATACTTGATCTCTAATGGCATATTATACTCTGCAAGAATTTCTTCATAAATAGGAAAAACATACTGCGATTTAGTCACCATTATTTTTAGCTTATCCTGCCATCTTGTTCCAAAAAAATCTATTTGCTTTTTAACCAACTCGTTGTAATCCATCGGTATTTCAAATTGCAGCTTGCTTACATGATACCTGTACAAGTTTTCATCCAGTGGCAGTTCATTCGAATCAAAGGTAACCACACCGAATATATCCAATGGAATCTCGAACTCCGTTTCCATCATTGGCACCACGGCTCCCTGCAGAGAATCAGATGTGTCAATTGGTTCAATTCGAATTGAGTCCACTTTGCTACTTTTGGGAGGCTTTATACCCTCTTTCTCACCATAATTAGTTGCATCTCGCTGCGATGCGAATAGGGCAAATGGGAGTGTGACAAAAAGTAATGCTATTGTGATTATTCTCATTGCTTACAAAGTAAAAAGGTTTTGTGCTAAAATAACTCCTTGTTTACTAACATATTGTGAAAGTGTTCAATTATATATAATTATGCGGTATATTGCATCTTAATTTTAGTGCATGAGTACCGTGTCAAACCCATCATTTGGAGATCTAGCTAGAGAAGCTAGTTTACAACCTCAAGAAAAACTTTTTACTGAGCAAAAGGATAACAAGTCCCTGTCTATTGGTATCCCGAAAGAAACTACTTTTCAGGAACATAGAGTCCCGCTATCTCCTATGGCTGTTCAATTACTTTCTAAACAAGGACATTCGGTTAAAATTGAATCAGGATGTGGTGACAAAGCAAACTTTACAGACCTAGATTATAGCAGTATGGGAGCTGAAGTAAGTCACGACAAAAAAGAAATATACACCTGTGATATAATTATTAAAATCGCACCTCCAACAGAAGATGAGATTGACCTCATGAAACCAGGGCAGATCTTACTAAGCGCGATACAGTTAGTTCGTGCAAAAGAGGTAGTATTTAAAAAAATGCTTGCCAAAGGCATTACTGCTATCGGTTTTGAATTTTTACGCGATGACGACGGTTCTTTGCCCATTATTAGAAGCATGAGCGAAATTGCAGGCAGAGCGTCTGTATTAATAGCTGCAGAGTATTTGAGCAATTATAATTCAGGAAAAGGTGAGCTATTTGGAGGAATACCAGGCATTCAGCCTACTCAAATTGTAATCATAGGTGCAGGCGCTGTGGGTGAATACGCTATGAAAGCAGCTATCGGCCTTGGAGCATCTGTAAAGGTTTTTGACAACAGTACACAAAAGCTTCGAAGACTTGAAAAAAGTATAGGAACACGTGTTCATTCTTCTACTCTAATACCCCAAATACTCGCAAAAGCACTTGCAGATTGTGATGTCGCTATTGGTGCATTGCGCAGCCCACTAGGCTTAAGTCCATGCGTAGTAACTGAAGAAATGGTCAGTAATATGAGACCAAAATCTATCATTGTAGATGTGAGTATAGACCAAGGCGGTTGTTTTGAAACTTCAGAAACCACCAATCACAAAATGCCGGTATTTGAAAAACACGGTGTGGTACATTACTGCGTACCTAATATACCTTCCAGATTTTCGCGTACATCTAGTTATGCATTGAGTAATATCCTAACGCCGCTCCTTCTGCGTATATCTGACGAAGGGAATATACAAGAGTGCCTTCTTAATCACGAAGGTCTGCGCAAAGGAACTTACATTTATAAGGGAAAACTAACCAATTCGGTAATAGCAGAAAAATTCAATCTCCCCAAACGAGAGATTGAATTTTTAATTGCGGGCCTTAGATAAATTCTAGCCCCCTTTGTGTTATTACTTTTTATTGTTTTTAGCTGGCCTACCTGACTTAGGATCAATGCCTCTTTTCTTGGCCATGTCTTCTAGTCTTTTCTGTAAACCTGATTTCTTAGTTACAATCTTCTTCTTTTTGTTCTCTTGTATTTGTTGATGCAGTTTATCTTCATCAATCACAAACTTGCGAATTATATAATTTAATAAAATAGTAAAACATGTAGAAAGAAAGTAGTAAAAACTTAGTGCCGCTGCATAGTTATTGAAAAATCCTAGGAACATTATGGGCATAATGTACATCATGGTTTTCATTGGACCTACCATTTGACTTGTGCTTTGACTATTAATGTAGGTATACAAGATAGTTACCGCCGTCATTAGCAAGGTAAATAAACTAACGTGATCTCCATAAAAGGGTATTTCAAAGCCATTCGGAAAATCATAAATACTGTCATAGCTACTCAAGTCTTCAGCCCACAAAAAGCTTTTTTGACGTAACTCAATGCTCGAAGGAAAAAACCTAAACATAGCAAAAAGTATTGGCATCTGAACCAATTGAGGCAAACAACCTCCTAACGGACTAACACCCGCTTGCTTGTATAGTTTCATTTGCTCTTGCTGAGCCTTGGCCATATCATCACCCGTTTTGGTCTTAATTTCATCTAGTTCTGGTTTTAACAGCTTCATTTTTGCTGTTGACTTATACACCTTAAACATAGGGAAGAACAATGCCAACTTAATAATGAGGGTAAGTAGAATAATGATAAGACCGTAATTCGTAAAATATTGGTTTAGCCAATTAAATATAGGAATAACCAATCCTTTGTTTACCCACCCAAAAATACCCCAACCTAAAGGTATCATTTTTTGTAGGCCAATACCTTCTTCTTTCAAAGTTGGGTAATGGTTAGGACCATAGTATAAGTCCATATCTTCTAAAACACTGTTTTGTTCTAACGGGATAAAAAATTGTGCTTTTACATCTTTTACGTATGCCGCTGCTTCGTTCTCTGGCGTTTTAACCTCTATTTGTGTCCCTTGCTCCGAAAACTGCGTGTTACTGATAAGCGTTTGATTAAAAAACTTTTGTTTAAAAGCCACCCATTTTACGTTGGCTTGAAGTTTCTCTTCGTCATCGCTGGTTTCACTCAGGTAATCTACATCTTCGTCTTGCGCATAGCTGTAGTACACTGTACTTACCGACCGCTCATCTTCTACCGTTTTTTCTTGCCCTTGAATTGCGCTAGACCAGTCTAGTACTGCATACCTATTATTGGGTGAGATTATGTCTTTTATGCCCTCAAAATTTACTTTGTAATCGACCTTGTATGAATTAGGTGAAAGTGTATACGTTTGTATGATTCTGGCATTATTTAGAAGATTAGCTGTCATAACCACTTGGCTATCCCCTATTATTTGTGTCTCAAAGGAAGTGTTAAGTGTATTAATTGATGCGCCATTAGCCAACGGTATGGTATAACCTAACTGGGTCTGTCCTTTGTCAAATAATACTAAAGCAGATGAATCATATCGCTTGAATTTGGTTAACGTTACTTTCTTGGGTGTACCACCAATACTACTAAAATCAATCTCCAAAAGATCGTTTCGAAGCGTAGTGATTGTTTCCGTTAGATTAGTATCTACAGCAAGGGAGAGACTGTCGTTATACGAAACTTGAGCAGTATCTGCTGTGGCCGGGGTAGTTTCAACGGAATCTTCCGTAGATACTTTTTGATTGGTTAGTTCTTCTTGATTTTGTTTACTAAAAAAGTAAAACCCAATGAATAAAAAAAAGATTAATACGTAACCAATGACAGAATTTTTTTCCATGAAAATTTATAAGGTGCAAATGTAAAAGTATTCACTAAAAACAGAAGGATTACAATGAGAAGTAAGACATAAAAGAAGATAATTGAGATAAACTCTGCAATACTTCCTTGTCTGACCTCTGTTTTGGTAAAGTATCAGCTGAAAAATCAATAGATTCTGTTAACGATTGTGCGCTTTTGGTGTTGTTAAAATGCTCACTTAGAAATAAACTTCTGTTGTTAAAATAGGATAGCGAATAATCCAACAACAAATATTCTTTCACTTTAAGCAGTATCTCATTTAAATTTTTACCTATTGCACAAAGGTACTCAAGCCCCGAACCATCCACCATGAGTGGATTAACCACAGCAAATTTACCTCTATACAAGGCATTTAGCAATTTTAGCTTGATTCCAGTATTTTGATTGGTGTACAATACATTAATGTGTGCGTCGCGGATTAATAAGTGAATCTGTTCCGTGGTTAAATTAGATCTCAGCTCCACATTAGCAAAGTGCGCACATAACTGAATTAATTCCTTTGGGGGATTATTTCCTGCAATAATCACAGGAGTATTGGGTAATTTGGAGAATACATGATTTACAAGCTCTATTGCCGCCATATAGTTTTCTGGAACAGAAAGATTTCCATGGTACAGTAAGTATTTACCTTGCGCTCCAGGATAATCCATATCGTTATTACTGTGAAAAGCCGGAACATACATCACATTGGCATATTTTCTATCAAAATAAGCGTAATCATTGGGGCTTATGGCTGTAACTAATTGAGCATGTTTAAGCACGCTTTCGTGCTTCCTTAGTTTTTCGGCCTCTATTCTAAAAAAATATTTTTTAAAGTAGCTAAATTCAGATTTTTCTAAATGCTTGTAGTAATGATGCTCAATATTATGCGCTCGCACTATTTTAAAGCGCTTGCCAAGTAACGGATTTGTAATATGATACGTACAATGTAACCCTTCAAAAAGAATAGGTGCAGAGTCTTTTAACAGGTTATCTAAAAGTTCTTCCCCATTTCTTGAATTTACAATATAGGGTGTACTTCCCACAAATGGGTTTTTGAACGTACTCCGTTTGTAGTAATAAAGTGCTTTTGTAATCTTACGTAATTTGGATTTATTTTCAGCCCTACCGTATTGATACATGTGTAGAATAACCTCAATTCCTTGATGGTGAAGCGCCTCTACTTTATGATATATATCAATCACTCCCCCATAATCTGCAGGATAAGGCACATCAAATGCTACAATATGTAATTTCTTAGGTAAGATTTGCATAAAATTTTAACAAGGATTTTTCTTCGTTATCCCAAGTTCTAATTTGGCGTGCAATTAAACAGTTTTTTCTTAGTAAACCATAAAATTCTGAATCAGATAAAAGTAAATTAACAGCTTTTTTAATTTCATTTGGCTCTGCAGCCGCCAAACAACCGCATTGATATTCATTTTCCATCCTTTTATACTCAGGAAATGGCATCGTTATCGCGGGAATTCCGCATTGGATGTAATCAAAAAACTTGTTGTTCAGAGATAAGTAGTAGCTTAAACCAAGATTATCGGCCACATTTATTCCTGCAAAAGCACCTAAGGTGTAATCTCTCAATTTTATAGGGTTTAGTTCGCCTAAGAATATAACTTTATTTTCTAGATTTAGTTCTAAAACTAAGCGTACTAGCTCTTCTTTGATATCACCATTTCCCGCTATATACAAGAGTATATTAAGGTCTTGCATTGCTTTTATTGTGGCTTCAAGTCCCCTGCCCTTATTTAGCGCACCTTGATACAAGAGATATTTTAGGTCTTTTTCAGTATGCGTAAGACCAAAACCAACCGGGCAATTCCGGATTACTTCAAATGCTACACTGTATTTTTCGGTATACGCGTCTGCTATACCTTGACTTACAGTTATTGCGTTGCTTAATTTAGGTACAAGATATGCTTCTAGTTTCAGCCAAATTGCTCGTTTAAAAGATCTTTCTATAAGCTCAGGTACTTCGGTAAAATATTCATGCGAGTCATAAACGAGTTTTTTACCTTTTAACTTACACGCAAAATACGCAGCAGGCAAGGTGTCTAAATCTACTGCATGAACAATATCAAACGAGGTAAAAATGAGCTTACAAAAAATACGGAGATTGAAAACAAGATAAAATAACGGCCCTTTATTAATTAGGAATTTAAATCGTTTTTGGACGTATGGCTGAGTTACTATTGGTGCAGCACTCTTTGCCCTACCCCAAAGTGACACTTCAAAATGTGAAGATAACGATGTACATATACGTATCATGCGCTGATCGTAAATAACGTCGTTTATGACAATAGCTATTAGGCTTGGTTGTTTGTCCAAGTATAGGTTTGGTTTAATTTAGTTAGGTATTCGTTGTCCAATAACCATCTTATAATAGTAATTATTTGACTTTCTTCAAACGCTCCAAATGAAGAGAGTATTGTTTCTAAATCCAAATTTTTATTCAAGGTAAGTTGTTTTAGATTTTCAATTAGCACCGAAATTTGAACTGAGCTGAGCTGTGATTTTTTGGTAAGCCTACAAACATCACATTTGCCACAGGTTTTCTCACGTGTTTCACCAAAGTAGGCCAGTAAATAATTCTCCCGACATGCGGTGTTAACAGACTCATAATTAGCGATATAGTGTTTTCTATATTCATCTCTTTCTCTGAGTATAAGATAGTTTTTCTTGTCTATTCCTATCTTGGTTGGTCTCGCCTCAAGGTACGTTAGCGTATTACCTTCTTGCGCATCTACAAAATCAATGATGCCATCCGTGTGTAATTTTTGTAACGCTTTTCTAACTACACTCACACTACTTTTTTGACGGGAAGCCAGTTCATTTATTTTTACAGCCACGTAATGCTCAAATAACCCTCCATAAGACCTCAATAGTAGCTTAATAAATGGGTCTTGATGCTCATATTTCACTTGATATGCGTACAAGTCTTCATTACTTACAACAAACCTCAATTTAGGCAATTGAAAGGTTTGCTCATTGAGTTTTAGAAAGCCCATACTGTGAAGCACATTTGTACAATTAACGACATTCCAAGTTGCAATTTTAAACTTTTCAGAAAATTGAATAAGGTCAATTGGATAGGTGATTCCTTTGCCCGAGGTAAACGCTATTTGATGGTGATTGTAGAGGCAATTAAGGGTATGTTCCAATTGCGATGTGGTTGGGTAACTCGTCCATAACTCTGTAGTTATTTCTTTTTCTGCGAGAAGCACACAATACGCTTCAAGACCATCTCTACCTGCTCTTCCTGCCTCTTGATAATATGCTTCAGGGCTGTCAGGTTTCTCATAATGTATGACAATTCTTACGTCGGGTTTATCTATACCCATTCCAAAAGCATTGGTGCAAACTACCACACGGGTTTGATTATCTATCCAAGATTGCTGCACTTTACTCCGTTGGTCGTTATCTAATCCTCCGTGGTAATGCAATGCTACAATTCCATTTTGACGCATAAATGCAGCTACTTCCTCACACTTTCTGCGCGTGTTGGCATACACCAGTGCGGTACCCTTTACTTTTGATAAAATTTTAGCTATTCGTGTGAGTTTGTTACTATCGCGAAGTACTAAATAACTCAAGTTATCTCGTTTAAAAGATTGTCGGTAGCTTTTGTGCGCACTATTAAATCCTAAAAAACGTAGGATATCTGCTTGCACCGTATCCGTCGCCGTAGCGGTTACGGCAATAAAATTAGTCTTCGGAAGTAATTCCCTAAGCTCCCCTATTTTGAGATATTCTGGCCTAAACTGGTGACCCCATTGAGAAATGCAATGTGCCTCATCTACCACCAAAAAACTAACTGACATATTGACCAAATAACTTCTAAACTGGGCCGTGGCTGCACGCTCTGGACTCAAATATACAATCTTGTACTTGCCATTTAGTGTGTTTTGCATTTCGGTTTCTATCTCACCGCTACTCATGCCGCTGTGTAAGGCTACTGCCGAAATACCTCGCTTGGTAAGATTATCCACTTGGTCCTTCATGAGTGCTATTAGTGGACTAAACACGAAACAAACGCCGTCCTTGGCCAGTGCCGGTAATTGATAACATATACTTTTTCCGCCTCCCGTGGGAAGTAAAGCAAGGGTATCTTCACCGTTCATTACCGAGAGAATAATATCTCGTTGTAATGGTCTAAATGAGTCAAATCCCCAATATTGTTTAAGTATAGATTCTAACAAAGATGAAAATGCCGTTACAAGCACAAATTTAACCGTTTGAACTCTATTTTAAGCGAAACCTTTACTTTTAGGATGCAGTAGATAGTTCCACTCCGACTATTCCGTGTACTGAAAAAAGTTTTGTTTAATTCAGTAGATTTAAAATCCGTTAAGTGTACAAAAACTGCTTAAAGATTCCACTCTTCGCCCCTACTAGGAATAGTCACCTTGCCCTGAAAATCAGTGCCTAAGGTTTCTTTTAAATCGTACATTGCTTCTTCTTCGCCATGCACAAAGAATACATTTTTCAAATCACTATTATCGCTCTTTTCGAAGTAATCTGTGAGTCCTACAATATCAGGATGGGCACTAAATACGTCTGTTTGACCAATTTTGGCATACACATATTTATCTTGTCCTTTAATACGAATGATGCTTTTGCCTTCTAAGAGCTGTGCCCCAAGTGTACCCGGTGAGCAAAATCCAGCAATCATAATAGCGCACATAGGATTTTGAACATGATCTCCAATATGTTGTTGAATACGCCCTCCTTCCAGCATTCCTGCACTACTTACAATGATACAAGCCTCACGAAATAGTTCCATGTCTTCCACATCATCATTATCTTCTACAATGTGCAAGCTTTTAAAATCAAACAAGCTTCCTTCATCCTTTTTGTAGTGTTGTGCTTCTTCGTTTAGATAGTGTGAAAATTTATTGTGAATATTGCTACTTGCAAGTGCCAAGGGACTATCTGCGAACACTCTAATTGGCGGCAGTTTCCCTTCATTAAATAGTTTTTTAAGCGTAAATAAAACCGCTTGCGTACGTCCAACACTAAACGCAGGAATGATTAGTCTTCCATCTTGCTTTACACAAGTGGCCGTTACTTGTTCTAGCAAGACATCTTCTGGGCTTCGGGTTTCCTTATGCTTTCTGTTCCCATACGTAGTTTCCGTAATTAATGCATGTAAGCCCGGCATTGGCTTCGAATCTACAATAAGTTTGGAACCAGGATTTCCGATATCACCTGTAAAACCAATTACTTTCTGCTTTCCGTTTTCTTCTATAACCAAGCGAACACTGGCAGCACCTATAATATGTCCTGCTTCGTAAAAGGAGAAAGACACTCCCTCACTTAATTCGAAATTTTTGTAAAACCCTAAGGTTAATAGTTGATCTACCGCTTTTTTTACCTCATGAAAACCATATAATCGAACACTCTTTTTACGATTGGTCGCATTGTTCTGTATATTAACGGAATCTGCCCACAGTTTTTCAAGTAAAAAGGCAGTGGGTTCTGTACAAATTATCTCACCTTTAAATCCCTGTTTTACCAGATTAGGAATATTCCCACTGTGGTCTATGTGAGCGTGGGTTAATATAAGAACGTTTACCGTTTTGGGATCAAAAGGAAAGTTTGAATTGATTTCCTTATTCGATTTATCCTCATAATCGATACCACAATCGATTAAGATTGTATATCCATTTTCTAGCTTTAATAAGTGCATGCTGCCCGTAACTTGCTTGGCAGCTCCCCAACATGTGTATTTCATCTCCTTCTGTACTTAGCGTGCAATTATAAGTCTAGATTGCAGTAAAACAGAATTGTGTGCATTGTAGATGCTAACAGAGTACAAACCATTCGTTAAATTTTGGATATTAATTACGTTTTCTGAGGTTACTTCTGTACTCAAAACTTGCTGTCCCAACGCATTGGTTAAGATAACGTGATTCATTTCGTTATCGCTGCCGATGATCTTAACCCAATTTGAAGCTGGGCTGGGATACAAGTGGCTAATGAGATTTGAGGTTTGCGATACGTTTGCGGAAGTATTGATTCGCGCAAAATAAAGTGTGGATGCAACTGCTCCTTTTATCACCTCAGTGGTAGCAGCGATATCCATATTTTCTAGCTTATCGTTTGCACTATGATAATTGGGATCAACGGACTCCTGATATAATCCCATTATTACATATCCAGCATTTTGAAACGGCATGTAATCAGACCCATAGGCATTAGATTGAACAGGGATTAGTGTAGTGTATAAGTTGATTAAACGACCCAGCGTATCTGTTTTTAAACTAGACATAGCATTATTAGTAGATGGATTGTCGTCTACATCTCTTTCGCATTTTATACGTGTGTTATTTTGGCCTAATGTCCCACCCAATTGATCCAAATTGAGCATAAGTTGGATGTTATCATTTGCAGAAAGCGTATTGTTTACGTAATGATTACTTCCATGCAAACCTTGCTCTTCCGCCCCAAAATTAATGATCCTCACTCCCACTTTACAGTCTGTATTCTTGAGTATACGCGCTATTTCAAGTGTTGCTGCTACGCCACTACCATTATCATTTGCCCCAGGACTTATACTTACTGCGTCTAAATGAGCACCTACGATAATCCAGGCATCTGACTGCGATCCAGGCTTTTCAATGATTACATTGTACGAATTTTTAGTTCCGTACTTAAAGGTGTCTATAACCGGAGCATAGCCTAATTGGGTATATTTATTTACCACCCATTGCGTTGCACTATCGTACGCTGTGCTGCCTGTCACTCGAATGCCAATGCGTTGTAATTCGGAGATTATCTGTTCAATACTATCCACGCGTTGCGCTTCTTTGGCAATACGATATTCCCATACTTGCGCTTGGGCAGAAAGAAGTATGGCTAAAAATCCTAATGAAGTGAGTATTCTCTGCATTCTTGCGAAGATAGTGCTATATTAACGGTTAAAACACGATCTTCAGGTAAGAACGTCGCAATTTTCTCTGGCCATTCAATAAAGCATAAATTGCCCGAATCTATGTATTCCATAAACCCGATATCTTCGATTTCTTCTGTGGAATTTAAGCGGTATAAATCAAAATGATAAATAGTCTTTTGTGCTACATCATAGGCATTAACAATAGAAAAAGTAGGACTATCTACATCGCTATCATTTCCTCCCATAGCGTTTATATAACGTTTAACTAACGTTGTTTTACCCACGCCAAGGTTTCCTTGAAGCAAAACGATATTTTTTCCAGACGCTATTTGCGCTATCAAAGCATTACCTAATTTTGAAAATTCAGATTCTAAATCACAAATCACTATCTTCATCACCCCTTATTTTGGTTCTAAAACAATTAGCGGAATCAGCATTTCTTCCATCGAAATTCCTCCGTGTTGAAAGGTATCTTTATAATACTTGGCATAATGATTCAAGTTGTTGGGATACACGAAAAAATCATTCTCTTTACTAAACACAAAACGACTGCTCACGTGCTGAGTTGGCAACAACGCATCTGAGGGCGTGGCTATCTCAAATACTTCTTTAGGATCGTAGGTCATACGTTTTCCCGTTTTGTAACGTAAATTGGTGGTGGTGTCTTTATCCCCCACAATTTTTACGGCATTATCTACTTTAACAGAACCATGATCTGTCGTGATTACCAATTTCACTTTCTTACTGCTCAAGTACTTAATTGCATCTAAAAGCGGCGAATGGTCAAACCAACTTGAGGTTAATGCCCTATAAGCTGCTTCATTTTCTGCCAGTTCTCGAACTATTTTAGAATCTGTACGTGCATGCGACAGTGTATCTATGAAATTATAAACGATGGTAAAAAATTCTTCTTGCGCTATATTGGGCAATTGCTCTACCATTTGCTTGGCGCTGCTTAGGTTCGTGACTTTTACATACTTTGATTCGTATCCCACTCGCAATCGCTTAAGCTGATCGTTCAAGAAAAACTCCTCATGTAGGTTTTTTCCTCCTTCGTCTTCATCATTACTCCATTTATCTCCAAATCGTTTCTCAATATCGCTGGGCATTAAACCACTGAAGATTGCATTTCGCGCATACTGGGTTGTTGTAGGTAAAATGGCCATGTATAAATCTTCACTTGTTGTCCGGTAATATTTACTAATTTCTACTTGAATTGCTTTCCACTGATCAAACCTAAGATTATCCAATAACAACAAGCAAAATGGTTCGCCTTTTTGTTTGTGTGGCAAAACTCCTTTTTGAATAAGGTGGTGTGACATGAGCGGATTTTCTTCGTTATCCCCATTGGCATGCACAAATTTGAGGTAGTTTTTAGCGATATACTTGCTAAACTCTCTATTTCCATCCTGTTTCTGGGTTTTTAGAATTTCCTCCATGCCGGTTTCTTCTGAGCCTGCCATTTCGGTTTCCCAATACACTAGTTTTTTATACATCTCCTTCCACTTAGGCCAATCTAAGTAGTCCATAAATGCCATACCTATATTTCTAAAATCTTGTTGATACCGCTGTGTTACACTCTCGGTTTCAAGGCGTTTGCCTTCGGTAAGCTTAATAATGGTACTTAATATTTGCCTTGGATTTACGGGCTTAATTAGGTAATCCGCTATTTTTGAACCGATTGCATCTTCCATAATATGGTCTTCTTCGCTTTTAGTAATCATTACCACAGGAAGATTACCTTGAAGTTCTTTAATTATTTTAAGTGCCTCTAGTCCAGAAATACCAGGCATATTTTCATCTAAAAAAACCAAATCATAATGATGTGTTTTAACCTTTTCAGTGGCATCTAAGCCATTGGTAACGGTTGTTATTTCATATCCTTTCTCTTCTAAAAAAAATATATGAGACTTCAGGTGATCAATTTCATCGTCAGCCCACAGTATTTTAATTTTACTCATAATTGGTTTTCGTATTTTATCATTTTATTAGGTAACCTTTGCAGAAATGCAAGGACATTTGTTATACCTTGCAAAGCAAGTAATAATTCAACTCTTAAAACAATAATTTATTACACTTTGAACAAAAAGAAAATAATAAACGATCCTATATATGGTTTTATAACCATTCATCACGACATCGTTTTTGATTGTATCCAGCTACCAGAGTTCCAACGTTTACGCAGAATTAAACAATTAGGGCTAACTCATTTGGTGTATCCCGGAGCATTGCATACTCGTTTTCAACATGTTATAGGCGCTATGCACCTGATGGACATGGCACTTAAAAATCTACGCGGTAAAGGAATTGAAATCTCGGTCGAAGAAGAAATTGGCGCGTTATTAGCCATTCTTTTACACGATATTGGACATGGACCATTTTCACATAGTTTGGAGCACAGTATTCTTACAGATGTGCATCATGAGCATATTTCTAGTGCACTTATGCAGCAGATTAATGTAAAAATGGAAGGCAAATTGGATCTTGCTATTGAGATATTTGAAGACCGGTATCCGAGAAAATTCTTTCATCAATTGGTTAGCAGTCAATTGGATATGGACCGATTAGATTATTTACGTAGAGACAGTTTTTATACCGGAGTATCGGAAGGAACCGTAGGAATTGAACGTATAATTCAAATGCTCAACGTCCGAGATAATCATCTCATCGTTGATCAAAAGGGTATTTATTCAGTCGAAAAATTTTTGATGGCACGTCGATTTATGTACTGGCAAGTATATCTGCACAAAACTTCAATCGCTGCCGATACCATGTTACTCAGCATTTTAAGACGAGCTAAATACCTAATAAGTAAGGATGTTCAGTTATTTGCGAGTCCATTTTTGTCCTTTTTCTTAACTAATAATTTTAGGACGGAAGACTTACAACGTGCTGATGTAATAGAGAATTTTTGTAATTTGGACGATAATGAAATCATAAGTGCTATCAAAGTATGGCAATATGCTGAGGATAAAACCTTAAGTGAACTTTGCAAGATGATTATCAATCGTAACCTATTCAAGATAGCAGTAGCAGATGAGGCCATTACACTCGAAGAAGTAAGCCAGCAAAAAAGCTTTGTTGCCACTAAACTGGGTATCTCTTTAGAAGATGCTGATTATTTTGTAGTTACGGGTAAACTGAGTAATAACACCTACTCTGCAGATGGCGATAGTCTTAAAATTGGAATGAAAGAAGGCGGGTTAAAAGAACTATCCGAGACTTCTGAAATTTATAACCTTTCGCAAGTTAATAAGCCTCATATTAAATATTTTATAACCTCTTTAAAATAAGTTAAATTTGCGGTCTATTGACACTAACAGCAGCAGAAATAGCAACAATTGTAAACGGTACGGTAGAGGGTAATTCTAACGCTAGTATTGCCAAGGTTTCTAAAATTGAGGATGCTTCCTCTGATAGTTTGTGCTTTCTTTCCAATAAGAAATACATACATTATTTAAAAACAACCAATGCTGGTATTGTTTTGATAGACGACACCATTCAACACATACCTGAAGGCTTAACCGTGATACGATGTTCACATCCGTACGTAGCTTTTTGTACAATACTTATCCAATATTTCGATTACAAGGATCCCAATCAAGGAATTCATCCTACCGCAGTAATAGAACCATCTGCTAAAATTGGAGCGAATTGCCACATTGGTTCACATGCCTACATTGGCAATGGTGTAGTTATAGGAGATAACTCTAAAGTGATGGCTAACACCTGCATTTACGAAGACTCTATAATTGGACGCAATACAACCATACGTTCGAATGTATCTATTTATTATCAAACTGTTATTGGTGATGATTGTCTCATTCACTCTGGAACAGTAATTGGCGCCGACGGATTTGGTCACGCACCATTACCAGACGGTACTTACATAAAAATACCACAGATTGGAAATGTAATAATTGGGAATAACGTAGAGATAGGAAGTAACACTTCCATTGATAGAGCCAATATGGGAAGTACTAGTATTGGAAACGGATGCCGAATAGACAATCTCGTGCAGATTGCACACGGAGTTGAAATAGGTGAAAATACCGTACTAGCAGGTGGCGTGTTTGTCGCTGGTAGTACAAAAATTGGATCTAACTGTGTTTTCGCTGGACAAGCAGGCGTAGTTGGACATATTACCGTAGCTAATGGCACTCAATTAGGTGGACAAGCAGGCATTAATAAAGATATTACAGAACCAAATGGTGTCTATACGGGATCTCCACACCAATCATTCAAAGAGGAGATGAAGTCACGAGTAATGTGGCGAAACTTACCTAAATTAGAGCAACGCGTTAGAGAATTAGAACAACAATTAAAATCGGATAAATAAGGAATGAAAATTTTTCAAACCACTATAAAAGCAGCAGTTAGCATTTCTGGCGTTGGTCTGCATACGGGTAATACTGTAACGCTTACCTTCGAGCCCGCCCCTGAAGATCACGGATACGTTTTTCAACGAATAGACTTACCAGGTGAGCCAAAAGTAAAAGCAGATTGTGACCTGGTTGTAGATACTTCAAGAGGCACGACTATTGAAGATAACGGTGCGCGAATCAACACCGTAGAGCACGTATTAGCAGCGTTAGCAGGTTTAGAAATAGACAATTGTCTTATTAAACTGAATGCTCCGGAAACACCAATAATGGATGGAAGCAGTAAGCCATTTGTAGATTTATTGCTAGCCACGGGCATAGAAACCCAAAAGAAAGAAAGAGAATATTTTGAAATCGCTAACCGCATCAATTATGCAGACGGAAAAGGTGTAGAAATGATGGCATTGCCCGCCAATGATTATAGACTTACCGTTATGGTAGACTATAACTCTCCTGTGTTGGGTAGTCAACATGCGAGCATTACGAATCTTAATGATTTCAAATATGAAATAGCCAGTTGCCGTACATTTTGTTTCCTACATGAATTAGAAGCACTGGTAAAGAATAATTTGATCAAAGGTGGTGACTTAAATAACGCTATTGTTATAGTAGACCGTGTTATTGAGGAAAGTGAAATGGCTAGTTTAGCCAAGCTCTTCAATAAAGATTCTATAGAAGTTAAGAAAGAAGGAATTTTAAATAACGTTGAGTTACGTTTTCAAAACGAACCTGCACGACATAAACTGCTGGATATTATTGGAGACTTAGCCTTAGCCGGAGTACCTTTAAAGGCACAAATACTAGCTGCTAGACCAGGTCATGCTGCCAATGTAGAATTTGCTAAGAAAATAAAGAAAGCATATTTAGCTTCTAAAAAAGCAAGTAAATTGGACAACAATGTTCCTGTTTATGACCCCAACATTCCTCCACTATATAATTATCAGCAATTAGCTGATATTTTACCACATAGACATCCATTTTTGCTCGTAGATAGAGTAATTCGTTTAACCGAAAATGAAGTCATCGCTGTTAAAAATATAACCGGTGATCAATATTTTTTTCAAGGACATTTTCCAGGAGAGCCGCTCATGCCAGGAGTTTTACAACTTGAGGCAATGGCACAAGCCGGTGGCGTTTTGGTTTTGGCCGACAAAGAAAACCCAGAAAAATGGAGTACCTATTTTGTAAAGATAGAAAACGCCAAGTTTAAAGACAAAGTAGTTCCAGGTGATACCCTAGTTATTCGAATGGCACTAACTGCTCCTGTAAGACGAGGTCTATGTATGATGAAAGGAGAAGCGTTTGTAGGTAATAGACTAGTGTGTGAAGCCAATATGATGGCCCAAATTGTAGAAAATAAATAAGATGATTCAACCTTTAGCATATGTAAACCCCGGAGCTAAACTGGCAGACAGTGTGGTAATTGAGCCATTTGTTACCATCCACAAAAATGTAGAAATAGGCGAAGGAACTTGGATAGGTTCTAACGTAACCATCATGGAAGGTGCACGCATTGGTAAAAATTGTAAAATATTTCCAGGTGCCGTAATTTCCGCAATACCTCAAGACATGAAGTTTGATGGAGAGGAAACCACAGCCGAAATTGGTGATAATACAACCATTCGAGAATGTGTCACTATTAATAGAGGCACAGCGTCCAAAGGAAAAACCATTATTGGGAAAAATTGCCTACTTATGGCCTATTCTCACATTGCACATGACACCGTATTAGGTAATAATGTAATAATTGGCAATGGAACTCAAATAGCGGGCGAAGTGACTATCGCTGATTTTGCTATATTAAGCGGATTAGTCGCTGTGCATCAGTTTGTTAACATTGGTCCACATGTCATGATAAGTGGTGGTAGTTTGGTGCGAAAAGATGTGCCTCCTTATACAAAAGCTGCACGTGAGCCGCTTAGTTATGAGGGTGTGAACAGCGTAGGACTTAGAAGACGCGGTTACAGTGCTGAGAAGATTAGTGAGATACAAGAAATATATAGAAATCTATTCTTACGAGGCATGAACAATGCAAAAGCACTTGTTAAAATAGAAACAGAAATGCCGGCGACGCAAGAACGAGATGAGATCATCAGTTTTATTCGTGCTTCAGACCGTGGGGTTATGAAAGGCTACTTGTCGAGATAATGCTTCGCATTACGTGCACAGATATTGCTAAACGATACCTTCAAGAAGTTCTTTTTAAGGACTTTAACTGTATGTTTGAACAAAATAACCGCTATGTAATCTTAGGTTCCAATTCTTCGGGCAAAAGCACACTACTCAAAATTATAGGCGGAGCAATATCTCCTACTAAGGGTCAAACACACTACTCTATAGACACAGGCACAGAAAATATCTTTAGTTTTTGTAGTCCGGAGATGCATTTATTGGATGACTTTACGGTTAAAGAATTATTTGAACTTCATTTTCAATTCAAAAAACCTAAGATAAGCCTAGAGGAGCAATATAGTGAAGCTAATCTCAGTGCTTTTTTGTCTAAAACATACGGAGAACTTTCTTCGGGACTTAAAAATAAGATAAAGCTTTCGTTGGCTATTTTTACGGAAACACCCGCCCTATTGCTGGATGAGCCGTGCACCAATTTTGACGAGGTTAACACAAAATGGTATCAAGATATGATAGAAACCTATTGTCAAAATCAATTAATCATTATTGCTTCTAATCAAATTAGTGAATATAAATTCTGCACAGAACAAATACATTTGCACTCATTTAAACCTTTAATCAATCGTTAATATGAAAAAAATTAGTTACCTAATTATCATCTCTGCTTCCTTCATGGCATGCAACACCGCAACTCAATCTGAAGAATCACAAGAAACCGTTGCCGGAAGATACGGCGATAGTACTTGGAATGCAGAAGGTGCACTTACAGGGGAAGAAATAATGGACTCATTAGCTGGAAAAGATTCTATCTACGTAACCGTTAGCGGTAAAATTAAAGCAGCTTGTCAAGCTAAAGGATGTTGGATGAATATGGATATAGCTGGTAATGAAATGTTTGTAAAATTTAAGGATTATAGTTTTTTCGTACCTAAAAACAGCGCAGAGCATCCTGCCACACTAAGAGGTTGGGCCTATTTGGATACTGTTTCGGTGAAAGATCAACTAGAATATGCAAAAGATGCGGAAGCAACAGAGGAGGAGATTGCAGCTATTATAGCTCCTAAAGTAGAACTCACTTTCACTGCTGACGGTGTCATAATTGACTAATTCGCAACCAAGACCTAGGATATGAAATGGATTATTTTTTCGGCATTTGTACTCACTATTATAGCCTGTGGACAAGGAAATAACGCCGAAAAAGCAGATATGTACAAAGCATCCGAATTAAGTGCCATGATGCGCGAAATGGTAATTTGGAGCAACGAAGCTAAAGCTACGCTTGCTGCAGGCGATACCATTCAGGAGGTTCCTGCTTCTTTTTATAAACTCGTTGATAAAACTGCCACCCGAGGAGAACATTTGGAAGACGCTTTTAAAGCTATGGCACCGGTATACACCAATGCACTAAAAGGTATCGAGCGAAAAGATTCACAGCAATTTTATTACAGCATGAGTATACAAGCATGTAAAAACTGCCACAGTGTATACTGCGGAGGCCCTTTAGCAGTTATTAACCAGTTATAATAGATTGCTCTTTATTGAATTACTTTACTTGAATAAAACCCGCAAGTAAAACATAGGATTAGTAAACTTCTTACGTAAATCTACATCGTCAAACATAAAGGTAATAGTCTCTTTTAATTCATCATTACGCTTAATTTTACCTATCATCCAATTAAATAACCAAGGATATTTGATTAGCTTTTGCATCCATGTGCTCACCATGAGCTCACCTCCTATTTTTTTATAAACGGTGTGGTCGTATTTACGTAATTCGTTCGCGCTGAAATCATTAATAGATAAAGAGTCACGTGCTTGTTCGGCAGCCCATTTACCACTAAACATGGCATTACCTATTCCTTCTCCCGTAAATGGATCTATAAGTGACCCTGAGTCTCCGACCAGCATAAATCTAGTGCCACTTATTGGTCTATTCTTTTTGCTTCCTAGTGGTAGTCCCCAACCATGTATTTTACCTTGAAGCTTAGCATCTTTGAAGCGGTCTTTGAATTTATCACTTTCAAGGACTTCAAGGATTAGTTTTTTGAGATTTACTTTTTTCTTACTCACATATTTACTCAGCATACCGATTCCTATGTTGGCCTGTCCATTAGGTAATGGGAAAATCCAAAAATACCCTGGTAAACTTTCATTCACAAAATGTAATTCAATAAACCCATCTTCGTGAAGCCCTGTAACTCCGTCGTAATATGCACGTAATCCTGCACAATGATGTTGGTGTTCCATCTTATATCCTCCGTACTTTTTGGCCACCAGTGCTCGTGTACCTTCTGCACTTATAAGCAACTTCGCTCTTATTTCTATCGTTTCTGAAATTACTATAACACCGGTTTCATCAATAACTACATCTTTAACTTCAGTACCTTCCAGCACTGTTGCAAATTTTCGATCTAATTTTTGAAACAACCAATAATCGTAATCTACCCTTTTAGTTACAAATCCGGGACTGTGCTCTGTTTCATGGGGCTTATGCTTAAAAGGAATAGCTATTTCATTTCCGTCTGGAGCCGAAAAAATAACGCCCCAACTTGGTATAAAACCGTCTTGGTCGAGTTTTAACTCATCTAACCATGCTGGATTTAATTTTTTTAGCTGGCTTACAACTTTACCACTTAAGGCATCACCGCAAATTTTGTCTCTTGGATACACTTCCTTTTCAACAACTACGTGAGGTATCCCAAATTGTGCTAAGTAAAGCGATCCACTACAACCAGCTGGTCCAGCTCCGATGATAACAACATCTGTTTCTATGCGTTGACTCAATTCTTTTAGTAAATAGCTTACAAATTAAACAATAGATATTTGGCTAATTAGCAAATGGTCACTATTTGGTTATGATCAATTTTTGGGTAGCAAACTGCTGCGAAGTGGTTTGTAAGGAAACAAAATAAATCCCATTTGGCAAGGCCAATCCATGGTTTATTGCCGCTCCAGAAAGTGTAGAGCCGCTTGCTAATACTTGCCCGCTGAGGTTGCTAATGGTATAAAACAAAGGCTCATTAGAAGAAGTATACACTGCAAATTTATCATTTGTAGGATTTGGAACTATGCGGAAACTTATTGGATCGGGTATAGCAATACGATTAGTCCGTTTTTCCTTTCCTTGCACAAAGTGTATTCCACCTCTGGAATTACCAATAATCATATCTGAAATTCCGTCTCCCGTAATGTCTGCAACGGCAGGATAGGTATTTTTTCCCCAATCTTTGGTATAGACCTCATTGGTATAGGAGCGTTTCATATAATCAGTAATCGCCTCAAAATCTTGCGTTAAGTCCGACGGAATATCGAAGATCTTAATATTTCCCTCATCACAACCCACGGCAAGACATCTTACACCCTTTTCATAATCAATTATTTGAGGTGCAGAATTACCATAGTAGTAGTAAATCAAAGAATCATAAAAACTGGTATCGCCCAAGAACCTTTGAGAAATAAGTTCGTTAACCACAATGCCTCCTAGGCTATCCGTTACCCACGTAAATTCTGGTGCATTCAGCGTTCCCGTATTCGTGTAGTAGACTACGGTCCCGCCATAATTGCCCAATAACATGTCCAATTTACCATCATTATTCATGTCTAACAGCGCAGGCGCAGCATTTCCATCCACGGTAATACTTGAAAAGGTTTCTGTTTTAAACGTAAATGAAGGATTAGTAGAACTTCCTGTATTTTCGTAATGAGCGATGGTTCCGTCTTGCTTACCCAGCAGTAAATCTAAATCAGCATCACCGTCTAAGTCACCAAATGCAGGCACCATGCCTCTGTATTCCTTCGCTTTCAACGCGATAAAATCAGTATTCATCTCTTTAAAGTCAGGACTTGTAGATGTACCTACATTTTGGTAGTACACCAAAAAATCAGTGGTGTCTCCCGTAACGGCGTGATTACCTGATGTGGCCAGTATAAGATCCTGGTCTCCGTCACCGTCTATATCTGCAAATACTGGAGTCACTCTACCCCCTAGGTCAATCATGTCTCCTGCTAAAAAATCCGTTCTTTCCAAGTTAAATATTGGCGTATCATCTGTACCCGAATTTAAAAATAATAAAACATTATCTGTTTCGTGTATGGCATACGATCTTCTATCCTGCTCGTTATTCGCTAAAATCAAGTCCTTGATCCCGTCAAAATTTACGTCTAGATAAAACATTGCTGGTGCTATCGGAATTTTGGCCTCATCCGCTGCGGAAAAGAATGAGGTATCGATGCTAATAAAAGTGTCTTTGTAGTAATTTAAATCTTTCTTGCCATTTTCTAAAAAGTATATAGGATTTGTTGACCTTTCGGATGATCCAAAAAACATATCATTATCACCATCTCCATCGTTATCAAAAAATAATAACGTCTTAGAAGCTGTATGTTTTTTCTGCTTATAATATGCTTCATAGTAATCACACGTAGCATTTATTATTATATCCGCCCCAAACTCATCTACCCCACCGTAGCATTTGTCTACAATGGTAAAACCAATTTCGGACAAGGGATTTCCCAGTTCAACGCTGTTGTTACAATTAAAGATAATTTTTGATCCAATGCTATTTAAGTTGGTAATAAAGTCCATATCGGAATCTCCATCTATATCATATATAGCCGGCAAACATCCATTTACTTGAGATAGTTTTTTATTTGGGCTCCATGAAACGTAGTTGACCTTATCAAAAGCAAACAATCCTTTACCCGCTTCAAATTGAGGCAACGTGTTAGATACGTTTTTATAAAGGAACACGGAATCCACCAAATACATCCATAAATCGGGTTTACCGTCTGCGTCAAAATCATGCAACTGCATAAATTGTTCACCCTTTGGAAAAAAGTCTTCATAACTAGGCTCATACCTGTAATTCGTTACTCCTTTTACGGTTACCGCTATAAAAACCAGCGCTTTATTACCCGTCCTATCAAAAACAAATAAATCCATCTTCCCATCTTGATTAAAATCATAAGGAGAAAACTGAGGTTGATTTAATCCACCTGCCAAGGCTAAACTCAATACACTACCATTTTCGTCTCTAAAAACAGGAGTCGACGAGATTTCAAATAATTGTGCTTTAAGATTAAAAGCAAATAACACTATAATAGACAGTAGGTATAACTTCTTCATATAAACGGTTTTTTATAGAGCACTAAAATACCACTTTTGTTGCACAGCAATAACTATTTTTTGTGAACCTTACAAAATTTTACAATCTACTCATAGAAAATGAGTTTCGATTTACCACCGACAGCCGGGCAATAACTCCAGGATGCATTTTTTTTGCACTTAAAGGAGACAATTTTAACGGAAATACCTTTGCTATTCAAGCACTTGAAAAAGGTGCTGCGTATGCCGTTATAGATGAAAACATAGGCGAAAATGACAGACTCATCTTTGTTGCAGATGTGCTCATATTCATGCAAGAAGTAGCTAATTTTCACCGTAAGTGCTACGACATACCCGTTTTGGGAATATGCGGAAGCAACGGAAAAACGACAACCAAAAATTTGATTTATGCCGTTTTAACCCGCAAATACAAAACACATTGCACGCAAGGTAATTTTAACAACCATATCGGCGTACCTATCACCCTATTGCAAATGCCGCAAGATGCGGAGATAGCCGTTATTGAGCTGGGCACCAATAATCCTGGTGAAATAGCCGCTTTATGCACCATTGCAGAACCTAATTTTGGCTTAATTACCAATATCGGGAAGGAACATTTAGAAGGATTTGGAACGTTGGAAGCAGTAGCCAAAGAAGAGAGTGAAATCTTTCATTATCTACTTAAATATCAGGGCACTGCGTTTATAAACCAAGACGACGAATGGCTTACCCGAATGAGCCGAGGAATAGAAAAAAAGATCCTTTTTTCAAAAGAAAAATGCGATATTACTTCTCTGGTTCCTTCTATCTCATTTACCTACAAAAATATGGCCTTTACTTCTCCACTTATGGGAGATTATAACTTAGATAACATACTAACTGCAGTTGCTATTGGTGAATATTTCAACATTGGATTACATGAAATAAAAGAAGGAATTGCCACGTACCATCCCGATAATAATCGCTCGCAGCTAATCGAAAAAGGCACCAACACCATAATACTTGACGCCTACAATGCCAATCCAAGCAGTATGCAAGTGGCTATACGCAACTTTGCCAACATGCCACAACCGCAAAAAGTACTTATTCTTGGTGACATGTTTGAAATGGGACCTACAGCTAATCAAGAGCACGATGAACTTTTACAATGGGCAGTAACTTTTGGCTTTACCCACATTTACACACTTGGACAGCATTTTGCCAGCATTTCAGTGCATAGCGGAATAACCACTCCATCCTCTATGGAAGAACTAGGCACTCAAGTAAAACGTGCTAATTATACCCAAACGGCATTCTTGATAAAAGGAAGTCGAGGTATGAAAATGGAAGGCGTTTTGGATTACTTGTAAGTACAAGTGTTGATTGCAAGAGATAAAGTTGTACTTTATTCTTTTCGGTTGCTTTCTTCTACTTGCAACTTCATCAACTGCTCTACTGTGGCAATTTTTTCTATAATGATGCCCTTACTATCTAGCAAAAACATGGTAGGTGTACCCATTACCGCATAGTTCTTGAAATTAATCCCATTCATACCTTGCCCATCACAGTATTTAGCCTTCCATGGGAAGGAAGCTGCGGTGGTTTTATAAGTATTATGGTCGGTATCGGCTGCAATGGATACTATTTTTATCCCTTTGACAACCAAATCTTGGTAATTGCTTTTTAACCCGGCATTTAAGGAAAGTTTAATTCCCGTTCTAGCCTCAAAAAAAGCATATTCAATGACATTCTGAAGCCCTAAGTAGCTTGTTTTCCAAGCATAACTGTTCAAGTCTTTAGATGCTTCAGCATTAAATTCATTATACGTTAAACTTACCAAGTAGGTAACATTTTGAATAGGACCTTTTTTGACAGAATGTTTAGGACTAAAGCCTATCTCGTAAAAATTACCCATACCCACTCTGTAATCAGGTGGAGTGGGACTAACCGGTTGGTTTGTGACAAAATCGTAGCGGGTTATATTTTTACCTGCATGACTAAAAATGTCTTGTGCATATAAATCAGAAATGCTCAAAAAGGCAATGAATATTAGTAGTTGTTTTCTCATATTTTTATGATTGTAGTGAAGTAATTAAGATTTGTACCTGAAAGTCTTACCAGGTATTGAGCGCTAGGTAAAATGGGCATGTCTTCAAGGGTTAGTAGGTTATCGTTTACTGCAGCGGTTTTTTCAAAAACAGATCGTCCGTAGGAATCAAATATGGAAACCTGAACAGACGTCCATGAAAAATTAGAAAATCTAAAATTTAGCACCTCACGAAAAGGATTGGGATAGGTTGTGATCATAATTCCACCACTTAAGGGTGTTTTTAGCAGTTCTCGCCAATAGGTCTGTTGAAATCCTTGTTGAACAATTATATCACCTTGACAATTCCCTGAAACGGACTGTTGTCCTACAGTTTGTTTAATAATAAATCCAGATGACGTGTTGGAAGACGCCCCTTGCGAACTGATCATTTGATGATGTAGCCGTTGAGCAAATACGCCGTTTGAAGCCAAAAAGGCCAAGCAAAATAGAAGTACGTAGTATTTTTTCATAGTTCTTTTAAGGGTGATTCATCAGTACTCTGTGTTTTTTTTTAAAATAGTGGCGCTAGCCGAGTAATATCTTGAGCAGGAATGACGCCGAAAAAGTGCTTCGTGGATAAACCGGGTGTAAGCGTATTCAGATGAGTGATTTCACTAAAAAAAAGATGAAGTAAGTTACCAGTACCCGATGGAACATAGATTTCTTTTATTTGATGTAAAGAAAATTTAAGATATTCTAGAAGAAAAAATAGAATAGAAGTTATACCCTTTTTCATAGCATTTAATCATAAAATTTAGATACAGAATTTCACTACACTAAATGATACACAGCATCATAAAGAGTAATAAAAACACTGTACCTAAAAATAGTAAATTTATTAGAGTTTTCATAGCCAAAAGAGCTTTACTAATAAATAAGCTATGCGAATATTGCATTAAAAACAGAAAAACAAACTATTATTTTAAAGAATATTGCACTAAAAAATAGTTTGTTTAATAGATTTATAAATAATGTATAAATAGTTAAACAAAGTGGCGTAAGACAGGCTAAAAACTAAAAGGTAAATCATCTTTTAAAGCTATTTTAGATGACGATGGAGAATAATATCAAACTAAAATTAGAGTATCATATGCAGATAAAACATATTTTTTCTTCAAAATGAATTTGTGAGTATTGTGCCCTAAATAAAATTTAGGCTTTAATGAATTACCCTTTGAGCAATTCTTTGCTTTGCTCCACCGCATGCGCTGTAAGTGTATCGCCACTTATCATTTTGGCAATTTCGTTTATGCGTTCTTCACCTTTCAAGATTCGGACCTGCGTTTCAACACTAGAATCCTTTTCTGACTTATATACAAATAGATGATTTTGGCCTAAAGAAGCTATTTGAGGTAAATGCGTAATCACAATTACCTGTTGACTGCTGGACATTTGTTGCATCATTCCTCCCACTTTTCGGGCAATCTCACCACTTACACCTGTATCTATTTCATCATAAATACTACTTGGCATTTTTACGAAATCGGCTAAAATACTCTTCAAACTTAGGTTAATACGGGCTAACTCGCCCCCTGAGGCGGCTTTCTTTAAATCTGTGAACGAATTTCCTTTATCCGAGCTTAGCTTTATGGTTAAGTCATCACATCCAAAAGCATTCAATTCATGGCTCTTTGCTAAATCGAAGTGAATACGCGAGTGCTGCATTCCCAGTTGCGCAAGTAAGTCGTCTATACGCTGCTCAATTTGCGTTGCATTCTTTTTTCGTTTTTTACTTAATTGCAGGGCTTTAGTAAATAGTAGTGCTTCTTGTTTTGTTATGCTTTGCTCTAGTATGGCTATTTCTCCGGTCAGGCTTTCGGTAACGTTTAGTTTGCGTTCAAGTTCATTGCGCAGCGATATTAATTCAGGTATATCTGTGGCTCTATGTTTATTTTTTAAGTTGAATATCAAGCCTAATTTTTCGTTAACTTCTGTCAATCGCTCTGGATTCACCTCAATTCGCTCTGCATTCTTAGCTATTTCATGTGCTATATCTTGCATTTCAATTAACACACCATTTACACGATTATTTAATTCTTCGGTTACGGATATTTTTTGGGATTTAAGAATACTTTGTAACTCGTAAAGTAGAGAAGTTATCGCTATTTCAGAACCACTCACTAATTGATCAGCATCATTAAACGTTCGGATTAAATCTTCTGCATTTTCCAAAAGGTCTTGTTCTACAGCAAGCTCAGCTTCGTCTATAAATTCTAACTTAACGGCAGCCAACTCATCAAACAGAAATTGATTAAAGTCACTTTCTTTGGCTAATTCGGATTCTTGTTGGCGATACTTTTCGAGCGTAGTGTTATCTTTTTTCAAAGTTTTTAAGTCGTTTGCATAGGCTTTTTGGTCCTCTAATAATCCTGTGAGGATATCTAAACTGTAATACTGAAAATCGGTTTTAAATAACTGAAGATTATCATGTTGAGAATGAATTTCAATCAGATTCGCTCCTAATTCTTCAAGTGATTTCAGATTAACGGGAGTGTCATTTATAAAGGAGCGACTTTTACCGCTACTAGTAATTTCTCGTCTTAAGATAGTTAGCTCTTCATAGTCTAGATCATGCGTATTAAAAATATGTTGAAGTTCATACCCTCTGACATCAAACGTAGCTTCTATTATACACTTATCTTCTTTATTTCGAAGGGAAGAAATATCTGCACGTTTGCCAAGAGCTAAACCCAAAGCACCTATTAAAATAGACTTACCTGCACCCGTTTCACCCGTTATAATGTTCATCCCTTTATCAAAATGCATATCTACATCTGAGATCAGGGCATAATTTTTTACTTTTAGACTTATGAGCATATTACGTAGCAAATGTAAATTAATATTATCAAACAAACGGATAAAAATATTATCATTTAACGACTTTTATCTACCCAAACGAGTCGCTGTAAAGAATGATGCTTTTGAAGTGTTTAATACGGTAATTGCAAGAAATGTCTAATATAACAAACACAGTTAGCAAGGTGAGCGTTGTCTGCACTTCATTAACTAACCGTTACCCTAAATTTGCACCTCAACATGAGCGATACAAGACCTTTAATATTAATAAGTAATGACGATGGAATCACCGCGCCTGGAATACTAGCGACCGTTGAAGTTATGAAAACATTTGGTACTGTAGTGGTAGTTGCGCCTGACAGCCCTCAAAGTGCTATGGGACATGCCATCACCATAAACAAACCACTTCGATTGGTAAGGAATCATCAATTCGGTCCAGAAGTTGAAAGCTACCATTGTAGTGGGACTCCTGCAGATTGCGTGAAGTTAGCAATAGATAAAGTACTGCATCGCAAACCTGATTTATTGGTTAGTGGAATAAACCATGGTTCTAATTCCTCCATAAACGTAATATACAGTGGTACAATGAGTGCAGCCATGGAAGGTGCCATAAGCGGCGTAACTTCTGTAGGATTTTCATTACTCGATTTTAGTTGGGATGCCGATTTTGCAGCATCCAAAGTGTTTATGCAAAAAATAATCGCTTCTGTTCTAAAAAACGGTTTGGGTGAGGGTGTATTACTAAGTGTAAACATACCAAATGTGCCAGAAAGCGAGATAAAAGGTGTGAAAATATGCCGACAAGCCCTTGCAAAGTGGGTCGAAGAATTTGATCACCGAAAAGACCCTCACGGTCGTGATTACTATTGGCTTACTGGGAAATTTAGTAATATGGATAAGGGAGAAGACACTGATGAATGGGCACTTGCCCATAACTATGTTTCTTTAGTACCCGTTCATTTTGACCTAACGGCACATCATGCGATACAAAATCTTAACACATGGGATATATAGAGTACCCCTTGAATAACCGATGAAAGAAATAGTTAATACGCGAATTTTAGGCTTTATAATAGGCATAGTTACCCCTCTTGTTATACTATACGGGGTCAATATTTATAATTTTCCCAATCTTACATTTAGCACTTTTTTAAATACAGGATTTCAAACCGCTTTACTAAGTCCTTATCTAAAGATTGGCGCATTATTTAATCTAGCTCCATTTTTTTTGTTTATCAATATGGATAAACTTAAAACGAGTCAAGGAATTGTTTTTGCAACCATCTTCATTGGTTGTTTCATTGTTTATTTCACCTTAATGTAATTATGAAATACTACTTTATATCAGGAGAAACATCCGGTGACAATCATGCTAGCCGCGTTATGGTTGAGCTCAAAAAGCTAGATAAGCAAGCGATTTTTAGGGGCATGGGAGGAGATATGAGTCATGCCGCTGGGCAAGAATTGGTTTTACACCAAAAAGAGATGGCGATTATGGGTTTCTCAGAGGTTTTAGGTAGTCTTTTAAAAATCCTTATAAATATTCGAAAAATTAAGAAAGATATTTTAACCTGGAAACCGGATATACTTATCTTGGTAGATTACCCTGGTTTTAATTTTAAAATAGCTAAGTACGCATACAAGCATAATATTCCTGTTCATTACTATATATCACCTAAGGTATGGGCATGGAAAGAAGGTAGAGTAGAACTCATCAGGAAATATGTAAGTGAGCTGTATTGCATATTACCGTTTGAAACAGACTATTTTGCCAAGAAAGGAATAAAAGCTACATATGTAGGCAATCCAAGTAAAGAAACGGTTGATGAATTTTTATCAACCAATACCTTAACCAATGGAACGAACAAGATTGCATTATTGCCCGGCAGCCGAAAACAGGAAATAAACACCTCCTTACCGATAATGCTGGAAGCCATGAAACAATTTCCAAAGTACGAAGCGATTGTGGCGCAAGCCCCTGGATTTGATGAAGCATTTTATCATGCAATTGACCCTACCCTCAAACTCATACCAAATGACATGTATGTATTGCTTGCGCAATGTGATGCTGCTATCGTTACTAGTGGCACTGCTACACTTGAAACCGCTTTACTTAATATACCTCAAATCGTATGCTACAAAACGACCAAACTAAGCTACGCTGTTGCTAAATCTGTTGTAATGTTAAATTACATATCATTGGTTAATCTGATTCTTGAAGCGCCTTGTGTTAAAGAATTAATCCAAGATGATTTTGAAGCAGAAAAGCTTGGTTACGAACTCAATCTGCTGTTAAAGTCAAAGGAAAAGAGAGCTAAAATGGAAGCATACTATGAGGAATTACATGAACTTATCGGATTAAGTTACCCTTCTGTAAATGTAGCAAATAAGGTATGGCAGAGCCTTTCTAATTAAACCAGCATTTAACGCACATTTCTAAGTTCACCCTAAGATGGGCTATTATATGAATAGGCAAAAAAAAATCCTCTCACAATGTGAGAGGATTTTTTAAATTATAATTTTTAGCTTTTTAAATTTATTTTTTCACTTGTTTTACAACAGCTGCAAATGCTTCAGGGTGATTCATTGCTAAGTCAGCAAGAACTTTTCTATTAAGTTCTATACCTGCAGCGTGAATTGCTCCCATAAACTGTGAATAGCTCATTCCGTGTAATCTAGCACCTGCATTAATACGGGTAATCCAAAGACGACGGAAGTTACGCTTGTTATTTTTTCTATCTCTGTATGCATATTGCCACGCTTTTTCAACGGCGTTTTTAGCTACTGTCCATACATTTTTTCTTCTACCAAAGTATCCTTTGGCATGTTTCATCATTTTTTTGCGTCTTCTCCTAGAGGCGACGGCGTTTACTGATCTTGGCATTTTTCTTTTTTTCTTTTTAAACTAGGCGGACTAACACGTTTATGTTTTTCACTTTGATTAGGCCTGAATAATGGTACAATGTTCTATCCTGTAGAACGTTTACTTTCCAATTCTTAATAAGAATTTAACGTTGCTTAAATCCGCTTGGTGGACTAAACCGCTGTGTCTAAGAGCAAGTTTTCTTTTCTTAGACTTCTTAGTTAAGATGTGACGCTTAAAAGCGTGCTTTCTTTTGATTTTACCTGTTCCCGTGATTCTGAATCTCTTCTTTGCACTGGAGTTGGTTTTCATTTTTGGCATCTGTTTCTCTCTTTTTAAATTTATTTTGGTGCTAAAACTATAATCATTTTTTTGCCCTCCATCTTAGGCAATTGCTCAAGCTTGGCTACTTCATTTAGCTTTTCAGCAAACTGAAGTAGTAGTAACTCTCCGCGTTCTTTATATATAATGGTTCTACCTCTAAAAAATACATAAGCTCTCACTTTGTGTCCTTCTTCGATAAATTTCTCAGCATGTTTCAGCTTAAAATTAACGTCATGTTCGTCCGTGTTAGGGCCGAAACGTATTTCTTTAATATCTGTTTTGACTGCTGTTGATTTAAGCTCTTTTGCCTTCTTCTTTTGGTCATACAGGTATTTTCGGTAATCTGTTATTTTACAAACAGGAGGTTCCGCTTTGGGCGATACCTCAACTAAATCAAGCTCTAGCTCTTCCGCTATTTTCAACGCTTCATCTAAAGGGTATACACCTTGTTCCACATTGTCACCAACCAGACGAACTGGATCGGCAATGATGTACTCATTAATTCTGTGGGGATCTTTAACTCTACCCCTAAATGGTTTTTTCTTCTTCAAATACTGTTTATTGTTCTGTTAACAATGTATTAAAATAAGTCACAAAATCGTGCAACTTAAACTTGCCTACGTCTCCATCGCCTTGAATTCTAACCGAAACCTCTTCATTATCAGACTCTTCCTCTCCTACTATTATCATAACAGGAATTTTGGTAGCCCAAGCATCGCGGATTTTTCGGCCAATTTTCTCGGCTCTTTCATCAACAAGGCCGCGAATATCGTTTTTTCTTAGATATTTTAAAACTTTATCTGCGTAATCGTGATACTTCTCAGAAATAGGTAAAATAGCTACTTGCTCAGGACTTAACCATAACGGGAAATTACCTGCGGTGTGCTCAATCAAGATACCTATAAATCTCTCCATGCTACCAAACGGTGCGCGGTGAATCATTACTGGTCTATGTTTTTCATTATCAGGTCCTATATAATCAAGGTCAAATCGTTCGGGCAAGTTATAATCCACTTGTATCGTACCTAATTGCCAGCTTCTGCCCAATGCATCTTTTACCATAAAATCTAGCTTAGGACCATAAAATGCCGCTTCACCATATTCAGTTACAGTTACCAAATCGCGTTCTGCCGTAGCTTCTATAATTGCTGCTTCTGCTTTCGCCCAGTTTTCGTCACTTCCGATGTATTTCTCTTTGTTATTGGGATCTCTGAGTGATATTTGTGCTGTAAATTTTTCGAAACCTAGTTTTTTAAACACCAACATTACAAGGTCTATAACGTCTACAAACTCTGCTTTTAATTGGTCTGGTGTACAGAAAATATGGGCATCATCTTGGGTAAATCCTCGCACACGGGTAAGGCCATTTAATTCACCACTTTGTTCGTAGCGATAAACCGTTCCAAACTCTGCTACACGATAAGGTAACTCTCTATAGCTCTTAGGTTTAAACTTAAAAATCTCGCAATGGTGCGGGCAATTCATAGGTTTAAGTAAAAACTCTTCGTCTTCGTTTGGCGTGCGAATAGGTTGAAAAGAATCTTGGCCGTATTTCTCATAATGACCAGAGGTAACGTATAATTCTTTTTTACCAATATGCGGAGTAACTACTTGGTGATAGCCGCGCTCAATTTGTGCTTGGCGCATAAAATTCTCTAATCGATCACGCAATGCGGCACCTTTGGGCAACCACATGGGTAAGCCTGCTCCTACTTTCTCACTGAACATGAAGAGTTCCATCTCTTTACCCAGTTTTCTGTGATCTCTGCGTTTGGCTTCTTCCAGCAATTCTAAATGCTCGGTAAGCATTCCCGCTTTGGGAAACGAAACACCATAAATACGTGTCAGCGATTTATTCTTTTCATCTCCTCTCCAATATGCTGCAGCTACGTTTAGTAGTTTCACCGCTTTAATAGATGAGGTATCTGGGATATGCGGCCCACGACATAAGTCTGTGAAATTTCCTTGTTTGTAAAAGGTAATTTGACCATCTTCCAAACCCGAAATTAAGTCTAATTTATATTCATCACCTTTTTCGGTAAAATAAGCAATAGCATCCGCTTTAGACACTTCTGATCGCTCAAAAGCACTAGCGGTCTTTGCCAATTCCATCATTTTCTTTTCTACTTTTTCAAATTCCGAAGAAGAGAAACTGTGCTCACCGAAATCTACGTCGTAATAAAAACCAGCATCAATGGCGGGCCCAATACCCAATTTAACTCCTGGATAAAGAGCTTCTAATGCTTCTGCGAGCAAGTGCGAACTGCTGTGCCAAAATGTTTTTTTGCCATCTACGTCTTCAAACTTAAGTAAGCTAAGCGTGGCATCTTCGTGTATCGAACGTGTAATGTCCCATATCTCATCATTTACTTTTGCACTTATAATTACGCGTGCAAGTCCTTCCGAAATGCTTTTTGCAACGTCTAACGCCGAGCTTCCTTTTGCTACTTCACGTACGGAACCATCAGGCAATGTTATATTTATATTCAAAATAGTGTTATCCTAGGATGTTTTGTATTACTTCATTTGGCCTAATCGGGTAAGCCCCTCTTTAGCGAGTGCAAAATTAGGGTCTATTTGCAAACAACGCTTATAATTTTGCACGGCAAGTTCATTCTTTTTTTGTAATTCAAGACATTGCCCAATTCTGTTATACCCTTTGGCAAAATCTTCTTTGAGCTTTACGCAGATCTCAAAATGATTAAGTGCTTCGTTATATTTTTCTTCTTCGGCCAAAATATTGCCAGCGTTATAATAGGCATAATAGTGTGTCGCATTCAAATCGATAGTACGTTGATAATCGTCCATTGCCTTACCTGCTTGACCTCGCTTTTGATATTCTAATCCTCGAGCATAATGCGCCTCATCGCTGCTTGGATCTACAGTAATGGCGTTATCGAGGAATTGCATTCCCTTTTCGCCATTGCCCATCGCCAAATACAGTTGTGCTAGTTGCATGGAGCTATTATAATCGGAGCCTAACAAGAGTATAGTCTGTTTAAAATTTTGGATGGCAGTGGCGGTATCCCCTTGTTCTTTGTTGAGCATTGCCGTAAAAAAAGTACCTTGAGCATGCTGTGGATTAACAGCTAGTAGTTTACCAAATTTAATTTTTGATTTATCAAATTGCCTTACGAAATAAAGAAATTGTGCATGCTTAAAAATCGCTTCTTGATCCTTAGGATTTACTTCTTCTGCTTTTACGTATTGCTCCAGTGCTAATGTGGTTTTATCTGCCGCAAAAAGAACATCTCCTAATTTGTAGTAATGGGATACTACTTCAGGTTGTAGTTCTATGGCTTTTTGGTAATCGTTAATCGCCAATTCATATTTTTTTTCATTCACGAGTACTTCTGCGCGAAACACATAATACTCTGCATTATCAGGTGTTTGGTCTATTTTTTTACTCCATTCTCGTGCTTCTAGACTAAGCGTGGTATCGTTTGCTAAGCTTACCGATTTAGTACTAAAAATATTGCAGCTTGTAAAAAGCATAGACTCTGCAACTAGTCCTACTAGTACTATAAAAAGTATTTTTTTCAAGGTGTGGCAAATGTACAAAATAGAACGGTTTTTATAAATAGCCATTTGACGACCAGTTGGCTATATTTATGCTAAATTACATTATGATGGTTATCATATATACGATATCTGCCCATAATCCTATCTTTGCCTCACAAGGACAACACAAAGATGCCACATTACCATAAATTAGGAAGCATACCGCCCAAAAGACATACACAACATCGCAGACCAGATGGCGAGTTATACAAAGAGGAACTTTTTAGTACCGAGGGTTTTAGCAACAGCTACAGTTTGCTGTATCACCACTATCCTCCTACCGCCATTATCAAAGTAGATAAGCCTATAAATCTGAAGCCTGAGTTAGCTGGGGATATGGAGATGCTGCACCGAAGTTTTAAAAGTTTTGACGTGGCGCCAAAGGATGATTACCTAGAAAGTAGAGTCATACTGCTCACAAACAATGACTTACAGATATGTATGGCTTGTCCTCGTAAGAGCATGACCGAGTATTTCTACAAAAATGGCGATAGTGATGAGGTTATTTTTGTGCACAAAGGAAGTGGCACGTGTAAGACCAATTACGGTCAACTTAAATTTAAGTACGGTGATTATTTAGTTGTACCTAGAGGCGTTATTTACCAAATGGAATTTGATACGGAAGACAACAAGTTGCTCATTACGGAAAGTCACAGTCCGATCACCTATCCCAAACGATACGTTACCAAAGGAGGGCAGCTGTTAGAGCATTCTCCCTATTGTGAGCGCGATATTCGTCAACCCGAGAATTTAGAAACCATTATAGCCGAAGGCGAGTTCTTAATCAAAACCAAAAAGGAAGATAAACTGTACCCTTACACCTATAAATACCATCCTTTTTGTTTAATCGGTTGGGACGGTTACCACTATCCATTTATCTTTAGCATACACGATTTTGAGCCAATAACCGGACGTATACACATGCCGCCTCCGATACACCAAACCTTTGAAGGCCATAATTTTGTGATTTGCAGTTTTGTTCCAAGGTTATTTGATTATCACCCATTGAGCATTCCTGCACCTTATTGGCATAGCAATATTGACAGTGATGAAGTAATGTATTATGTGGATGGTCAGTTTATGAGTAAAGGCCATGTAGAGCCTGGACAAATGAGTTTACATCCAGGTGGCATACCTCACGGACCTACACCAGGAGCTGCTGAAGCAAGTATTGGTAAAAAAGAAACAGGTGAACTTGCGGTAATGATAGACACATTTAAGCCACTTAGAGTTACCAAAGCTGCATTAGACCTAGAAATAAAAGATTACCATTTACATTGGTTGTAGGTTGAGAATCATCCTAATCTACCCCTAAGTACTTATGGGTTTGTAGACTAATGTACCACTTAGGGTTTCGAAGTACGTAATCGAAGATTAATTTTTCGGTTACGGCTCGCTTGTCCCATTCGGGTTGTAAGTATAGCTTACAGGTACTAGGAACCATTTTTTCATGTTCTTCTGCCCAGTTGATATCGCTTTTATTAAAAACGACAATTTTTAGTTCATTTGCCAGAGCCGCAGCCGAAGCAATCGGCGCTTTAAATTTTTTGGGCGAAAAGGTTACCCAGTCAAAATGGCCTTTAAGTTCGTACGCTCCGCTGGTTTCAAGATGCACCCGAAAACCTTGATCTTTAAATGCCTTGGTAATTTCAGTTAAGTCATACATCGCAGGCTCACCTCCAGTGAGTATTAGTATTCTACTTGGATGCTTTAGCGCCTCTTCTAATAAAAAATCAATAGACTTCAACGGATGTTTATCTGCATCCCAACTGTCTTTTACATCACACCACACACACCCTACATCACAACCACCCAAACGAATAAAAAAGGCCGATTGGCCGGTATACACCCCTTCACCTTGAATGGAGTAGAAATATTCCATTACTGGAAATGCCGTCATAAACCTTGTTTCTTTTTAAAGCTTTTCAGTGTGTTGAAAAGCAAGCCATACCTGGTCATGGGTCCAACACCGCCTGGAACTGGCGTTATGGCACTACAATTTGATTTTACCGCATTGTAATCTACATCACCCACGAGTTCATATCCTTTTTCATTATCAGTTTCTACGCGGGTAATTCCCACGTCGATTACCACAGCTCCTGGTTTCACCATGTCACCCTTTAAAAAATTTGGAATACCTACGGCTACAATTACAATGTCTGCCATTTTGGTATGTACCGAAATATTTTCCGTATATCGATGGCACAAGGTTACGGTACACTCACCAGGATTACCGCCACGGCTCATTAATATACTCATAGGTCTGCCCACAATGTTACTTCTGCCTATTACAACACAGTGTTTTCCTTTGGTTTCAATGCCATATTCTTCGATCAATTTAATCACGCCAAACGGCGTTGCTGAAATGTACGTATCCTCATTTTTAGTAAGTTTACCTACACTTATGGAATGAAAACCATCCACATCTATTTCAGGATTGATGGCTTCTGTAATTTTGGTCGCATCGATATGATTAGGAAGTGGTAATTGTACAATAAGACCGTCGATATCCGCATTGGCATTAATAGACGTAATCAGCGCTAGTAATTCTAATTCCGATATATCTGCTTGCAGCCTATGAACACTAGAGTAGAAACCCACATATTCACAGTCTTTCTCCTTACTATTTACGTACGTTTTACTTGCTCCATCATCACCCACCAAAATTGCTGCAAGATGAGGTGCTCTTAATCCATTTGCACGGAGAGCTTCAACTTCAGCTTTAATATCGCCTCGAAGTTTTAATGCGAGAGATTTCCCATCTAAGTTTGTTGTCATGAGCGGTCAAAAATATAGAATATTATTACCAATGTGAAGAGTTGATTATAACTTAAATGTATTTTTGTTCATTATGACCCGTCAATTTGTTTCAAAATCACCCACCCTAGTGGATTTTTTGAGTTGTTTGCCAACGGATACGGATACTTTTGAGTTACTCACTCAGTGGCCAATACGAAACTAATTTTGATAAAATCTAAATACCTATTACGTATCACTTGTATAACCCTCATGGGCTGTAAAGCTCTAGAAGAAAAACCTATTTCTTTGGCAGTTACGCATTATTATCCTCTTGAAATCTGCAAAAAAAGTAGCTACATGGTAACCGAGTATAGCCATGAAGCATTTCGTGAAAAAACAGACACTACTACTTATTTGCAAAAAGAAATTTTAGAAGATACATTCACCGATATTTATAGTAGTCTGGTTAATAAAATTGCCATAAGCGTTTCCAAAGAGTCTGGTAAAAATTGGATATTCGATTCGAATTCGATCCTAGAAAATGATGATAATTCAGCTGTTCGCACTAAAAATAATGCCCGAAAAATCGTTCTTAGTTTTCCGTTACGCGAATGTAAAACTTGGGATGTAATTGTATTTAATAATCAAGATGTTAAAACAGCCATTGAATACAATTTAGATAAAAGTGCATCAGCTGTTTTAGGTAGGCAATACGCTAAAAGTGTTTGGCTAGACCTATGCACTCAAATAGACCCTATTCTAACGAATGTAGAAAACGAAGGTTATGAAAATCTTACAGGGCTTATTGAACGAAGGTATTCCTATATGGAAACTCAACCCGGCAAGAATAAAAACGGAATAGAATATGTTAAAACGATTTATGAAACGAATTTGGATTAGTGTTCTGGTATTTATTTTATCAGCTGCAATACGTGAGGGGCTCTTAGCGCAAACGACCAATGCCTACTTTATTCAATTTTCTGATAAGAGAAGTGAATCAAATATCCGTGCTACATTAAGTGAAAAAGCACTTGAAAGACGCACCAAATTTAATTTGAGTATTGATTTGTACGATATGCCTGTTTCCGCCAACTATATAGCGGCAATACTCCAAGATACCACCATTCAATTGAGGTATGCGCTTAAATGGCACAATGCAATAGTGGTAAATTGCTCCAAAATGTCGTTATCCTATTTAGCAGATTTACCCTTTGTACGTGCGGTTAAATTTGTGGGGGAAACCCAAACCTTTAGATCTGCTAAAGGTCCGTTGTTTTATGCTCCAAGATTAGTGTTAAAAGACGCCAGCATGAAGGAAAGTGCTTATACCCAAGAAGATTATGGTGTTTCCTATGCACAGAATAAGCAAATTGGTGTTCCTTACCTACACCATCTAGGTTATACCGGCAAAGGAATAGATGTAGCCATTTTTGACGCAGGTTTTAAAAACATAAACGCCATACCTTGTTTTTTAAAACATCAAGCCAACGATAGACTCACATTGGGCTATGATATTGCGCAGTTGGATAACATCCTTACCGATGCAGACAATCATGGTACGGCAGTAACCTCCTGCTTAGGTGCATATCATTTAGGCCATTACGTGGGTTCTGCCCCATTAGCTAACCTTTTCCTTTTTCGCACAGAATATGGAGCCACTGAAACGCCCTTAGAAGAGTTAAACTGGTGCAAAGCAGCCGAACTGGCTGATAGTGCAGGAGTTGATATGATTACATCATCTCTTGGGTATTTTAGGTTTGATGACACCACGCTTAGTTATCTACATAGGGATTTAGACGGCTTTACCTCCTACATTAGCTTAGGCGCAAGAATTGCCGTAGAAAAGGGGATTTTAGTCTTGAATAGTGCCGGGAATGAAGGTGATAATCCGTGGAGAAAAATCGGAACTCCTGCCGATGTTGCCACTGTACTAACAGTTGGTGCCGCAGGCATTGATAATACTGCAGGCAGTTTTAGCAGTCAAGGATACAACGCCAAAGGAGATATTAAGCCAGATGTAGTAGCCTGTGGTGTGCTCACTTATGTAAGTAGCCCGAAGGGTAATTACTATCAAGGATATGGAACCAGTTATGCTACTCCCGTTGCCGCCGGAGGTGTAGCCTGTTTACTTCAGGCGTTTCCCCAACTTACGCCTTTTGAAATTAATCAGCTTATTAGATTAACGGCATCGCAATCCCAAAACCCCGATTCTATTATGGGTTACGGTGTGGCACAATTTGACGCGGCGTATAAGCTTCAGCACCTAAAAACAGCGACACCACTGGTTAGTGGGATTGTAAAAACAAACCCTAACGGACTGACACTATTCAAAGTACCCGGAGAAGTTTTACATGTTGGTGTGTACACCACGATAAAATTTTTAGGTATTTTACCGTACAAAAAATATGTATTGAAAGCGACGTTAAAAGGTCAACAAGAAGTAGTTCAAATCCCCTTTAACCAACGCGCAAAATGCAATCAGAAATACACCATTAGACTTAGCACCAAATCAAACTTGGGTTCGAGAGAAATATCCAATGACTGCCTTTTCTTGTGTGAAAATTAGCACTTGATTGACTAGTCGTTTTTAAGAATTGGAATACGCTCAACATGCGCATCGTAATATACTTCTAAGAAGTACACGCCTTTAGCAAGCGGAAGTTCCACTTCTGCTTTTGTCGTATTCACTTTTATACTCTTAACTTCTTGACCTGTAATACTCAATACCCGTACATTTTTAATTAACTCTTTGCTTTCTATGTGAATAGAGTGTGTAAATGGGTTTGGATATATCTTGGTAATAACGGAGGTTAATGCTGACACCTCTGCTCCGCTTACGAACGTAATGTAGGTGCTAGCCGAATCGTTGATAGTAAGTTGATCTGATGCATGTGAAACACTAAATTCAATATCTAAGATTCCCTTTTTAGAGTACGTTAAAGTACTGTCAAAGTACACTTGAAAAGACTCACCAGCTTTCATATTTAGTAGCTTTGAGCTTGTATAAACTGTGGATGTTTCATCAAAAGCCCTGCAACTTAACGTAATGTTGCTGAGGTTATTGATGCCTAAGTTAGCAATGATTGCAGAAGGTTTAAGTAGTGTGTTTTTAGGAAATTCTTGTCCGATGGATGGAAAATCTACTTTAACGATAGCCACATCATTACGGCGTATTACTAGGTAATTGGTTTTTAGCTCATTATTTAGTAAATTGTCGTCTGCATCGAGTAGCGTAGACGTAAACGTATAATCACCAAATGTACCAGCACTATAAATGATGGATGATGAGATCGTAATTAAGGAATTAGGACTAAGCTGGCTTACCGCTAGCGTATCTTGGTATACCGCAACCGATGCACTGTTTACAAGTGCGATCGCTATCCTAATGGAAGACATAGTATCTAAGCCATAATTTGCAATCCGAATGCTTGGTTTTAGCGTCTCGTTCAATTCTAACGTATCTGTATTGGCAGGTAGTAAATGACTACTAATACCAATGTCTTTTGAAAATCGCGTACTGTAGGTGGTGTAAATAGTATCGTTAGGACCTGGTTTTTGTTCTAGCGTCCAATTATTAATGACGCTCACGTAGTAATCGCCCAAGTCATCAAATGCTAAAGTACTGAAGCTAATCACCTTAGACTCAGAAGTATCTAAGGAAACATTCAGCGAATCCAAATAAACACGTTTATTTGAGTTATTGATAATCTCAAGTGATATCCTAGCATCCACAATGGGATTAAACCCATTATTGCGTATTTCTAGTATAGGTGAACTGGCTGTTGTATTTACGGGAATAACTCCTTTGGGTGTTTGTAAGCGCACAAGCACGAGATCATTACCCGTAACGACAGAGAATGGCACTCGCATCGTATCGTTTACACGCCATTGATCTTTGAGAATGTATGCATTTGCCTCAAACACATATTCTCCGAAAGTATTAAGCACAATTTCCTTAAAAATTACCTGACTGATACTAATTGCAGCTAAGGACCTAAATGCTGTATCTCGATAAATTACCATACCATTACTATTCGTAATTTTTCCGATAATACGTATAGAATCTTGGCGATTTAATCCTTCATTTTTAATATTGAGATAGGGTTTTATTTTGCTATTGAAGGGATACTTAATCGACTTGGGTGTAGTCACATTTTGGATGGCAATATCATCTACTTTTCGGGATATTAAGGTGACTTTGGCAGAGTCGTTGCTAGGAAAACTATCATTCGCTAAGATGGTGTAAGCTCTAAATACAATACTACCTGGCTCTGTAAGTTTCATATATTTAAACGTTTTAATGACGTTTAAATTAGCTCCAAGCGAAATAGTAAACTCATTGCTATCCAAAATTTTGCCTTTTGAATTCACTAATTCACCCCTAACTTTGAAATTATTTATAGCAGTAGCACCATAATTATCGACTCTAATGGTTGGCTGAAACGTATCTCTATTTAAGTCAAATACATCTCCATTAGCTGGTGAATATATTCGATTAACCCCTATGTCTCGGTTTTTAATAAGATCGAAAATAGACGACTTACTGTTATTGTCTAAGATACTATCTGTCGATAGAAATGCAGTTACTTTGGCCGTAAATTGACCAAGATTGTATAAGCTAAATTTACCAAAATTAACCGTTGCTGTATCATCAGTATTCAATGAAACAATCTGATCTTTTGAAAATACTTGTTGAGCGAATCGATTTAGAATCTGCATTCTCACAATAAAGCTACCCTGATTTTGAAAACCATAGTTAATGATTTTCGCCTTAAGTGGCAGCGAATCTGTAAGACTATATTCGATTGAATCACCATTTACAGGACTGATAATATCAAAGACAGCAATATCATTCGCCACTTGTAAACGTGGTTGAATATTAAAATTAAAGTTAAAACCGGGAGAAAACGGAGTCCAAACCGAATCGCCTGCAGGAGCTGTAAAATAAAATGAATGAGGTCTTACTGGTGTTTCGTATTGAAAACTAAACCCCACGTTTGTATTGGTAGTTTGTCTTATCCCCACATAATATCCTCCACGTACCTTAACTTTGGGCAATACTGGCATAACAAAGGTGCCGTTAAACGTATAGGCCGTATCGGACATAAATAATACCGTACCCGGCAATTGGCCGGGACCATCATCTTCCCAAACCCCTAACTGAAAACCGCGACCAACCACCGTAAAATCGACTTTTATTTGATTTATAAAGGACGCACCTTTTACATAAAATTTAGCTAAAAAATCTCCCGTAGATCCTGTAAATCCAATACCACCGGAACTACCTAAAAACGGATTAGCGTGTGAGTAATTATTATAACTCACTATACGTTCTTTAGAAAATGCATTATTGTTTAGCGAACTATCAAACTCTGCCGTAATGAGAAGAGAATCTGTACCTAAAAGTTTTGGCGTATAGGTATTGAAATAAACAAATTTCTCTTCGAACGGATTAATAGAGGCAACGGTGATGGTATCGTTATATGAATTGGCTCCACTTATCTTTAGAAATAATTTTTTATTGGTCACAGTGCTCTTACCGTAATTCGCAACAACTACTTTAAGACTATCAGGCTGACGCATAAGCAAAGGAACAGTTCCTAATGCATAGGCTCTTTTAACCGCCAAATCGTGATTATACCTAGGATAAAACAAGGAAAGAGAAGGTTTAATGATAGAACTAAAATTAGTCAAACTGTCTAAGCCTGCCGCGCTAGAACCATACCTATATTTACTCTCATTAGACGAAACAAACCCGGTTACAGTGGAAGAATTTTCACAAAACCAGTCTATATTTCCATCCTGCTTTGTCGTTTGGCGATATTCTACTAAAACCTTAAGATTTTTTGCATTACCGGAGGTGTCCCATGTAAACTGATTTACTTGATTAAACTTAAAAAGCACATCGGAAGGTGAAGGATTAATCAAACCATTCGGATCTCCGCTATACACAAGAGTCATCCCGTTACGCGCTTCTGCTAGCCAATTAAGAGCGCCGGTACCAAAGTTTGCTTGGGAGGTAGATTTGAGATATATCTTTAGTTGGCCACTGCCTCTAATGGTATCAAATGAGTTATGGCTGAACGCCAACGCAGCTAATTGATCACCGTGTGTTAAATCCCCTAGTGTAGCTGCAGGATAAATCATAGCAAAACGACTGTAATAATTAGCTACAGTATCTGTTCTAAGCGGCCCAAAATTGGCATTGGAGAATCCTCCATTTCCTATTTGGGTATATTGCGCCGACGTCCATAGAGCAATCAACTTAAAGACCGTTGTATATAAACTTCGTAGTAGCATTCTAGAGCAATCAAAAATACATCTTTCAACGAATTATACGGATTAAAACCAATTAATAAGCCTAATTTTCGACCTTAATATTCATTAAACACCCGCTTTACCCTCACAATGTTATAGCACAACAGCTAAAAAAGCTGGAAAAAAAATACTATACCCACCATGCACAAACATACAAACGATCTCATACACGAATCCAGTCCTTACCTTTTACAACACGCGCACAACCCCGTAAATTGGCATGTTTGGAACATTAAAAATCTTTCGGAAGCAAAACAACTTGATAAACCCATACTCATCAGTATTGGGTACAGCAGTTGTCATTGGTGCCACGTAATGGAGCACGAAAGTTTTGAAAATGAGGTAATTGCAGCTTATATGAACGAAAACTTTTACTGCATAAAAGTAGATAGAGAAGAACGTCCAGATGTAGATCAAATCTATATGACTGCAGCTCATATTATAGCTGGAAACGGAGGTTGGCCGCTCAATTGCTTTGCACTTCCAGACATCAAACCATTTCATGCAGGGACCTATTACCCCGCCGCAGGTTGGTTAAAACTATTACAAACCGTAAATGAGCAATACCAGCAGCATCGCGAAAAATTGACTGATTATGCAATCCGACTTACCAAAGGAATACGGCTACAAGAAACCGCAATAAGCGATAATCCAACCGAAAAACTAGATGCAAAAGAGATCGTAAAAACGGTGGAAAATTGGAAAAGCAATTGGGATATGACTGAAGGAGGAATGAAAGGCGCTCCAAAATTTCCAATGCCCAGTAATCTTCATTTCCTAATGGATTATACGCATCAATTTACAGATACGTACACCGACACTTTTATTCAGATTACCTTAGAAAAAATGGCCTATGGAGGTATTTTTGACCAACTAGCGGGTGGCTTCTCGCGGTACAGCGTAGATGCACTTTGGAAAGCACCGCATTTTGAAAAAATGCTTTATGACAATGCGCAACTACTTACCATTTATGCCAAAGCCTATAAAAAATTTGAGAATCCGCTCTATCTTGAAATTCTAACGAAAACAACCGATTGGCTCGTGCAGGAAATGAGAGATGCTTCAGGGCTCTTTTATGCCGCATTAGATGCAGATAGCGAGGGCGAAGAAGGAAAGTTTTATGTCTGGAAAACCGAAGAAGTACTCGAATTATTAGGCGAAGATTATGAGCTAGCTCGCATATACTATCAAGTAGATGGTAAAGGAATGTGGGAACACGGTAATAACATATTGCTACGCAACCATCATCCTAGTGAAATTGCCCAACAACTGGATATAACCGAAGAAAATCTTGCACAGCGAATAGACCAAATTAACTCAAAATTACTCGCTGCTCGAAGCACACGAGTACGACCAGGATTAGATGACAAGTGCCTAACTGCTTGGAATGCATTGCTGGCCACAGGGCTGGCAGAAACCTATAAAGCAACTGGCAATGCGGATTATAAAATACGCGCACTTACATGTATAGATGCGCTGCTAAAACTACAGGTGCATCCCAACCAAATCTGGCATACCTATAAAGCCGGGAATTCTACCATAAACGGTATGTTGGATGATTACGCATTTACCGCAGAAGCCTGTATAGCTGCGTTTGAAATAAGTGGCAACGAGCGTTATTTAAATACCGCCGATGAGATTACTCAAAGGGCTATTCGCACATTTTACGATGTCGAAAAAGAATTGTTTTATTTCAATGAGCAAAATGAACTCATTGTAAGAACCACAGAAGTAAATGACAATGTAATTCCATCTACGAATTCTGCCATGGCTGACGTGCTTCACAGTATTGGAGCAATCAATGGCAATACGCATTACCTCGAGTTAGCCGAAAATCTAATTGGTAAAGTGCAGGCAAACATAAGCACCTATCCCAGTGGGCACAGTAACTGGGCTAGAGCACAACTAAAGTACACTATGCCTTATTTTGAGGTGGCAATTGTGGGAACCGATGCCGAAAAAATAGCCCAA
>CAMDBP010000010.1 GCA_945889315.1 Chitinophaga pinensis
ATCGCATCATCAGTCCACCAAATACGAGGAAGATATACTCCCGCAAAGTAACAATAGTCATATGCGTAAACATTGCAATAGGTGTCTTCTTCTGTACGCTGATAGCGGATACTTTTAATCACATTTAAGTGTTCAATCAGTCGTCGTAACGATTTAAGCTTGTTCTCAAACGTTGAAACATCGCGAAACGAAATGGACTCATCCATCATAGGATTTGTTTTTTTCTCGGCGGAGTCTAAGCTAGAATTTAGGTGTGGTGCTAGATGAGCAGGCTTTATTCGCTCATCTATTTGGGTATTTTCTACGAGTTGTTTAGTTCTTTTCACTGTAATGGGTTGATTCTATGTCCGGAATGTCATTATCGGTAACATTTTACAGTGAATAAATCAAGTATACGGTTGGTGAAACTCAGGTAAATCTAATTTTTATAATCCCATTAACACATCCATAGGATCTTTGCCCATAAGCATAGTCTCAGGATTTTCAAGGTAATTTTTTACGGTAACAAGGAATCCAACAGACTCTTTTCCATCAATAATTCTATGGTCATAGCTCAGTGCAACATACATGATAGGGCGAGCTACGATGTTTCCGTTTTCTACTACGGCACGCTCTACAATGTTGTGCATGCCAAGTATAGCACTCTGTGGAGGATTGATGATTGGAGTACTTAGCATACTTCCAAATACACCTCCATTTGTAATTGTAAAAGTACCGCCGGTCATATCAGGTATGGAAAGTTTTCCATCTCGTGCCTTTAGTGCTAGACGTTTTACTTCAGCTTCTATTTCCCACATGGTCATATGTTCAACATTGCGCATCACAGGAACCATGAGTCCTTTAGGGCTACTTACCGCAATGGAAATATCAACAAAATCATTCATCACCATTTCTTCCCCATCAATAAATGCATTAACGCTAGGATATTTTTGTAATGCAAGCGCACAAGCTCTCGTAAAGAAAGACATAAAGCCAAGGTTTACGCCATGTATTTCGCTAAATTTTGCTTTGTATTTATCTCGCGCATCGAAAATAGGTTTCATGTTTACCTCGTTAAAGGTAGTTAGCATGGCCGTTTCATTTTTAGCAGCTACGAGTCTACGAGCTACTGTTTTTCGCAGGTTGCTCATTTTTTCACGATGTTGATCACGACTTGCCTCACTTGCGGTGCTATAATCAAACGCACCTGCCTCAGCCATCATTGCATCGTATTTAGTTATTCTTCCATCTTTTCCAGTACCTTTTACTGTACTGCTATTTACACCTTTTTCAGCTAATATTTTACTTGCGGAAGGACTAGGAGTACCCGAAGCATAAGTAGTTTCAGTAGTTTTAACTGCCTCGGCTTTAGGTGCTGAAGGAGCTTCTGTTTTTGCAGGGGCTTCACGTACTGTGGAGGTATCTTTCTTAGGAGCCGATGCATCCGTATCAATAGATGCTACTATGGCACCAATTTCTACATCAGTACCTTCTTCTACTAATATTTTAAGTATTCCAGATTGCTCTGCGTTGAGTTCAACAGTTGCTTTTTCGCTTTCTAATTCTGCGACAGCTTCATCCATTTCAACATAATCACCATCCGCTTTAAGCCATGATGAGATTGTTACTTGAGTGATTGATTCGCCTACTGAAGGTATTTTTAGTTCAATTGCCATTTTTCTAAAAGTTATTCAAAGGTAAAATAGATTTTGTACTTAGTCTTTAAAAATGGCTAAAGATTTCAACTTGCTTTTTAAGAAATGAAAGTACATTTCAGATGCTTGGTGTCAATATTACCGCAAGCCTGAGTGATGATATGTGTTTTGTCCATGCAACGTGTGAATAAAAACAACTATATCCCTTGTGTGAAGGCGTAAAAATTAGTGCTAAAAATGAATAAAGTGTATCACACTTTCTAAAGCCTTCGTACTTTTGAACCGTAATGAGCCTACAGCAATGTATAAACACCTTAATCAGTTACTTGCCTGGCGAGCACGCGGTGATATCGCCGGGTAGCAGAAATGCTCCTATTATATACGCTTTAAAAAATGGTGCTAAGATTTGTCATAGTGTAATCGATGAGCGAAGTGCAGCTTTTGTTGCGCTCGGTATGGCAAAACATAGCAGGCAACCGGTTATTTTATGTTGTACTAGCGGTACTGCAGCTATCAATTTTTATCCTGCTATTGCAGAGGCGTATTATGCTAGAGTGCCGCTCATTGTGCTTACTGCTGATAGACCTGCAGAGCAAATTGACGCGTGGGATGGGCAAGCCATTCGACAAAAAGGCTTATACAAAAACCACGTGCGTGCCGAATTTCAAACATCGGATCAATATGAGGATGAAACATCATTTAAGGATATTGCTATGCGGGTTTTAAAGGTATTGGATACAGAGATAATAGGACCTATTCATGTCAATGTGCCTATTCGCGAGCCTTTTTATCAGTTTACGTTGGAAGGATTGAGCACTTCTAATTTAGCCGCGTATAATCCGCCTGTCAGTTCCAAAATAAATATGGAGTCTTTAGCGCACCACTTCAATTGGGACTTGCAATTCAAAAAAGTTTTGGTTTTTAATGGCATGCAAGACGGGGAGCAAGTAGAGGTAGAAAATGAAGAGAATATGGTCATATTATCAGATATAACCAGCAACCGAATAAGTAAAATAAGCTATTGGGATTCCATGCTCTTCTCCGGTATTTGCAAAGAAAATGGACTTGATTTTTTAGCTGTACTAAGACCGGATATACTGATTACAACGGGCACAACAACTGTTTCTAAAGGATTAAAGAAGTTTTTACAACATTATAAACCCCCGGTACATATTCATCTTTCGGCATATGATGAAGTAGGCGATATGTTTGGGACTAGCCCCGTGATTGTTAATCCCAAGATGATTTTGAAGCTGAACTCTGCAAACCATGATTCAGTCAATGTTTTGGGGTCGGCCTATTTGCATGCTTGGATTAACCTGAGCAAGGAGTTTCAAAGTAGGTTTGCCCGGTTAGATTGGTCTAGATTTAATGAGTTTTGTGCGGTAAATTATATCTTAAATAAAATACCAGACGAAGCATTTATTCATGTAGGTAATTCAATGCCAGTTCGGTATGTGTCTTATTTGCTTAATAATGAACTAACTAAAACTACCTTGTATGCCAATAGAGGTACGAGTGGTATAGACGGTAGTACAAGCACTGCAGTAGGTCATGCACTTACTGTTTCTGAAGATGTTTACTTGATAACGGGCGATATAGCATTTTTTTATGATATAAATGGGCTGTTCAATTCGGCACTTCCGGCAAATCTTAAAATCATTATATTGAATAATAGCTCAGGTGGTATTTTTGAGATGATTGATGGGCCGAAGCAATTAGGAGATGCCCGTAATTATCAAACTACGCCCCATTCATATAGCGCTGAGAATCTCGCCCAGCATTTTAAATTGGAGTATTTCAAAGGAGATACCTTGGGATCTTTTGCACAGGCTATGGATAATTTATTGCAATGTAAAACCGCATCCATACTAGAGATTTTCACTTCTCAAGAAAGTAATATCGAATTTTACACTAGCTTCAAACAGCTATAATCCAAATGTCGTAGAGTTTTGAGAATTCAATAAAAACTTTATTTTTGTTTTATAAAGTAAATTAATTTATCGAAATGAATTTTAAAACAATAGTAATGGTGCTTGCAATGGGAAGTCTCTTCTCTTCTTGCGTAGTGGCACACACCGCCCAGGTTACAAATAATCCTGTAGGCTCAAAAGTTGGAGTTGCGTCTGGAGGTTTAATGAAGCCAGACTTAGATTTCTCATTCCAAAAGGCAAAGGAAAATGGGAACATTTCAAAAGTTGGAATTGCGGAGTTTAAAATGACTCAAATACTTATTTTTCCAAAAGTTAAAACAACAGTAACAGGCGAATAATTATGAAAAATATTAAAATATTACTTTTGATAGGGGCTGCATTTTTTGTTACCTCTTGCACCGTTACTAGACCATTTGCAGTAACAAATAACGAGATAGGAGATGCTGTTGGGACCTCAAAAACTACGCTTATTTTTGGAACATCTGCTGGGCCAAATCTAGAGCAGGCTTTGTATTCTACCAACAAAAATTTTGGTCTTATTGAAGCAGCTAAAAATGGAAACATTGATAAGATAGCTACCGTAGATGTTAAGACATCAAACTATGGTTTTATAACTCAAGTAAAAATAATTGTAACAGGAACAGAATTAAAATAATATGAAAGGTAAAAATTTAACAAAAGCACTATTCACAGGTTTGTTCATAATGTCCATAACCGCTTGTAGCGTAAGTGGTCCACTTTTCGTAACAGATAATCCAGATGGTGGTAAAGTAGGTAAATCAAGTTACAGAATTTTTTTTGGATTTGCACTTGACGGTGGCGATGCATCTATAAAGAAAGCTGCTGAAAATGGTGGAATCACTAAAATTTCAACGGTAGATCAAAAAATAGAATCAGGTCTTATGATATCTCGTGTTGTAACCGTGGTTACTGGCGAATAATTGATAATAAATTCAAACTAATACTATTAAATCCCTAGGTTTGTGCCTAGGGATTTTTTATGCGATTTTTTTTAATTTCAGTTTTTTTGATAATGACCAGTTGGGTGATGGCTCAAGAGGAAACCACGATTAATCACTATCAAAAAAAATGGGAAACAGATTCTATTCATCGCCCTTGCGAGATATGGGACTCTAGAGATTTACTTATCGTCTTTCCCGATTCTACGTGCACCCATGGAATGATTACCATTAAAAAATTAGTATGGCAAAACACCCGAGGGTATAGCTACAGACTCACATTTACGAATCACATGGTTAACGAGGTAATTGTAGAGGGAAAGGGCAAAAAGAAGCTAGCCATGCTTAGTGCTTACCGCGATCAGCTTACTAGTGAAGGGCAAAAGGGAAGTTGTTACTTCAAAGTAGAATTAGAGCAACTCGGAAGAAGAAGTCGCTTGAAGTGTTCTGTGTAAGTCACTTTAGGAAGCTAAGTATTTGTGGGATTGTAGCGTCATCAGGTTAAGTTGGCTATACAACACTTTCCCCCTTTAACTGTTGTACTCCTTAACTTATCATTAAATTCGCACCCGTGGGACATACAGAAACATCCGATCGTAAGAAAGATCACATAGAAATGGCTTTTGAGTCTGTGGTGGCAAACCAAGATAATCGGTTTTACTACGAACCTCTTTTTAGTGCACATCCGAAAGGCGACCTAGAAAAAGTATTGTTTGCAGGTAAGCAAATGAATGCACCACTTTGGGTGAGCAGCATGACAGGCGGCACAAAAGAAGCCGGAACCATAAACAGAAATTTAGCACGGGTATGTGGCCAATTCGGACTAGGTATGGGCTTAGGAAGTTGCAGAATAATTTTACATGATGATGAATATCTTTCGGATTTTAAACTTCGTAAAGAAATGGGTGATTTTCCCTTGTATGCAAATCTTGGAGTTGCTCAGATTGATGAGCTTTTTGACGTAGGTAAAGAGTATTTAATCGCTGAATTAATTAAGCGAACAGAGACGGATGGACTTATTATTCATGTGAATCCGTTACAAGAATGGTTGCAACCTGAAGGTGATATTTTTAAAACATCTCCGTTAGAAATCATCCAAAAAACACTGGAATTAGATCTTAAGATAATCGTAAAAGAGGTAGGTCAAGGATTTGGGCCAAATAGTTTGAGAGCATTGATGAAGTTACCGCTAGCAGCTATAGATTTTGGTGCACATGGTGGTACTAATTTTAGCAAACTAGAAATGCATCGCAGCTCAGAAATGCGACATGAGGCATATGATAAGGTAGCTGAATGGGGACACACTGCCAAAGAGATGGTTGGATTTTATAATTGTCTAGCAGAAGAATTAGGTGAAAATAATAAACAAGCAGATATCATCATAAGCGGTGGCGTTAAAGATTTCATGGATGGATACTATCACACCCAGCGTATAGACGCAAATGCCATTTACGGACAAGCTTCGGCTTTTTTAAAACATGCACGAGGAAGCTACGATGAGCTGGAAGAATATGTTGAGTTACAGTTAAAAGGATATCAATTAGCTAAAACCTATTTGACATTAAGATAAATGATTAAGGGATTCAGTAAATTAACTAAAGAGGCTAAAATTGAGTGGCTAATTGCCAACTATTTTAACGGTGAAGAAAAAGCACGAGAAGTGCTTGTGAGCTACTGGCATAGCGATGAAAAATTACAAACGCTTCACGATGAGTTCATAGAAAACACCGTATCTAACTTCTACATGCCTATGGGTATTGCTCCTAATTTCTTAATAAACGGGAAGGAATATGCCGTGCCCATGGTTACCGAAGAAAGTTCGGTAGTAGCGGCGGCGGCAAAGTCTGCTAACTTTTGGGCTGATAAAGGTGGTTTTAAAGCCACAGTGAAAAGTACTACTAAAATAGGCCATGTTCACTTTTTATGGAAAGGGGATAATACAGATGATTTAACTTCATTTATAGCCGGAATAGTACCCAAATTTTATACCGAATCAAATGGTATAACGGCCAATATGCGCAAGCGTGGTGGAGGAATATTAGCCATACAGTTAGTAGATAAAACAGCGGATATCCTGCATTATTATCAACTAGAAGCTGAGTTTGAAACCTGTGACAGTATGGGTGCTAATTTTATTAATTCATGCTTAGAGAAATTTGCAGATGTACTAAAAAGTGAAATAGCGAATGCTTCTCTTGCGGTGAATGAAGTTGAAGTAGTGATGTGCATTTTAAGTAACTATACGCCTAAGTGTCTTGTAAAAGTAGAAGTACGCTGCCCCATAGCACAAATGGTAGAGGGTACAGATATGTCACCTCAGGCGTTTGCCGAGCGATTTACAACTGCGGTACGCATTGCCGAAACACAGCCTTATCGTGCAGTAACACACAATAAGGGTATTATGAATGGTATCGATTCTGTAATTCTGGCCACTGGAAACGACTTTAGAGCGATAGAAGCGAGTGCACATGCTTATGCAAGTAAGGATGGCAGATACAGTAGTTTGACCCACGCAGACATGAGCGATGGTCAATTTAAATTTTGGATAGAAGTGCCTTTAGCATTGGGTACAGTGGGTGGTATTACGGGATTACATCCTATGGTAAAATTTGCGCATCAAATGATGGGCAATCCAAGTGCTGCAGAACTTATGATGATAAGTGCCGCAGTGGGTTTAGCGCAAAACTTCTCTGCTCTTAGAAGCCTTACTACCACAGGCATACAGCAAGGTCATATGAAAATGCACCTGCTCAATATTCTGAACCAACTGGAAGCTACCGAAGAAGAAAAAGCGATGATCGTGCGGTTCTTTATTAAAAACACACCGCATCATGCGGAGGTAGTTAGTGCTTTCCAACGAGTGCGCGGTGGTGAGGTGATAGCGTAAGTGACGGTAAGTTGACGCAGCCGTGGTGTGCGTTCATTATTTATTTCGATATTTGTTGTGTTATGCTGCGATACCTATCTCTTTTTATATTCCTCGGTGGCCTGTGTTTGCTAGATTGGAGCTGTTATAAAAAATGTGGAGACTCTAAGGCATTTAATGTTAAGCTAGCCCATATTTCAAATTTGGTAGTTGAAACAGATTCTGTTGGAGTATATACAAACGATTTGAGTTCGGGAGACACCGTTAATTATAGCTTAGTACGAATGGCTATTTATTTTGAAAACAGAATGGTTCATCATCGTAGTAATGGACTTGGATTCTCGGCATATGCTGATTGTGTTGGAACTTTTTATTTGCAACAAACCACTATTGATTCTGTCAAAATTTTAGAAAAGGAAAATGTACAGTCTAGTAATGTGAGTGATCAATTTGGGATTATATCTAGCGTTGGAAGTAAAATTCCATTTACAGATACAGATGTTTTTTTGAAAAATATCCAAACCATTATAAGCGATGACGTCCGGTGCCATCTTGTTATGCTGAAACGGCCAACTACAATATCCGAGAAAACATACACCATTCAATTCTTTGACTCCGACGGGAACGTTTTCGAAACCACTACAGATCCTATTATCATAACACCATAAATCTCTAACTTCAGACCAAGAACCTGCAATAACTTAAAAATATGAACAGAACAATAGTATCAATCATAGGCTTACTCGGTTTCGTTATGCTGGATTGGAGCTGCTTTCCCAATAATAGAGGATGCGGCGGCGATTATAAAGACAGTAGTTACACTATAAAGGGTATTGATACTACAGATATTCTTAGTCTTAAAGAAACGGTAAATGCCAGTTGGGATTTGTATAAATCAGGAGATACCGTGGCATTTGACAAGTTTCAAATACATGTAAAACTCCTTAGAGAACTAATTTCCTACAACCCTAAAAATAACGATTTTGGGACTTCGACTTTTGCAGAGCCATGTCCTTCACCAATAGATATAAATGACTGGGAACTTGATTCTCTGCACGTAGTGCAAATTATCAATGGTCAAGAAACGGAATTGGATTCTATCGTTATGAGTACTAATCATTATCACGAAGAACTAGCCTTAGATTGGAGTGAACCAACTAACCGTATTATGCTCAACAACCTGTTGGATTCAGAAGAATACTTTACGTTTAGCATTCTAAAGGCACCCAATGAAGTTCAAGTGCAATCCTATCGTATATCTTTTTACCTCACAGACGGACGAATTTTTGAGACAACCACAGCACCCATTCTAGTAAAACCATAAATTATGAAACGAAATGTACTTATCCTATTCTTCATAATCGGATTTACAGCGTTAGAGTATGGATGTAAGCACGAACCCCTATCTACCGATAAATGTGATCGAAAAACCCATATGTCGGTTACAGGGATTTTACAAGATGCCAGCCTTTTGCAAGTAGACAATGGCATTCTTTTAGAAGTAGATTCTGGAGGCGAAGTAAATTATTCGAAACTGGTTATTCGGTTTTATGGGAAGCCAGAACTGATTTCAAACAACAGTACCTATAGTAATTTTAGCGCGTACGCTATAGTCGCCCCTTCTTTTCCTGTTTGTTGGGATTTGAGGAGAATACGTGTTGAGGGTGTTTCGGCTAATGGAACACAAGATTTAACGTCTCTATTTAGCTTGTGTGACAATTACGTAGGGATTGGTTCCGTTCCTATAACGAATGACGAAGCGTTTAGGAATGCAGTACTACAAATGGTGGTTGGGACGCCTGTTGTTTTACATCTAACTATGCATCAAGCACCAGAGGTGCAGCAAGAAATGACTATTCGCGTAAAATTTGAGAATACCGATGGCCGAATTTTTGAATTTACTACCGCTGCTTTTACCATTACACCGTAAATTTCACGTAACGAGTTGCACTAAACTCTGCCGTTAAGTCACACTTTCTATTTGGCTTGCTTTTAGCTTTTATGGGGCGATGAGTAAGAAAAAAGTGTCGCTCAAGTGGGCGTTTAATGAATATATATGGCCACGCAGAAAAATCCTTTCGTTGGGTCTGGTTCTAATCGTTATTCGAAGTTTATCCGGATTAGTGCTTCCGTATGAGACTAAAAATTTACTAGATGAAGTAGTGCCTTCTGGCATTAAAAGTGATTTGTGGAATGTTTTGGCTTTTGTGGGAGGTGCCATTTTAATACAATCCGTTACATCATTTGCACTTACGCAGATACTAAGTGTGGAAGCACAGCGTCTAATCTCAATTCTTAGAGCTCAAGTACAACGTAAATTACTAACCCTACCGATAAGCTTTTTTGACAATAATAAGTCGGGGGCATTGGTAAGCAGAGTGATGAATGACGTAGAAGGTGTACGTAATTTGGTAGGAACAGGATTGGTGCAACTTATAGGTGGAAGTATAACGGCAATAGTTGCGTTGGTTTTCTTATTAAAAATAAATGCCTTGATGACCCTGTTTGTTTTTTTGCCTGTTGGCCTTTTTGGATTCATAGCGTTGAAAGCATTTGGCTATATCAGACCTATTTTTAGAGACCGCGGAAAGATAAGCGCAGATGTCACTGGAAGACTTACCGAAACACTAAATGGTGTACGTGTTATTAAAGGTTTTAATGCGGAAGAGCAAGAGAATAAAACATTTGAGGAAGGCGTTGAACGTCTGTTTCTTAATGTGAAGAAGAGCTTGACAGCTACCTCTCTTATGACCAGCTCATCAACTTTTTTATTAGGACTTGCATCTGCAGGTATCATGGGTATGGGTGGTTATTTTATGATGCAAAATACCATGACCAATGGTGATTTTGTTTCTTTCACGCTCTTTTTAGGATTTATGATAGCACCTATTGTTCAAATGAGCAATATTGGCAGTCAACTTACAGAAGCACTGGCAGGTTTAGATCGTACGCAAGAGCTTATGAATATGACGGAAGAAGATGATCCTGAGGTGCGTAACGTGGTGTTGGGTCCAATCAAAGGTGATATTGTTTTTGATAACGTGAGTTTTAGCTATGAAGAAGATAAAGATGTTTTGCACGATATTTCGTTTAACGCAAATGCAGGAAGTGTAACCGCACTTGTAGGGTCAAGCGGCAGTGGTAAATCTACTATTGCGGGACTAGCAGCCACCTTCTTAAATCCTGTAAGTGGCCACGTAACGTTAGATGGACAAGATTTAGCTCACGTTAATTTAAGCAGTTACAGACGGAACCTAGGAGTGGTCCTTCAAGATGATTTTTTATATGAAGGTACGATTAGAGAAAATATACTTTTCCCAAGACCAGATGCGACAGAAGAACAGCTTTTAGCTGCGGTAAAAGGAGCTTATGTAGACGAGTTTACCGATAGATTTGATAATGGATTAGATACGGTAATAGGAGAGAGGGGTGTAAAATTAAGTGGCGGTCAGCGCCAGCGTATTTCTATTGCACGCGCGTTACTTGCCAATCCTAAAATCATTATTCTAGATGAGGCAACTTCAAACCTAGATACGCAAAGTGAAAGCTATATTCAGAAGAGTTTAAATATCTTAATGAAGGATAGAACTACCTTTGTAATAGCCCACAGGCTAAGCACGATTCAGCAAGCGGACCAAATCTTGGTTATCGAAAATGGACATATTGCAGAACGCGGAAAACACCAAGAGTTGCTGGATAAGAAAGGCAGATACTACGAATTGTATACCTACCAAAGTAGAATATAATTAGGTAATTATTCGTAGACTTAGGAGCAGTCTACGAATGATGTTAATACTTTTAACCTACTTAATTGGTTAACAAACCACCAGCAAGTCTAGCGGTTGTGTAGTACACTTTTACTAGATTTATTTTAGCTTGATTTAAGTTATTTTGAGCCAATAATTATTGAGCTGTGCAATACGCAAATCGTTAAAGGTAATAGTGCCATTGCTATAGCTCAATTGAGCCCGCTCTAAAGCTGTTTTTGCCAGTTCGATGTTTTGCCACTTATAAATTGTTGTAATTGTAGATTATCCAATTCTGATAAACTAGAAGCAGTTGACTTGGTTTGATGTTTTGTACAAATGTTTTCCAAACGTTAGCATCAGCGAGGTAGTCAAGTGATATGTGTCTGTTAATGCTTGATTTACGATGCAAATTTAGTTTTTTGAAAATACCATGTAGAGAAGTACAGTACGTGTTTTTTACGGGGTTTTATGCCGTTAATACTAGCCTTTGTTGGGCAAGAAGTCAATTGTTTTAGGTGTAGAATTTTTTGAATTAAAAATCAAACCAGCTTCTACGACGGTTTAGTTTCAGGTCTTTTAAAGTACTTGATTTTACGCTAATACCAAAGTCGAACATCTGACGCTGAATAGGGTACCACTTGAAATTCATTTGCCAGCAATGTAAGTCTCTAAAAAATTCAAGAGAAGTGAAAGAGATATCTTTTTTGGTGATGTCATATCCACTGCTTACCCCAATCTTCCAATTTTCGGTAAGTTTTATGTCTCCTTGGAACGTTATACTTTGGCTTACCGTTTTTTCTTTTAATACTGGAGTACGTGAATTTAGATTGTAATTCAGATTAAGACTCCAGGGAAGGTTGAAGTCTACATAGTTTTGTAGGTGATTGTTGATGTACTCTAATTCATCCTCATTCACCTTGTCGGTCTCTTTCTTTTTGAACGCTTGCGGATTAAGGTTAGTGGAAATAGACACCACGCTTTGAACGAAGTGTCCTAGCTTTTTCATTTCATTGAGTGCGAATTGATTGTAGCGCGTAGCAACCTCATTCGGGCCTACTAATGTGTAGCTGTATGGGTCGAAGGAAGTGCTAAAATTCATCCTAATCTTATTCAAGATAGTGGTATTCCCAGAGATATTTAACGTTGCTAGATTAAAAGAATCTGCCAAGAAGTTATATCCACTTCCTATATTCAAACTTTCTATGATCTTAATTTTCTTTATTCCTCCGTTGGCAGTATCTTTAGGGGATCTAACTTTAATCTCTAGGTTGTTTCCAAATCCAAAATTTAAAGATGCTTGTGGTCCACCATTCGGCCTTCCTAGTATCCCATTTTCGTACACAGAATAGGATTTTACCATCATTTGGGAATCAATATATGATTTGTAGCCATTTTGAGCGCCACTTTGAAAATCAGGATTCCAAATCGCGTTTAGGTTGGGTCGCACAACGTGACGTATTGCTACTATTTTTTTATCTTTAAAAGCTTTCGTTCCATATAAAATAGTACTAAATCCTATGGAAGTATTATAGGACATAGCTCTTGAAAAGCCAGTGATATCGTTATTGACAACAACAGAATCTCCTAAAGCATCCCACGTTTTTTCGGTTGTTTTAAAATACCAGTATTCACTAAAACTAAAACTAGGAGAAACTGTTACCCATTTTAATGCTTTAAACGATGTATTGATGGGGACAACATGACTTGCACCATTTCTAAAGTCATCTCTAAGCGGAGGAGTATTAAGGCTGGCTTTCACACCAAAAGTCTCACTTACTGCGGCTACTAAAATGGTGTCTGCCGTTTTAAGCTCATTCTTAAAAGTACCTTGATACGAAATACCGAGATTTCGCATAAAACTTTTTGCCGTTTCGTTCTTGGAATAGAAGTTTTTAAAAGGCATTTGCCTACTTAAATTAGCGGTAAACTGAGGCAAAGTCATATTCAACTCACCCGTTGAAAGATTTTGTGTCATATTCGAGTTTATACTCACATTTACCTTCTTATCCAATATTGCTCTTGAGTATGTAACACTAGAGTTGGAGTTAGTACTAATAATGTCTTGGTAATTCGTCGTGTTATTTTTAGAGAAATTTCGGGTTAAGAAATTTACGCTGGCACCAAAACTAGATCCAGGCTTAGCTTTGGCATCTCGGTTATAGGTCCATCCAATTTTGTAATCTTTCCGAACGGAGTAGGTGGGTGATTCGGGTTCACCAATTTTGAAACTGGAGGTTTCAAAATTTAAATTACCCTGGTACTTATAGCGTTTGTTATACCGGGAGCTTACCGATGCTCTCCAGCTCCCTCTGAAATAAATATCCCCCATTACTTGAACATCCAGAAAGTCATTTACTGGCACGTAGTAACCCAGATTTCGTATGTTAAAACCATAGGCCTGAGACTCCCCAAACGTTGGGAAAAGTATGCCTTGTTTTCGTTTGTCAGGAACAGGGAAAAACCCAAAAGGAACAAAAAGAGGTGTGTTAATATCTGCAATTACAAGATTGGCAGGACCCGTGATGATCTGTTTTTTAGGAATTACTTTAATCTTATCGGCTTTAATATAAAAATGAGGTTCAGGTAAATCACAGGTAGTAAACTTGGCGTTTTTTACGTAAATATTTTCTTGGCTATCTCTTAGCACGCGCTCGCCATGTATGAGTCCATCGCTTTCCGTAGTTAGTACGCCAAAGGAAATACCCTTTTTAGACTGGAAGTTATAGCGCATGGTATCTGCTTCATACTTTTTCCCATTGTCTTCTAGGCTGGGTCTTCCGTTATAATCTCGGGTACTATCATTTACAATTCCACGAGCCAATACATCTTTAGAATCAAGGTCGATTTCAATATAATTTGCTACGATAATTATTTCTTGGTAGCTTATCTTGGCGTTGCCATATAAATAGGCCTTTCTAGACGGCATATCTAGTACTATGGAATCATCTGCTTCATAATCTAGTGAGGCTTCGAGGTCAGACACGTGTTTATCGATAGAGAATTCTAAACTGTCATAACCGATACTGTCGACTTGATATATAGAATCAACAAATTTGCTTGTGGAATCAGCTTGCTGTGCTTGACCAAAAAAAGGTGTATAAAATAGAAAACACAACAAGGCTATACGTTGATACAAAAGCGCCTGATTTTTAAGGTGTTGGCGATATGTTTTCTTAAAATTGTACAAAAGAAATAATCAGCTTGTTAAAGTAGGTTTAAATACGCGTGCAAATGAACAACTTATATGCCACAAAGAAAGTCTTCCAGTCAAGAATATCATTATTTCTAATGTCGCTTTTGAGGGTAATAAGTTCTTATGCTTTGAACAGATTGAAATTATCGATAAATTGAAGTGCTACAAAGTCGAATTGTGTCGAATGTAAAATGATATTGAAAAATATAGGGATATAACAGAGAAGTATGAGATTTTCAAGATGGAATTTAGGGTAAATTCAAATAAAGAGCCACAACTAGTGGAAGAAAAGATCTACTAATGAATCGCTTCTGGTATATTTGAATCCTTAATTAAGTGTAGGCAATAAGACAGCCTAAAACCAATAGTATAAAACAAGAAATGAAGATAACAAAGGAAACAAAAGTGGGGATTTTAACGGCAACAGCAATTGCCATCTTAGCTTTTGGATACAATTTTATGAAGGGGCAAGACATGTTCACTACTTCAAATGAGTACTTTGGGAAGTACGACCGAATTGAAGGACTGTTCAAAAGTAATCCCGTACTTATAAATGGTTACAAAGTGGGTAGTGTGACTTCCATCACAATGGATAGAAACGACAGTTTTAGACTAACAGTTGGGATTACCATCCCCGATGACATCAAATTGCCTAAGAATTCTATTATGAAAATCGTAAATAATGACATGATAGGAAGTAAAGCGATTGAAATTATTTTTGGGAATAGTACTGAATTTGCGGGTACAGGCGATTTTTTGGTGGCCGAACAAGATCAAGGTATTGCACAAGCGGTGAGTGGAGTGCTTGAACCGCTTACAAAAAGTGTGAACTCTGTTCTGGGGAACATCGATACGGCAATCTCGGGTGCAGATTTAGAGGGTACGTTAAAAGATGCATCCTTAGCCTTGAAGTCGTTTAAAGAAACTGCAGATAAGTTAAATAAGTTACTAGATGGTAAAGACAGAGATATAACTGCCATATTGAGTAATGTACGAATAACAACCACTGGATTAAAGGGATTGACTCCAAAGATTGATGGCATATTGACTGAAATAGACGCGACTACAAAGGAAATCAGTGCTATAGAGTTTAATGCCCTAGCTATCCATGTAAAAAGTTTAAGTGAGGAACTGGAGAAAACTACTAAGGCGATAAATGGCAAAGACGGAACACTGGGTATGTTGGTTAATGACAAGGAAATGTATAATAAACTTGATTCCACAGTAGTTAAGTTAAAGTCACTTCTGGACGATATAGAGAAATATCCACGCAGATACACGGGTGTAACAGAACGTCAGCGCAAGAAAGGGGATTCTGCGAAAGCAGACGGAAAATAACAAAGAGTTATAAACCTCCTAACTCTTTTAGTAACTCTGGCCCGGTGTATATAAATCCAGTATAAACTTCAATTAGATTAGCACCAGCGTCTAGTTTAGATTGTCCGCTAGCAGCATTTTCTATACCTCCAACACCTATAATGGTCATGTCCGATTTAGAGCGGATGTGCTTCACAAAAGAGTTAGATATTTCTAGCACAGGAGCGCCACTTATGCCGCCATCTCCAATTTGAATTACCAGTTTTTTATGACTGTTTTTCAGTAGAGTCCTATCGATACTGGTATTCGTAGCAACTATACCTTCAAAGGCAATCTCTTGTTGCAGCTCTACAATCTCATCTAGCATACCAAAGGTTAAATCTGGCGCTATTTTTAGGTAAATGGGTTTCCATTTCTCTTTTGTTTTTCGAATGTCAAGCAATGCCGATATGATTTTCTTTAGTTCTGCTTTGTTTTGAAGTTCTCTCAGATTAGGGGTGTTTGGAGAACTTACATTAACGATAAAAAAATCGGCAAGATGATAGAGCTCGTCATAGCATTTTACATAGTCTTCAACGGCATTTTCATTGGGTGTTGTTTTATTCTTTCCAATGTTAATACCAATTTGCATATCACAATTTGGATGAGTTTTACGGAATGCTTCTAAGCGTTTTCGCAAGGATTTTAACCCCTCATTATTAAATCCCATTCGATTGATTAAGGCTCTGTCTTTGGTTAGCCTAAATAAACGCGGTTGGGGATTTCCGCTTTGGGGTTTTGGAGTAACTGTCCCTACCTCGATAAAACCAAAGTTAAGCGTATACAACTCATTCAAAAATTTACCAGCTTTATCAAAACCAGCGGCCAAACCTACTTTGTTTTTATACGTTAGGCCATCTATTACAATAGGGTTTTCCGCAAACTGAAAGGCGGTTCTTACCCAGGGCAACTTGCTTACCATCTTGAATAGACTCATGGTTGTGTAATGAGCCTTTTCCGGAGGTAGTAAGAAAAATATACTTCGAAGTATAGAATACATAAGTGCAAATGTGGGGGCTTTTTAGGCTAAAAAAAAAGTTAACTTCATTCTTGGGAGTAAATGTGAATTACTATTTAATCTCGCAACACAATCAGTGGCTTAAAGTATGAACGTTATCAGGCGGCTCCCTCGTTCGGGGCTATCCATATAGACGACTTGTTAATTTTCCCGAGAGCATTTAGTTAAGGGTAAAAGCTTTAGTCACCGAAAAATAAGGATTTCAAGTATTTAGATAAATTCTATACGGCGATAAAGTGCTGGTTTATTCATTTTTTTTTAGCCTCTTCTAAACACAATGTTAAATTTGTTGTTATATAAAGCAATATATGTCTAGCAAGAAACAAGGTTTGTCAAGTATAGGAAAAAAGGTGATTATGGCACTCACCGGATTCTTCCTAATGTTTTTTTTACTGCAGCATTTAAGTATCAATTTACTCTCTGTATTTAATGCGGATTCTTTCAATGAAGTTTCTCATTTTATGGGGACTAATCCATTGGTTCAATGGGTACTTCAGCCGGTACTTATCTTCTCCGTTGTTTTTCATTTTGTGTGGGGAATGAAGCTTGAGTATGAAAATAATCAAGCACGCAATGTGAAATATGCCAAATATAATGGAGGCGCAAATGCATCTTGGATGAGTCGAAATATGATTATTTCGGGTCTAGCTGTTTTGGCATTTTTAGCGCTACATTTCTATGATTTCTGGATACCTGAAATCAATACAAAATATGTTATCGGAGACACCAGTGGTTTAATAGAAGGAACGGAAAATTTTAGATATCATGAGGAGTTAGTTCACAAATTTGCCCACCAACCATGGAGAGTATTCTTGTATGTTCTTTCTTTCGTAATGCTATCCCTTCACCTTTTACATGGTTTTCAATCCTCTTTTCAATCGGTTGGCTTCAATCACACGAAGTACACTCCGGTAATTAAAATGCTAGGAAATATTTTTGCGATTGCGATTCCTTTGGGATTCATCTTCATAGCAATTTATCATTACAACGTTCATCCACATTAATTCATAAGTAGATATTTAATCAAATGGCATTAAACGGAAAAATACCAGCAGGTCCAATAAAAGATAAGTGGACATCCTACAAGGATCATCTTAATCTTGTAAACCCTGCCAATAAAAGAAATATTGACATTATTATAGTAGGCACAGGTCTGGCCGGCGGAAGTGCCGCTGCGACTCTTGCTGAACAAGGATATAATGTAAAAGCATTTTGCTACCAAGATTCACCTAGACGAGCGCATTCTATTGCAGCGCAAGGTGGAATAAATGCAGCCAAAAATTACCAAGGTGACGGCGATTCTACCTACCGCCTTTTTTACGATACTGTAAAAGGAGGAGATTATAGAAGTAGAGAAGCCAATGTGCACAGACTTGCAGAGGTAAGTGCAAATATTATTGATCAATGTGTGGCTCAAGGTGTACCTTTTGCTCGAGATTATGGAGGATTATTGGATAATCGTTCATTTGGTGGAGTGCTTGTTTCTAGGACTTTTTATGCGAAAGGACAAACGGGTCAACAATTATTATTAGGTGCCTATTCTGCTATGAATCGTCAAATCGCTCGTGGTAAAATAACAATGTACAACCGCCATGAAATGCTAGATGTGGTAGTAGTAGACGGTAAAGCACGAGGAATTATCGCCCGGAATCTAGTAACAGGTGAAATCGAAAGACATTCGGCACACGCCGTTGTGTTAGGTACAGGCGGTTACGGTAACGTATTCTTCTTAAGTACCAATGCAATGGGAAGTAACGTAAGTGCGGGTTGGAAAGCACACAAAAGAGGTGCCTATTTTGCCAATCCTTGTTACACTCAAATTCACCCTACGTGTATTCCTCGAAGTGGTGATTATCAAAGTAAACTAACCCTTATGTCTGAGTCGCTAAGAAACGACGGTCGTATTTGGGTTCCAGCTAAATTAGAAGATGTTGCGGCCATCAAAGCAGGAAAGCTTAAAGCTACTCAGATTGCAGAAGAAGATAGAGATTACTACTTGGAGCGACGATACCCTGCATTTGGGAACTTGGTGCCTCGTGACGTAGCAAGTAGAGCTGCCAAAGAACGTTGTGATGCAGGTTACGGTGTGAATGCAACAGGAGAGGCCGTTTACTTAGATTTTGCATCTGCGATTCTACGATATGGTAGAGAACAGGCCTTACTTAAAGGCGAGTCTAGTGCTACCGATGCGCGCTTAAAAGAACTAGGTAAAGAAATCGTTAAAGCAAAATACGGTAACCTATTTGACATGTATAAACAAATTGCAGCTGAAAATCCGTACGAAACTCCGATGATGATATACCCTGCAGTTCATTATACAATGGGTGGTGTTTGGGTAGATTATAATCTTATGACTACGATACCGGGTTGTTATGCTATAGGAGAGGCTAATTTCTCTGAACATGGAGCAAATAGATTAGGAGCTTCAGCTTTAATGCAAGGTTTAGCGGATGGTTATTTTGTATTACCATACACCATTGCAGACTATTTATCTCACGATATTCGTACTGGGACAATACCAACTACGTTGCCAGAGTTTGATGCTGCGGAAAAAGAAGTAAAAGAAAGGCTTGAAGGTCTGGTTAATAATAAAGGAATTCATTCAGTAGACTATTACCACAAGCAGTTGGGTAATATTATGTGGAATAAATGCGGAATGAGCAGAAATGAAAAAGGGCTAAAAGAAGCTATTGAAGAGATTGCCGCACTAAGAGAGGATTTCTGGAAAAATGTAAGTGTTCCAGGCGGGGCATATGAATTAAATCCGGAATTAGAAAAAGCAGGAAGAGTTGCTGATTTCTTAGAATTAGGAGAACTTTTTGCGAAAGATGCCTTAGACAGAAATGAGAGCTGCGGAGGTCATTTTAGAGAAGAATCTGTAGAAGTTGGAGGACCTCAAGACGGTGAAGCGCTTCGCGATGATGAAAACTATGCTTATGTAGCAGCATGGGAGTATAAAGGTAAACCAAGTGAGGCTGTATTGCACAAAGAGCAATTGGATTTTAACGATATTAAATTGACACAAAGAAGTTATAAGTAAGATGAGCGAAATGAACTTAACACTCAAAATCTGGCGACAAAAAAATGCCGCAGATAAAGGTAAAATGGTAGACTATAAAGTAAATAGTATATCAGAGCATATGTCTTTCTTAGAAATGATGGATGTACTCAATGAGCAGTTAATCAATAGTGGTGATGATCCTGTTGCTTTTGACCACGATTGTAGAGAAGGAATATGCGGCAGTTGCTCTATGTTTATCAACGGAGAAGCACACGGTCCTGTAAAAGGAACTACTACATGTCAATTGCACATGCGTAGCTTCAAGGATGGTGACACTATCTATATTGAGCCGTTTAGAGCAAACGCTTTTCCTGTGATAAAAGACTTGGTGGTAAATAGAAGTTCGTTTGATAGAATTCAGCAGTCAGGAGGATTTATTTCGGTAAATACAAGCGGGAATACCCAAGATGCAAATGCGACTGCAATCCCAAAACACGATGCAGATCTTGCTATGGATGCGGCAGCTTGTATCGGCTGTGGTGCATGCGTTGCAACGTGTAAAAACAGTAGTGCGATGCTTTTTGTTGGCGCTAAAATTTCGCAATATGCATTGTTGCCACAAGGACAAGTAGAAGCTAAAGATAGAGCTCAAAATATGGTGGCTCAGATGGATGCAGAAGGTTTTGGTAATTGTACGAACACTGGAGCTTGCGAGGTGGAATGCCCCAAAGGAATTTCAATTAGCAATATTGCTAGAATGAACCGTGAGTATTTGAGCGGTTCTTTGAAGTAAAAGGAATACAAGCTCAAGTGTCAAACTAAAATACAAACTCAAACTCAAAGGCTTTTGATCTGGAGGACAGGTTAGTTGCTTATGCCAGAGAGATTGCATAGTATTGTAGAGAAGTAAAAGAAATACAAGCTCAGGTGTCAAACTCAAACTCAAATTCAAATTCAAAGGCTTTTGATCTGGAGGACAGGTTAATTGCTTTTGCTGGAGAGATTGTACTTTATTGTGGCAGTATCAAAAAAGATTTCACTTCTGAATACTACACAAAACAGATGATTAGATCTTCCGGAAGTGCAGCTTTAAATTTCGGGGAGCTTCAGGGAACAATTACGACAAAAGACTTTATCTTTAAAGCTTCGTTAAGTATAAAGGAGTTAAAAGAAACAAGAATGAGTTTGAAAATATTAAGGTATGTAGGGGCTTACAAAAATGAGGTGATTGATAATATACTTGGAGAGTTAGAGCAATTAATCGCAATCGTTTCTAAAATTATTGTAAACAAGCGAAATGTCTAACGGACTAGTTTTGAAATTTGTATCCGTTATTTGTTTTTGAGTTTTAAATAAATGTTCAGCGGAATAATAGAAACCATAGCCACCCTCAGCCAGATAGAGGGAAAAGGCACCAATCTTACATTTACTTTTAAGAGTGAGTATACCCATGAGCTTAAAATAGACCAGAGTGTGGCACATAACGGTGTTTGTCTTACGGTGGTAGACATCCGGGGCGATGAATATAAAGTAACCGCTATTGAAGAAACACTTCGATTAACTAATCTTGGCCAACTAAATGTAAATGACAAAGTCAATTTTGAACGTTGTATTCGCTTAAATGACAGACTGGATGGTCATATGGTACAAGGTCATGTGGACGGCAAAGCAACTGTTATACGCTTAGAAGATAAAGACGGTAGTTGGGAATACGAGTTTGAACTAGATGTTGATTTCACAGACATAAATGGTTATGCTCCCGAAAAGCTCATCATACACAAAGGCTCCGTTACTATAAATGGTACTAGCCTTACCGTTACACATATACGTGATCGTAAATTTGGCGTCGCTATAATACCCTATACGTATGAGCATACCAATTTTCACAGCCTAAGACTAGGTAGCATTGTGAATATTGAATTGGATGTACTGGGTAAGTATGTAGCAAGGTTGACGAGTAAGTAGCTTAAGTAGCTTTTACTTTTCTGTGTACAATATCTCTTAGGTCATAGTCTCTATTTATCAGCGAGGTATCTCTCGAAATAACGTAGTTTTGTCCCATGAACGTAATGAAATACATCGGCATTTTTATGCTATTTATAGCTGCCGGATTTTATGGATTGATTTTACTTTCTCCATCAGAAATTACATTTCAGGTGAATGAGGATGTAAGTGCTACTATACAGTCTGTGTTTGAGGCACTGCACGAACCACAAGCCTTGCCCAACTGGATGCACGGACTAGATATCGCAAAACAAACAAAAGGGGACGGAGTAGGCATAGAAAGTGAATACGATTTATTTTATCCAAAGGAAATGGTTATGCACCGTGTGATAACTGTTTGTGACACGTTTACCCGATTGGCTTTGGTTGGTGATGTACGCGATTTTTTTAGCCGAACAGATGATTATACCCTCGAAGTATTAGACAGTAACCACACTAGAATATCTGTAATGGTTAAAATGAAGGCATTAAGTATGGGAAGCAGAATGATGTTAAGAACCGAAGAAACCCATAAAATAAATACAGCGACCAATCTGTCGGCGCTTAAAAAATACATAGAGAATTAAATACCAATTCTAGAAGTTGATTGGTTTAGACTGAAAAAAGGCGAACCTTTAATCTAAGCTATGCAATTTTCTCCCAAGCCTTATGTCCCTGTCGCATTGACATGTATTTTTTGAGGTTTTGGTGTTTGCTTAATTCCGGATCTACTTCTAATAATGCAATTATTGCTTTACGCGCTTCTTCGGCGATAGGAGCGTCTGTGCTCAAAGAAGCGAGTGTCAATTGATCTAGCCCACTTTGCCGAGTTCCTGCTATATCGCCAAAGCCTCTTAGCTGCATATCAATTTCACTTAATTCGAATCCACTTGTGGTACTTACCATTGCCTTCAAGCGGGTTTGTGCGTTCTCGCTTAGATTTTTATTGCTAAGCAATATGCAATAGCTTTGTTCTGCGCCACGTCCTACACGACCTCTTAATTGGTGCAACTGTGATAGACCAAATTTCTCTGAACTCTCTATAACCATAATGCTCGCATTAGGTACGTTGATGCCTACTTCTATTACAGTGGTGCTAACGAGTATATGCGTTTTCCCATCGGAGAAGTCTTTCATTTTGGCTTCTTTTTCGGCAGGTTTCATTTTACCATGGAGCATTTCTACTTGGTATTCTGGCCTAGGGAAGTAGGTTAACAATTGATCAAATCCATTATTTAAATCTTTGTAATGAAGGGTCTCACTTTCTTCTATAAGTGGGTAAACAACGTATGCTTGTCTGCCTTTGGCGATTTCTTCTTTAATGAAAGCCCATACTTTTTCTCTGGCAAACCCAAATCGATGCGCCGTTTTTATAGCCTTACGACCTGCGGGCATTTCGTCAATAACACTGTAATCTAAATCGCCATATACGCTCATAGCCAGCGTACGCGGAATAGGAGTTGCGGTCATTACCAGTACATGCGGATTTAGCTTGCCTTTATCCATTAGCTTAGCCCGCTGAGCAACTCCAAAACGATGTTGCTCATCTATAATAGTAAGTCCTAAATTCTCAAATTTAACTACATCTTCTATCAAAGCGTGTGTGCCGATAAGCAGTTTTATCTTCCCATTTTCTAATTTTTCATGCAAAATTCGGCGTTCCTTTGTTTTGGACGAGCCTGTTAAAATACCAATTTCTATACCTATTTTGTCGGCTAGCTCTTTTAAACCAATATAATGCTGAATGGCTAGAATCTCTGTAGGCGCCATTAAACTAGCCTGATAGCCATTATCCACGGCCATTAACACGCTTAAAAACGCAACTATGGTTTTTCCGCTTCCAACATCACCTTGCAGGAGTCTATTCATCTGCTTACCTGAACAGAAGTCTGATTTAATTTCGGTTAATACTCTTTCTTGAGCGCCTGTTAAAGCAAACGGCAAGTGATTCTTGCAAAAAGTTTCAAAAAGACTGTTTTGTTTGCCAAAGGTTATGCCATCGGCGGCGTCGCCTCGTTTTAATTTTTGTTGTATGAAGGGAAATTGTAAGAAAAATAATTCTTCAAACTTAAACCTATAGGTTGCGGCATCTATATGTCGCGCACTTGGCGGATGATGAATGAATTTATAGGCTTTGTCGCGGGGTATTAGCTTGTAGGTTTCACAAAATGCAGCAGGGAATATTTCTGGCACTGCAAAGTGCTCGTGGGTTAACATATTTTGAATAGTTTGTCGAATGGCTTTACTCTCTACCCTGCGGGTTTTCATCATTTCGGTAGTGTTATATACCGCTTCTAGCGCAGCCGCATTACTTCTACCATAAACGGTGTCTACTTCTGGATGGGTAATATTTATTTTTCCGTTAAAGAATGTAGGCTTCCCAAATACGATGATTTCTTCTCGCAACTTAAGGTTACTCTTAAAATAGCTCACACTCTTAAACCAAAGTAGTTCTATCTCTTCCTTACCATCTGTAAACGTGGCCACAAGCCTTGTTTTACGTTGGTCTCCTAGCTCTTTGATGTGGGTAACATATCCTTTTAATTGAATATAGCTTGAGTTCGAATCTATCTCGCTTATAGCATAATACTTTGATCGGTCTACGTAACGAAATGGATAATAAGACAGTAAGTCTGCAACAGTAAAAATGCCAAGTTCCTTGTTTAGCACTTCAGCACGCACGGTACCTACGCCCTTTATAGTTTTGATATTGGTGCTTAAGAAGGTGTTCAAGGGGAAAAGTATTTACTGATAAAAGCGCCAAGTTCCATCATCCAAGCTATGCCCACATGAACTATAATTCCACCAACGATACTTCTGCTGTAATAGGCTATTATTCCCAAAAGACTGCCTCCAAAAAAAGAGCTTATGAGTTCGCCCATAGGTTTGTTCCAATGGATAACCAAATATACATAAGCCATAGGAAGTATAGCTCGTGGTCCAACTATGCCTACAAATGCTAGTACCATAAAACCCCTAAAAAAGAACTCAATACTGAAAAAATCGAGGCCATAAAGGAGTTCATATAAAGCTAAATGCTTAAAATGAGAGGCGTTAGAAAAGTCAAGAGATTTAAAATCTTGTACTTGCGGGTAGGATGCTAAAAAGTCGGGAAGTGTGCTGGCTACACCAATAAGCGGCAACATAATAGCCAACATAACAAGATACGGTTTTAGGCTGTAGTTTTTAACTGTAAATCCGTAGAACGGTTGTTTATTCTTATCTGCAAAATACCAATAAGTCCATATCCCTAGAAATAAAAAGGTACCCCTTGCCACAGTTCCTACAATGCTTCTAAGCCAATCAATATGCGCATAGTTTTCAAAAGGAATAAGCCATTGGTCTACGTGATTACTTAATACGCTACGATACGAGAAAACAGCTATCCCAAAACAACAAAGAAACCAAAACTGCGGATTAGACCAATTACTCCAATCCTTATGAAAATAACTACTGAAGAAATAGCCTATAAGTAGCGGTGAACCATACAAAATGAGATGAAATGAGAATTTATAATCTGCCAAATAAGCGGTATACCACCATCGGGTAAGTAACGATTGTTCACCCCAATCCGAAGGAATGTACTTGTAATACTTAAAAAAGCAGAAGCCAAAGAGAAATAGCAGTGCTACAGTAAACTCACCCCAACTAAAGTGTTCACGATAGAATTGCTTGATATATCCAACTATTTTTTTCAAGAGGTCTTACTTGGAGACAATATTAAAGCAAAGAAAATAAAATCAATAAAATCATTCCGCTTTCTAGGGGTTTTGGTATCATACAAGTGATGTTGATAAAGTTCACCTTAAGAAATGAGATAGATTTTCGAAGATAGAGGCAGAAAACACAGTCGTAGCCAATGCTACGACGTGTATTTCTAACGACTAAATTCGGAAATATGGCCATTTATGATGTGAATTTTATTGACATTAATTGTACTAGGCTAAGGCGAAAAAGAATAACTTTAAAATTTACAATTCAAGCTAAACCCAAAAAAAGGCCGCTATTTCGGATAGCGGCCTTCTAGTTATTTGTGCTTTTTATTATTGTTTTATAAGCTTATGTGTGCTTGTACCTTGCTCAGCTGTACACCTTACCATATACACACCCTCTGCCCACGTATGAGTAGGTATAGTGGCAGATGTGCTATTCACTTCTTGTGTATGCATCAGTGTACCACGTATGTCAAAAATGTGAACCAGCTTTGGGCTAGCATCATCAAAGTCTAGCGTGAAACTACCCACAGCCGGATTAGGATACAGCCTGCTCGGTAAAATAGCGACATTAGTTACACTCGCAGATGAGTATCTAAGTATTAAGTCATCAAAGTACAAACGCTGCTTAAACTGAGGGTAGCTAAAGTCTAATACCCCTATGCTTATTTCTATACTATCGGCTCTATAGGAGGTCGTATTTGGAGCGGGAAAGTCTACTCCTTCTAGGTTTTTATTAGAAAGACCTAAAGTGTCTGGTATAGGGAATGCCTTTGATAACGAAGGAAATGGTAAGCCAGTACTGTAGGTGTATCGTCTAGCACTTAACGCAGTATCCCAAAAATACAATTTAACATAAAATACGGCTGCACGGCCTTTTGTGGTATCATCCGTGAAGTTTCGCTCTTTAATTTTTATATCTTTAACGTAAATCCCATCATATTTAGCTCGCTGTACCAGCTTGGCACTTTGTATTTGAGTAGTATCATACGTATATAATTTTACAAACAGAGCACCCTTATTATATAGCGTAACCGTGTCCAGCGGCTTGTCGGAAGTAAGTAGTTCATATTTTCCGTCGCCTTCCAGTAACTAGTGTGCTAATCTACCATCTACCAGGGTATCAAAATTTAGGTTTCTAAAGTTTTGGACATACGAAGAAACCGAGCCTACAAGCGTGCCAATGAGCGTTATAAAAATATATTTTTTCATAGCATGGAAATTACTAAAAAAAGTGGAATGGCATAACTTTTTTATGGTCTAGATGGCTTCTACAAATCAACGCCAGAATTTAGTGGAATTCAACGTATTGCATATCATAGTCCTCCTTTCGTCAACGTAGTTTCACTTTCATTCAAGGGCATAGTAAGACCATTTTTTTTATCAACAACAATTTCAAAACCCTCACTATCAAGCACCTAAAAAGTTATCAAAAAACAGTGTGCAAAATCAGTGTCAATTTCTATGAAATAGCAAATGTTCATTCAGTATTATTGTGCTGTAGAAAATTAGATGTGAGCTGGTATACGTCAGATTTACGAGACTACACTTACTTTCAACCAATAACTACTAACTAAAAAAAAGCTTGACACAATATTCTCACCTACACTGCCACAGTCAATATTCCTTGCTAGACGGAGCATCGCCTATAGATGATATGTTTGCTAAGGCCAAGGCTGATGGTATGCGAGCCGTTGCTCTAACGGATCATGGAAATATGTTTGGGGCTTTTAAGTTCGTCAACTCTGGTGAGCGTCATGGCGTAAAGCCCATTGTAGGCTGCGAGTTTTATATGGTGGAAGATAGGTTCAGACGTTCTTTTGTAGGAGACACCAAAGACAAACGATTTCACCAACTTCTATTAGCAAAAAACCAAAAAGGATATGAGAATTTGTCTCTTCTTTGTTCGATTGGGTTTATGGAAGGCCTCTATGGTAAGTATCCGCGAATAGATAGAGAAATATTAAAGAAACACAGTGAGGGGCTTATTGCCACTTCATGTTGCATAGGCGCAGAAATACCGCAAGCCATTTTGTTTAAGGGCGAGGCAGAAGCGGAAAAGTTGCTTAAGGAGTATATGGAGATCTTTGGGGAGGATTTTTATATCGAGCTTCAACGTCACGGTATCGAAAATATAGATGGCACAGGGATGAGTCAGGAAGACGTAAACCAAGTACTTATAAGGTTTTCCAAAAAATATAACCTAAAAACCATAGCGACCAATGACTCGCACTATATGGAAGAAGAGGATTCCTTGCCGCATGATATTTTGTTGTGCGTAAATACAGGTTCAAAAATGTCAGATCCTAAGGGATATGGCAAAGGGATGCGATTTGCATTCCCCAATAATGAATTTTATTTCAAAACACAAGAGGAGATGGGAAGGCTCTTTGCAGACATCCCGGAAGCACTAGATAATACCAATATAATTGTAGATAGCATCACTACGCCTAAACTTACACGAGACGTATTGTTGCCCAATTTTATTATGCCTCCTGAGTTTAAGACTCAAGATGATTACTTAAAGTATCTCACGTTTGAGGGTGCGAAAAAAAGGTATCCGCAGATGACTATCCTCATTGAAGAGCGTTTGCTTTTTGAGTTGTCTGTTATCAAAGACTCGGGGTATCCGGGCTACTTCTTGATTGTACAAGATTTTACCAGCGCCGCTCGGGAAATGGGCGTTTCGGTAGGGCCCGGAAGGGGTTCTGCGGCAGGAAGCGCAGTTGCGTATTGTTTGGGAATTACCAACGTAGATCCCATCGCATACGACTTGCTTTTTGAGCGTTTTTTAAATCCGGAAAGGGTATCTCTGCCTGATATTGATATTGATTTTGATGACGAAGGAAGGCAAAAAGTCATCGATTATGTAATTGACAAATACGGTCAAAAACAAGTTGCGCAAATAATTACGTACGGTAGTATGGCTGCACGCTCATCTATAAAGGATGTTGGTCGCGTGCTTGATATTCCGCTTTCGGAAGTAAATAAAGTAACAAAGGCTTTTCCAGAGCATTTAAGCGCAAATCTGAATAAAGTATTGGCTCCAGACGGTGTTCAAAAGAAATTGAAGGACGCCATGAATGCAGATCAAAACAAAGCTGCTGAAGAGTTTAGGGCGATGGCTGAGCAAGATGATGAGATTGGGCAAATGATTCAAACGGCCAAAAGACTAGAAGGTTCTGTTCGTAATACGGGCATCCATGCTTGTGGAGTCATTATAACCCCAGACGATATTACCAAATATGTTCCGGTTACCACAGCTAAAGATTCTAATCTATTGGTGACGCAATTTGATAACAGCGTGGTCGAAAGTGCAGGCCTACTGAAAATGGATTTTCTTGGTCTTAAAACACTTACCATTATCAAAGATGCTATTGCCATTATAAAGGCAAGGCATAAGGTAGATATCGTAGAGGATGATATACCACTTAACGATAAAAAGACACTGGAGCTTTTTTCTAAAGGGAATACAAACGGGGTATTCCAGTTTGAAAGTCCCGGTATGCAAAAACATCTCAAGGCTCTAAAACCAGACAAATTTGAGGATTTGATTGCGATGAATGCCTTGTATCGTCCGGGTCCTATGGAGTACATCAAAGATTTCGTAGAGCGTAAACATGGTCGACAAGTTATTAAGTATGACCTGGACGATATGGAAGAATATCTAGCTGATACTTATGGAATTACGGTGTACCAGGAGCAGGTAATGCTCTTGTCACAAAAGCTAGCTGGATTTACCAAAGGGCAGGCAGATAGTTTGCGTAAGGCAATGGGTAAAAAGCAAATTGAACTCATGAATAAGATGTTCGATTTATTTATTTCCCAAGGAACCGAGAGGGGACACAACGAAGAGATTCTTAAAAAAATATGGAAAGACTGGGAGGCGTTTGCTTCTTACGCATTTAATAAAAGTCACAGTACGTGTTATGCTTATTTGGCCTTTCACACGGGCTATCTTAAAGCACATTACCCTGCAGAGTTTATGGCATCGGTACTTACCCATAATATGAACGACATCAAAAAGGTGAGTTTTTTTATGGATGAATGTAAGTGGATGGGCATAGAAATTTTAGGACCAAGTGTAAATGAAAGCGAGCAAAAATTCAGTGTAAATAAGGATGGCGCTATACGCTTTGGCCTCGCAGCTATCAAAGGGGTAGGGGGCACGGCAGCCGAGGAGATTATCAGAGAGCGTCGTCAAAATGGACATTATACCAGCGTGTTTGAAATATGTAAACGAGCAAACCAACGTGTGGTTAATAAAAAGTCATTAGAGAACTTAGCCATTGCAGGAGCGTTTGATGAGTTCGAAATAAATAGAGCGAGTTACGTTACAGATTTAGGCCAAGGAATGGGAATAGAAATGGCTATACGTTTTGGAAATCAAGTGCAAAGTGATACGGCCAATAGTCAGGCATCTTTGTTTGGCGATGCAGGTTCGTTAGAAATCAAAGAGCCAGAATTACCAAAAATAGAGGCGTGGTCCTTAATGGAAAAACTGCAGCGTGAGAAAGAATTGGTGGGGATTTATATCTCTGGACATCCACTTAATAATTATAAATTTGAGATTGACCATTTTACAACGCATTCGCTCGTTGCTTTAGAAGAACAAAATCTTGCCTTATTGGGTGCAGATATAAAACTAGCAGGTATGATAACCACAGTAAGAGAGGCCGTTTCTAAAAACGGTAAGCCTTATTGTATTTTTACCCTAGAGGATTTTAGCGGGACACGAGAGTTTGCTATGTTTGGGGAACGATATACAGAAAATAAAGCTTGGATTTCCTTAAACGCACAAGTATTTATAGCGGCTAAAGGGGATAAAAGTTATAGAGATCCTGCCATGTTAGATCTTAACATACAGCAAATGACATTTTTAGAGGATACCGTTTCTCACCAATTAAAAAAAGTGACCATAAGCCTAAACGCTGATGAAGTGAACGAAGAGTTGATGGAAAAAATTTATGACCTGATTGATGAGCGAGGTAAAGTAGGATTGGCTTTTAAAATTCGAAATAAAGACAAGGCTGTTGTCGCTAAATCTTCGCGCTACAAACTCCAAATGGATGAGATTACGAAGAAGAAAATCCAAGACTTGAATTTAGAATTTAGATTCAACTAAGCATAAAATTTACACCTTACTAGAAGCAGAGGATTACCTACCAAACAGATTATTTTTAATATGTGAGATAAGATTAAGTTACGCCTCTATTCGTCATAAAGACGTTAAAGTTGGGGATGAATGTCCTCTGAGCTGCATATAACTATTTAATTTTAAACAGTATTTGACATTTTTTTGTCATATTAAAAATTATTCAGTACTTTTATGCCAATTAAAATTCGATGTAAATAACAAATGATCATGGAAAATACATTTGATAAGGTTCTTCTAGCCATTGATAAAAGCGACGCATCTAATGCAGCTTTGGTTCAAGCGTGTAACTACGCTTCATTATTCAAATCCGAATTGACCGTTCTTTTTGTGTCTCGAGATACATTTGAAACGTTTGAGGACGCCAAAAAACAGATTAAAGACTTTACCTTTTCCAAAGGTATTGGTGTTGAATTAGCAGAAAGAAAGGGAAAATTTTATGATGAAGTAGCCAAGTTTGAAAAACAAGGGGATTTTACACTAATCATCTTGGGTACTAAGGATAAAAAAGGATTTAAACCTTTTTGGAACTCCAATGATATTTTTAATGTGATAAATAACTCCAAATGCCCTGTTCTCACCGTAAAGGCAAGTTCGAATGAATTTAAACTAGACCATATTCTACTTCCATTGACAGATTCCACCAAAACACGCCAAAAAGTACCTTATTGCGCAGAAATTGCTAAGCGATCTGGTGCAACTATTCACTTATTAGGTATTTCTAGTACTAGTGGAAGTGAGACCGAAAAAAAAGTAAATTCATATCTTAGACAAACAGAAAATTTTCTAAGCGAAAGAGGTCTTAAATACACCGTAGAAACTAGATTTGGAACTAGGGTATCTCAAGGGATTATGACCTCCGCTACTCACGTAAATGCAGGATTAATTTTAATTATGACAGAGACTGAAAGCGAGGGACTATTTATGGATAGCTATTCTCAAAAGCTGGTTTATAGTAGTGAAATTCCTGTAATGAGCATACACTCCAGAGATACTCGTCTAACTGGTCAGGCCGGGTATTAATTAATAACACCTCTTTCCCTGAACTAAAGACCCTGGTTTCGGAGTATTACTCCCGCAGCAGGTTGTGCTGTTGGCATAATGATAAGTTCGTTTATATTCACGTTCTTAGGACGACTTATGATATAACCTATAGCATCTGCAATGTCTTGCGCAATTAAGTTTTCAAAACCTTCATATACGGAAGCGGCTTTAACCGTATCTCCTTCTAATCTAACCAATGAAAATTCGGTTTCTACCGCTCCAGGATGTACCGCAGATACGCGAATTCCAGCTTCAGCAAGTTCTCTGCGCATCGCCTTATTTAGGGCGTCTACCATGTGTTTAGTGCCACAGTACACATTGCCGTTCGGATACACTTCTTTTCCCGCTATCGAACCTACATTTATAATATGTCCTTTGGTTTGTTTGAGTAAAGGAATAGCAGATTTTGTAACGTAGAGCAGTCCTTTGATGTTGGTGTCAATCATTCTATTCCAATCATCGATACTCCCGTTTTCTATATTGTCTAAACCTGCTGCCAGCCCCGCATTATTTACAACAACGTCAATATTTTGCCATGCTTCAGGTAACGATGTAAAGAAATCGTTCACCGCATCCGCATCGCGTACATCAAGGTGCATGAGGTGAGTAGAGATTCCGTACTTGTCACCGAGTTCTGCTGCTTGAACCTCCAGTTTATCTAACCTACGACCATTTATAATTAAGTTGTAACCTTGTGCAGCAAGCAGGTGAGCAGTTGCTTCGCCTATACCCGATGTGGTTCCTGTAATTAACGCAATAGGCATTACTTATTCTTGCCTTTTAACATGGTTAAAATATCCTCATCACTCATAGTGAGCATACCTTTGCTTAAGATTATTTTCACCTCTTCTGCATTACTAGCATTGGGGTATTCTGCCAAAAATTGTTTGTAGTATGCAGAAGCAACCTTACTGTCTTTTAAATATTCCCAACATATAAATCCAGCACGGTATATCAAATCTGAACGATTCTCATACTTAGGGAAATCTTTAATCGCTTGGTCAAGTGCAGTTAGTGCTTCTTCAAAACGTCCCACGGCAGTGCACGCTAGGGCTAATCGTTCGTAGTCTTTAGGAGCGATATTCTTATTTGCTTTTAACTTGTCTTCGTATAATTGGATTACATCTTGCCACTGTGCGGCGGTAGGCAGGTCTTTATCCAATACCTCAGAAATTAGATCGTCTGCCTCGGTAAATTTACCTGCTTTACCATTCAGTATAGCTAGATTAATAGCCGCATTTCTGAAACGTTCCGTACTATCGTCTCTAGTGATGTATTGCGTAAGTAGTGATTCTGCTTCTGCGGTATTGTTTTCATAGTAATAATACTGAGCAGCCGCATACAGATAGTCATTTGCTTGCGCATCTTCATACTTTATACCATAGGCCTTGTGAAGCAAAGCCAATTCTGCTAAGCCTTCTTTGGTTCCTGTTTTTTCGGAGTCTTCAAATGCCGCTATTTCGGCTAACATTGATTCTTGGCTTTGGCTACAAGATACAAGTGCAAAGGCAGCTAAAACGTAAATTATTACTTTATTCATTCAGGTAAATATTAATATTGATTGGTCTGCAAAAGTACTAATGTACATGCATCTATAGTCTCGATTTTTTGGGAAGTTGCTAAATTTTGTAGGACCGAATTTTCGGTTCCGGGATTAAAGATAATACGTTTGGGTTTTAGAGCTACTATCTGCTCGTAAAACCCCTCTTGAAGAGTGGGGTTAATGTATAACGTAATGGTGTCAACTTCTGCATTAGTGGGCCATTCGTTTAGAATGTCAACTGCCCCAATTTGTCCTTTTTTGATGCCAAACGGAATCACCTCATGACCAAAATCACGCAACATCTCAGTGGCTATGTAAGCGTATCTATTTGGGTTAGGAGTAGCACCTAGTACAAGCGTTTTTTTAGTCTGCGGCATACCCTAAATAGTTAAATGGAGTAATGGCAGCAATCTCCATTTTTACCTGGTCAGACACGTCAAGTTTGGCTACGAAAGCTTGGATAGAAGCCTCATTTATTCCGTTATTGGTGCGGGTAAGGTCTTTTAGAAGTTCATAGGCACCCTCTATTTTCTCTCTTCGCAGGATGGTTTGTATCGCCTCTGCCGTTACCGCCCAGTTTTTGTTTAAGTCGGCGTGTATAGCCTCTTCATTCAAAATTAATTTACTCATTCCTTTCTCTAAACTTTTAAGGGCAATTAAGAGGTGAGAAAGAGGTACACCAACATTCCTAAGCACGGTACTGTCTGTCAAGTCACGTTGTAATCTGCTTATAGGTAGTTTATTGCTAAAGTGGTCCAATAGGGCATTAGCTACGCCAAAGTTTCCTTCGGCATTTTCAAAATCAATGGGATTTACTTTGTGAGGCATCGCACTCGAGCCAATTTCTCCAGCAACAATCTTTTGCTTGAAAAAGTCCATGCTAATGTATTGCCATACGTCTTTCGCAAAATCCATTAAGATAACATCCATTCTTCTAAGGCAATCAAAAATAGCAGCGAGTTGATCGTAATGGTCTATTTGCGTTGTTGGATAGCTTCGTACTAAGCCCAAATCAGCTACTAAATGATCGCCAAACTCAGGCCAGTTGATGCTAGGGAATGCCAATCTATGCGCATTAAAAGCACCGGTAGCACCTCCAAACTTGGCACTAATTGGCGTGTTAATCAATGTTTCTAATTGTATTCTAAGTCGCTCTGCATAAACGGCAAATTCTTTGCCCATTGTGGTGGGTGTAGCCGCTTGTCCGTGGGTTCTACTTAATAATGGGACGGTTTTCCATAGGGTAGCACAGGTATTAAGTTGCTCCAAAATGTTTTTGTAGGCAGGGATAATAACCTCATCCAAGCCCAACTGTAAGCTAAAAGGTATGGCGGTATTATTAATATCTTGACTGGTAAGTCCAAAGTGAACAAATTCACTGTATTCCTCCAGAGCGGTATGTTTAAGTTGTTTTTTAATAAAATATTCTACCGCTTTTACATCGTGGTTGGTTGTTTTTTCAATGTCCTTAATTTCTTGGGCATCGGCTTCACTAAATTCAAGATAAATCTTTTGAAGAAAAGCGATATCATTTTCGGCAATGGCAGGAAACTGAGGTAAATTCAATTGAGAAAGGGCAATGAAATATTCAATTTCTACCCATACGCGGTACTTAAAAAGTCCATATTCGGAAAAATAAGGAGCCAATTCGTTTACTTTACTTCTGTATCTCCCGTCTATAGGGCTAATGGCTGATAATTGCGATAGCATAAGTGCAAAGGTAGTTTTACCAGCACATAATACTATGCTTGGTGTTTATCTCGTGGAAAACGGGGTACGGATTACATCCATACTTCTAATTTCGTTTTAAGTTAGAAAAAAATGGATGACGATGAATATGTGATTGTCCCGCTAAGTTGGTGCTTGATCGAAGTACGTTTCACCTGTCTTACACCCCTAAGAATCCTTATCGGTTATATTCTTACTTTTGTCCCATGCGTAATATCGTTTACTTATTTATTTTTTGGATCTCTTTTGCACAAGCACAAGTTACTCTTTCAAGTGCTAAACTTGATTTTGGAGATGTACTTACCACCACAGAAAAAGAACTAGCGCTAGATATTACCAATAGTACGTCTGCTGATTTAGGAATAGACCAAGTGAAACTGTATGGAGTAGATTATTCATATACCTTGAGCAACGCTACCCTAGCACCTGCAGGCAGTCAAAAACTAAGAGTTACCTTTAAACCAAGACATAATGTGGTGTATAATGGCGAAGTGATACTGGTGCTAAGCGATGGCTCACAACATAGAGTAGATATCGTAGGTAATGGCAGATATGCTGGGACCTACTACGATGCTACCTTTAATAAAAGCAATCAAGATCTTAAAAACGCTCTAAAAACAACTCTTGCAGCAGGATATACCAACCTAGGTTACAACGGGGCTCGCGATAAAATGTACGGAGAGATAGATAACGTAAATGGTAAAGTTACCTGTATTTACACAGGTCGTGTTGCCACGTTTAGCACAAGAGCTGATGCCACCAGCAATAGCTTTAATTGCGAACATACCTGGCCGCAAAGTTTATTTAACTCCGCAGAGCCTGAAAAAGCAGATATTCATCATTTGTTTCCAACGGACGATAATGCCAATAGCAAACGAGCAAACTATGCGTTTGGTAAGGTAAGCAACGCTAGCTGGACAGAAGGTGGGAGTAAATTGGGTGGCAGCGTATTTGAGCCTAGAGATGAACAAAAAGGGGCTACTGCAAGAGCAATGCTTTACTTCTGTATCCGGTATCAAGATTACAGCAACTTTATAGATTCGCAAGAGGAATTGTTAAAACAATGGCACAGGGATTATGCTCCCAACACGCAAGAAGTAGCACGTAATGAAAGTATTTACAAGTATCAAAAAAACCGTAATCCCTTTGTAGATCATCCTGAGTTTATGGAGCGTATAAATGTAATAGGTGGAACAGATACAAAACCAGTGTTAAAATTTGCTAATCTTGTTCAAAGTACGATTAACTATACAAACGTTACACCAAGCGATCAACGTGTTATTTACGTAATGAATGTGGGTAATCAAGATTGGTCTTCCATCGTTGGGGCTACGTCAGCAAGCGGGAATGTAACCGTTATAAGCACCAGCAATGCAGCTGCAGTAGGTGAGCCTGTGGCCATAACCATAGGTTTTTCAGAGACTACTGAGGGGACTTATAAAGACGTGGTGACGTTGGATTTACAAAATCAAGTTGGCTCTTCGTATGATTTTATAATCACCTATTCCCTAGGAAAGGTGAGTCTAAAGGACAAGCAAATAAACAAAGTAGCCATTGTATACAATCCTCTAAATCAATTTATATCGTTGACGAATGTACCGCAAGGAGCAAATCAACTTGAAGTATATGATGGTGCTGGTCAATTGGTCTTATTAAGTTCAACCTTCACCGATATTCCATTCGTTGGGCACGCAGGAGGTGTTTACTTCGTTGCTATCAAAACCGAAAAAGAGGTAATTACCTCTAAGTTTTTGGTTTATTAGTATAACAAACCAAAGTAATCATTTCAAAGCATGAATTTTTTTAAAGTTGTTTTAGCATCAGCTATTGGCTACATAATAGCCGGCATTATCATTTTAACCTTACTTATCGTAACGATAATTGGCATTGCCAGTAGTAGCTCAGATCAAGAAGAGTTGCCAAGTGATGCAGTGCTCACGCTGAAGCTCAATTATCCTATAGTGGATAGAGTTCAAGATGGTAATCCTTTGGCCGCTTTAGCGCTTTTAAATCCTAATGAGCAATCTCCTTTAGGTTTAAATGATATATTAAGCAGCATTGAAAAAGCCAAAACAGATAATAACATAAAGGGAATTATTCTGGACTTAACCACCTTTCAGGCTGGCTATGCAAAACTGACGGAAGTTAGAAATAAGCTAGAAGAATTTAAAGCTACGGGCAAGTTTATTTACGCTTACGCGGATTACTATTACTTTCCTACTTATTTCATGGCGAGTGTGGCCGACAGCGTCTTTGTAAATCCTGAGGGTGAAATGGCTTTCAACGGCATGGTGGCTCAAGTTACTTTTTTTGCTGGTGCTTTAGAGAAATTAGGTGTCAATATGCAAGTAGTGCGAGCGGGTAAGTTTAAAGGTGCCGTGGAAGCATACACACGAAATAACTTAAGCCCTGAGAACAAGGAGCAAATAGAAATTTATATCAATTCTGTTTTTAACGAAACCTTGGCTAAGATTTCAAAGTCACGAAAAATAGATGTTGCCAAATTAAAAGCGGATGCAGATGAATTGAAAATGAAATCGGTGAATGATTTTAAATCAAACGGGTATATTGATGCAGTTGCCTACAGAGATCAGTTTTACAGTGCCATGAAAAAGCGTATGGGAGTGAAAGAAGACCATAAAGTGCCACTTATCTCCGAACAAAAATATGCAAAGTCATTAGAAGATGTAGGCAGCGGAAGCGATAGAATTGCGGTAGTATATGCATCGGGTGATATTATTGGCGGTGAAGGTGACGGTACTCAAATTGCTGCGGATGACTTAGCAGAAACCCTAAAAAATGTTCGCCTTGACAAAAAAGTTAAAGCGGTGGTCCTTCGAATTGATAGTCGGGGGGGCAGTTCACTAGCTTCGGATATTATCTGGCGAGAAGCTAAGTTGCTTTCAGCGGCTAAACCATTAATTGTAAGTATGAGCGATGTTGCTGCTAGTGGTGGGTATTACATAGCCACGCCTGCGCGTAAAATTGTGGCAGAGCCTACTACTATCACAGGATCTATTGGTGTATTTGGCCTGATTCCCAATGCACAGAAATTACTGAACGATAAATTAGGTATTGAGTTTGAATACGTGGGCACTGGCAAACATTCTGATATTGGAAGAATAGACAGAGATATGACGCTTGCAGAGAGAGAATACATCGAATCTATCATCGATAAAATTTATGATACTTTCCTCTCAAGAGTTGCCGAAGGGCGCAAGATGACGAAAGAACAAGTCCATGAAGTAGCACAAGGTCGTGTTTGGACCGGTGTGATGGCCAAAGAAGTTGGATTAGTGGATGAGCTTGGTGGTCTTGAGAAAGCCATCGAAATTGCCGCCAAAGAAGCAAATCTTACCGAATATAAACTTAAGGAATATCCTAAAGTTCAAGATCAGTTGGAGCTCATTGTTAACAAAATGAGTGGGAATACTTCATTTCAATCCAAAGTAAAAGAAATGGCTAAATACACCGGTTTTGAGAGCTATGCTCATTATTTGACGGAGTTTGAAAAATTGGGAACTAAGCACAGTGTGCAAGCTATTATGCCGTTCGATATTTCGGTGAAAAATTATTCACTCCACTGAGTGCTTTTTATCCTTAACTAAAAGATTACGGTACATTTAGGTTAAAGCCTTTAGCCCAAAAACAGCGCTTCTAGTGCAATTTAGGATTTCATTGAATTGTGTTTATACCCATAGACGAATAATTTAATCGAAAAGTCTGCCACATTGTGGAAAAATCTGCCATTTTTGCAGTTCGATTCATGGATTTACAACAAGTAAAGCAACGATTTGGTATCATAGGAAACTCACCTAAGCTGCATTATGCCTTGCAAACAGCTATGCGCGTTGCTCCAACGGAGCTCACGGTATATATTCAAGGCGAGAGTGGGAGTGGAAAGGAGTCTTTTTCTAAAATAATACATCAATTAAGTCCTCGAAAACATGGGCCATTTATAGCCATCAATTGCGGTGCATTGCCAGAAGGTACGATTAATTCTGAACTTTTTGGTCATGATAAGGGAGCGTTTACCGGTGCGATGGATACCAGAAAAGGGTATTTTGAAAGTGTAAACGGCGGAACATTATTTCTAGATGAGGTTGGAGAACTACCGTTAGAAACGCAAAGTAGATTACTACGTGTTTTAGAAAACGGAGAGTATATTAGGGTAGGTAGCAGTAAGGTAATGAAAACGGATGTCCGTATTATCACGGCTACTAATAAAGACTTAATTGGAGAGGTGGATAAAGGAAAATTCAGAGAAGATCTTTATTACAGGCTTTCTACACTTCCCATTGCAGTTCCGCCGTTACGAGACCGACCTGGAGATGTGGTCCTGTTATTTCAAAAATTTGCATTTGACGCAACCGAAAGATACCGAAGTGAACCCTTAGAAATTACCCTAGACGGCGAGCAAGTGCTTATGAATTATCGTTGGCCAGGGAATATTCGTCAAATTAAAAATATCGCCGAGCAAATCTCAGTATTAGAGCAAGGTCATCCCATAGATGCAACTACTATTTTAAAGTACTTGCCTGCCAGAGCAGATAATAATTTGCCTGCATTGTATAGAGAAAGGTCCGAACATTCAGATGTCTCCGAGAGAGATATATTTTATAAAGTATTAATAGATCTTAAAAAAGATGTGTCAGAGCTACGAAAAGTAGTATTTGGTATGGTAGATAATAACCAATCAAATGACGATTTCAGAGATAATTCTAACTCTTCTGTGACCCGCGTTTTTGGACAGGAAAGCAATCAATTAGAAAAAACTAACTATTCCAACAGTGCGTATCCCACTGTAAATTCGAATGTGCGTAACGAGGACTTGGATGAGCATTTCGTTATCGATGACCGCGATACGGTTGGTGAAAACGAAGTTCTTTCTTTAGAAGCAAAAGAAGAAGAACTAATTAGAAAAGCATTGCTCAAAAACAGTGGTCGTCGTAAAAAAGCAGCACAAGAACTGGGTATTTCTGAACGAACACTGTACCGTAAAATAAAGCAATATGAAATCGATAATTAAGCTATCCTCCTTTGTAATTGCAGCAATGATGCTCTTAAATTCATGTGGGTTTTATGGCTTTAGTGGTACGTCTATTGATCCTAAGGTAAAAACATTTTCTGTTTCCTTCTTTGAGAATAAGGCTCCCATCGTTTCACCATTATTAAGTCAAACAATCACAGAAAAGTTAAAGCAAAAGTTTATTTCCGAAACGAGCTTGAACATTACAGAAAATGATGGGGATTTTAAGTTTACCGGGTACATAACTGGTTTTACAGTAGCACCTATCTCAGCACAAAATACAGATAATGCTTCGCTCAATAGATTAACGATTACGGTTAATGTAAAGCTAGTTAGTGATAAAGATCCTAAGAGCGCTTTTGAACAGACCTTCACTAATTTTCAGGACTTTGATGCTGCAAAAGATTTTAGTCAAGTAGAAACCGAACTGGTTAATGAAATTTCGGATATGCTCATTCAAACAATTTTTAATAAAGCTGCAATCAATTGGTGAGGGTATCTCTTCAAATATCATCCTATATTAAACGGCTTGATACGCTAGGTGAACAAGAAATTATTACCTTAACTGATGAGGTTAGAAATAAACCTTGGTGTTCAAGTTACCGTATGCTACTAGCACGTGCTTATGCCAACGAAAATTCATATCTCAAAAATAAAACGCTACGATTGGCTGCAACTTATTCTGGCCGTAGAGAGCAGCTTTTTGAGTTGATGCATACTACATCGCTTTCAGCGGGTGTAGAGGTTGAGGTTAAGGTAGAGGAGGAGAATAATGTAGTATTTGCTCATGAAGCTGAGGTTTTAGATGCGATGGATTTATCGGTTGAGGAAGAAATTCAGCTGGAAGATCTAGCAATCTCAGATTTAGATTTAGTGGTGCAAGATCATTCGGTAGAAGAAGAACGAATCGAATCGATAGTAAAAGAAGACATTGAGATTGTACATGAGAATGAAAGCGTTTCAGGAGAGGAAATTAGTATAGCCTTAGAAAGGGTTCAGGATGCATATTTAGAGCAGAATGTAGATAACGTTACGGAAGAACAGAAAGCATACACGGAAGACAATCACGAGACAACTATAGACTTCGAATCGATTGTAGTATACGATCCTATAAAGGAGCTTTCTCTCTTAGAAAAACCAAAGGAGAATAACAGAGTGGAGCTCCCTTTTGATACGGTTATTTACGATCCTGAAAAAGAACTTACCAAGATTATTGAAGAGAAAGCGACGCACGAAACTAAGGAACATGATTTTTTATATTGGCTCAATAACATGGAGCAGGACGATGTCGTAAGTGCTAAACCTAAGGAAAATTTTAAATCACCAGATAAGGTTCAAGAATTATTAGATCAGTTTTTAGCAACTAAGCGCACCAGGCCCATAAAAAATTCGACTTTCTATAATGTTACTACAAAAGCTGAAGAAAGCATTCAAGATAATATGAATGTGCTAAGTGAAACATTAGTAAGTCTTTACGTGAAGCAAGGGCATCTAGACAAGGCAAAACTAGCGTATAAGAAATTAAGTTTGCAAAATCCTACTAAATCAGCGTATTTTGCCGCCCGAATCACGGAGATAGAACAACAACAAAAAGAAATATAAAATATGTTTACCACATTCATCATACTAGCAAGCATTTCTGCAGTTTTATTAATATTAGCAGTACTGATTCAAAATCCAAAAGGTGGAGGAATAGCGGCTAATTTTTCAGCAGCTAACCAAATAGCAGGTGTTAAAAAAACAAATGAATTTATTGAGAAAGCTACTTGGACACTAGCAATTGCAATGTTTGTTTTGGCTATTGGTAGTAGATTTGTTTATACTCAAACGGTAGAAGAGCAAAATGCCTTTTTAGAGAGAGTGGCTGAATCAGCTACTTCGGTTTCTGAGCCTGCACCTGCTGCAGAGCTAACAGCACCTCAGCAGGCTATAGAAGAAGCTCCTGCAAATGCAGAAACGGCACCTGAAGGTCAAGACGCAGCATTACCAGAATAATATTTATAAAGAAATCATTCTTTAGAAGTTAGGCAGTATTTACGGATACTGCCTTTTTTTTGTCAAAAATGACACAACAAAATGTTTAACTGACTTTTGGGCATACCTATTTGTACTTTGGAGTGTAAAATTGTCCTTTTTTCGCTGTGGCATAGAGTGTGAAGACGTAGGCTGTAACAATTAATTATTTATTAAATAAAATGAACATAAAACCATTATCAGACAGAGTTGTGGTAGAGCCAGCAGCAGCTGAAACTAAAACTGCAGGCGGTATCTATATTCCGGATACTGCAAAAGAGAAACCTCAAAAAGGTACTGTATTAGCAGTAGGACCAGGTAAAGTAGATGAGCCAACCACCGTAAAGGTAGGGGACGTCGTATTGTACGGTAAATACTCTGGTACAGAGCTAAACGTAGAAGGTAAAGAGTTATTAATTATGAGAGAATCAGATATTCTCGCAATCATTTAATCATTTTAAAATTTAAGTTAAAACAAAATGGCAAAGCAAATTTTATTTGACACTGTTGCACGTGACAAACTCAAAAATGGAGTAGACGCACTTGCAAATGCGGTAAAAGTAACCCTTGGACCTAAGGGAAGAAACGTAGTTATTGACAAAAAATTTGGATCACCAAATATCACCAAAGATGGTGTGACAGTAGCTAAAGAAATAGAGCTAAAAGATCCAGTAGAAAATATGGGTGCTCAGATGGTAAAAGAAGTAGCGTCTAAAACTGCAGATATTGCAGGAGACGGAACAACTACTGCCACTGTGTTGGCTCAAGCAATCGTTGCTGGCGGACTTAAAAACGTAGCAGCGGGTGCAAATCCAATGGATTTGAAACGAGGAATCGACAAAGCGGTCATTGCTGTTAAAGAAAATCTAGCTAAACAAAGCGAGAAAGTAGGTGATGATTTTGCTAAAATAGGCCAAGTAGCTTCTATATCAGCAAATAATGACGAAGTTATTGGTAAGCTAATAGCTGACGCTATGAAAAAAGTCGGTAGAAACGGAGTTATTACGGTAGAAGAAGCTAAAGGTACTGAAACGGAGGTAAAAACGGTAGAAGGTATGCAATTTGATAGAGGTTATTTATCTCCATATTTTGTAACCAATACAGAGAAAATGGAAGCGGATTTAGATTCTCCTTATATTCTTATTTGCGATAAAAAAATTAGTAGCATGAAAGAATTACTTCCTGTTCTTGAGCAAACTGCTCAAACAGGTAAACCGCTTTTAATTATATCAGAAGAAGTAGAAGGCGAGGCGCTTGCTACTCTTGTGGTTAATAAAATTAGAGGTTCTCTGAAAGTAGCAGCAGTAAAAGCTCCTGGTTTTGGTGATAGAAGAAAAGCAATGTTGCAAGATATTGCCATCTTAACAGGTGGTGCTGTAATAAGTGAAGAACAAGGTAGAAAGTTAGAAGACACTACCTTAGAAATGCTAGGTACTGCTGAGAAAATTACCATTGATAAAGAGAATACAGTTATCGTAAATGGTGCTGGTAAATCTGAGGATATCAAAGGTAGAATTAAGCAAATACAAGCAGAGATGGATAATTCTACTTCTGACTACGATAAAGAAAAACTACAAGAAAGACTTGCTAAGCTTTCAGGTGGTGTTGCGGTACTCTATATTGGTGCAGCTTCTGAAGTAGAAATGAAAGAGAAAAAAGACCGTGTGGATGATGCACTTGCAGCAACTAGAGCAGCGGTAGAAGAAGGTATCGTTGCAGGCGGTGGTGTTGCTTTTGTTAGAGCAATAGAAGCTATTGAGCATCTAGAAGGAGCTAATGCAGATGAGAATACAGGTATTAATATCATACGTAGAGCACTGGAAGAGCCTCTAAGACAAATCGTTTCAAATGCTGGCGGTGAAGGTTCAGTGGTTATTCAGCGTGTAAAAGATGGTAAAAAAGACTTTGGTTACAATGCAAGAACGGATGTGTTCGAAAATCTTATTGCAGCGGGAGTTATTGACCCAACTAAAGTAAGCCGTGTAGCCTTAGAAAACGCAGCTTCGGTAGCAAGTATGTTGCTTACTACTGAATGTCTAATCGTAGATATTCCAGAAGATGAAAAAGGCCATGGTCACTCTCCAGATATGGGTGGTATGGGCGGAATGATGTAATTATCACCATTTGCCTCTAGGCATTTTAAAATACAAAAGGAGCAGGTCGTTTGACATGCTCCTTTTTTTTAGTGAAAATTTAGGAAAATAGATTTTTTATATCTGCCTCAATTGCAGCAGGTTTCACGGTGGGCGCATAACGCTTTACAACTACACCTTGTTGATCTATTAGAAACTTAGTAAAGTTCCATTTGATAGTCGAAAACAAAAAACCGCCTTTTTCTTTTTTTAGAAATTTGAAAATAGGATGTGCATTGGGGCCGTTTACATCTATTTTTTCGGAAAGTGGAAAAGTAACACCATGATTTACCAAACAAGATTGTACCATATTTTCATTGGTTTCAGGTTCTTGCCCTGCAAACTGATTGCACGGAAACCCCAACGTAATAAGTCCCAAATCTTTGTAGGCTTGATGTAGTTTTTCAAGGCCTTCAAACTGAGGGGTCAATCCGCATTGAGTGGCGGTATTTACAATTAAAACTGGCTTACCTTTATAGTCTGCCATGTTTATTTCTTCGCCACTGGGTGTTTTTGCAGTTAGATCGTAGAATGTGTTCATTAAATAGATAACAGCTAAAAGTAAGATTGGTTAGTATTTCTTTTTTTGGAAAAGTCATCTAGTGAGACAACGTGCTTCACTCGCCCTACTTCACCGGTTTCTAGCATGACTTTAATGCCGTGAGTATGTTGAGTGGATTTAGTTAAAATTCGTTTAACAAAACCATCCGTAAGTTCGCCCGAGCGTTGGTGGTGTTTTTGTACAATCTCTACTTCGGCACCTATTTTAATGTTTTTTAGTAACTGACCTGTGAGCATTTTTCTGGATTTATGATGTAGGATTTATGATTTAAGACTGGGTTTTGTGGTGAGCAGTTCTAAATCTTGCGTCGTATATCACACTTGTGGAGCACCAATCCACTTGAATTCGTATTCCTTTTCAGGTTCTTTCATACGGTCGGTAATGCGCTGTAATCTGTCTGGCAAGGTAACTAGATAGTCACGTGCTTTTTCGCCAACATCAGACAAGTCTCCCATACTTTCTATTTTCCAATCGTGTATTAAAGATTTTAAAATATCAATATAATCTTGAGCAGTATACACTTGTGTGCGCTGTGCGGCATCAGAGAAATGACTCCATAATTCGCCTACTTTATCCCCGCTTTGACGCATAAAATGAGCTGGCATTACAATTTTACGACGCATCATATCTTCAAAAGCGGTCATCATTTGATTAGGGTCTATTTCATAGATACGTTGCACAAAAGCAGAATAAGCAGTGGCATGACGTGCCTCATCTGCTGCAATTATTCCATTTATTTTAGCCAATAAAGTATTGCCAGATTGTTTCACTAAGGTGGCTACACGTCTGTGAGATATATTGGTAGCTAATTCTTGGAAACTGGTATATACAAAATTTTTGTAAGGATCCGATCCTGTGCCAATGTCAAAACCATCATTTATTAGGTGCTGCGTAGAAACTTCCATTTCGCGCATGTCTACTCGCCCACATAGGTAAAGGTACTTGTTAAGTAGGTCGCCATGACGATTCTCTTCAGCTGTCCAACCGCGAACCCATTTACTCCAGCCATTAGGCTCGCCATTGTTGTACTGTTGATTAACACCATCAACATCCATCAACCAAGATTCATATGTAGGAAGCGCTTCCTCTGTTATAGTATCTCCTATTAATACAGTGAGCAAATCATAATTCATATCTTTAGCCAACTCTTGTATCTCTTTTATCTCATCAATAAATTCGGGATTACGAGAGTCAGGTAATAAATCTGAAGGTTGCCAATTGGTATCTATTGGTTTTAGATATTTATCTAAAAGCTCGTCCATAGATTTACCTATAGTCGACATTACTTCTAATCTTAAATCGAATAAACTCATTTGTGAATGCGAATGTAGAATATTTGTCTAAGTAAAAATCCTTATTTGTTAATTGTAAATGGTCAAAATAACTTTTGTCTAGAAGTGTAATCCTCGTTTTATTGTATCTATAAATAGGATAAGTGCCGATTAAATCTAGGGTCTAAAAGACTACCTTTGCATTATTAATGAAGTTTGAAGAGTATAGACTGTCTAAAGAAGTAAAACGAAACTTGGAAGAGATGGGCTTTAAACGTCCCACGGATATCCAATTTAAGTGCTTGCCTCATATTCAACGTGGCGAGGATTTGTTGGCTATAGCTCAAACGGGTACGGGTAAAACGGCAGCATTTGCTATTCCCATAATTGATAAAATACAACAGATAAAATACAAAGCATTTGAAAAAGGTGCATTTGTTCGTGCCATAGTAATGGTTCCTACACGTGAATTGGCTCAACAGATAACACAAGTATTTAATCAGATTGGGAAGAATACAAAAGTTAAAGCGCTGTGTGTTTACGGGGGAGTTGAGCAGGATCATCAAATTGCTAAACTCTTGGAAGGTATGGACATTATTGTAAGTACGCCAGGCAGAATGTTTGACTTAGCAAGTCAAGGTTATCTAAGTCTTAAAAAAATAGAAATACTCATTTTAGACGAGGCAGATCAAATGCTCGATCTCGGTTTTGCAAAAGATATAGATGACTTAGTTAATAAAATACCAGGTAAAAGACAGACTTTATTCTTTTCGGCAACCATCAATCAAAAGATTAAGCAACAAGCCTATAAGATGGTGAGCAGTAATGCTATTCGTATACAGGTTTCGCCTAAAGATCCAGTAAGCAAAAATGTAAATCATCAAATTGTTTTTGTGGAAATGGACGATAAACGTTTTTTCTTAAAACGTCTTATTGAAGAGAATGCAGCTAAAAAATTCTTGGTATTTGTTAGAACCAAGGTTAGAGCGGAGCGAGTAAAATCGGCGATGGAGCGACTCGAAATAGATAGTGTTACCATTCATGGTGACAAAGAACAATCTGAAAGAGAGATCGCATTACTAGCCTTTAGAACCAATGCGTGTAAGGTTATGATTGCCACGGATGTTTCTGCCAGAGGGATTGACATAGACGGGATAGATTTTGTAATTAATTATGACATACCCGAAGTGCCAGAAAATTACGTGCATCGCGTAGGCAGAACGGGTAGGGGTAGAGCAAAGGGTAGAGCCATATCTTTTTGTGCTAAAGAAGAAAAACCGTTAGTTGACGCTATAGAAGAGTATACTACAGTACCCATAACGAGAGCGACGGTAACAAAGGCGGAATACAATGAAACGATTGAGTTTGCTGATGACACTAAGGATAACTGGAAGTCTCTTATGAAAGTGGAAGAAAATAAAGTTAAGCCTAAGAAGAAAAAACGCAAGTAAAGCGTATCTAAGTTATTTCAACTAAACCAATCTCTTATCCATCACCTTAAAAAATAAAGGTGGTATCAAACTGAGTAACATCATACCGGGATAGCCTGTAGGCAGTTGCAGTGATTTTTCTTTGCTTTGCAATTCTGGGTATGTTTTTAGACTGTTTTCATGGTGGTGACTATGGCGTGTTAATTCGAAAAGTAAATATCTGCCTAGTAAATGGTCTGAATTCCAAGAGTGTATATCTTGAACCCGCTCATACGCAGACGTGCTAATTTTTTTCCGAAGCAAGCCATAATGCTCTATATAGTTTATAGTTTCTAGTAATAGTATACCAAATAGAGCCGCTGACAGATAATATAACAAGGCAATAATGCCTAGCAAGCCCCAAATCACTGCAATTAAAGCGGTCTGGTATACCGTATATTTTACCATGTGATTATTCCATCTGAAAACGGCTTTGTTTTCCCTTATCTGCACATCATTTTCTAACTTCCACGCAGAAATAAAGCTATCACGAATAGATCTTTTCCAAAAATTAAAAATAGTCTCACCTTTTCTTGCCGTGGCTGGATCTTCATGAGTGGCAACTCGCTTATGGTGACCTCTATTGTGTTCAATGAAAAAATGAGTGTATTGGCTGCTCCATAGTAAAAGTTGCGCAAAGAATTGGTCTAGCTTACTTTTTCTGTGTCCTAACTCATGTGCCATATTAATTCCAAAGATACCATGCAACATCCCCATTGCAGTTATTTTACCCACAAGGGTTAAGGTATTTGTCTCTTGTCCTATGGTTAGTAAAAAGTACAGCAATAAACCGAAGTAAAGAGGGACAATAGCATATAGAACCATGGTATAAGCTCTAACGGATTTGGGTTCGTTTAGCGTTGCAGACGGAGGTATGACAAGTTCTAGAATAGGAATTACTCCGAAAGAGAAGAACAACAGACTATATGTACCAAAGCCTGTTGTCGTTAATGAGTAATATCCAATAAGAATAAATACAAATGCTCCAAGATAACGCATGACTCCCATGAGTACAATTATACTAAAAATAAAAGAGGCGCTGAATATAATTCAGAGCCTCTAACAAAATAGTTTATTTTTTACTTAAACGCCTACATCGTGGTTGGCAGACTCAAGTAGATAAGGATGGTTTAAAGGATATAGATTTGCTTTACTCAATGAATGAAGCACAGTGTATATAAATATACCCGCAAATGCCATAGTGGTGCCTATTTCTAAGAGTCCTAAATCAGCTTTGTTACCAACAGTTCCTGGCATAATAAGCAAATACATATCCACCCAGTGACCTACTAGAATAGTTATACCTGCGGCTAATAATACTTTAGGAGAACGTTTAGCATTTCTCATCATTAACGTTAGGAAAGGAATTAAGAAACACATAAACACATTAATAAAGAACAATGGTTTAAAATGTGAGTTAAGTCTAGCTTGGAAATAAATAGTTTCTTCAGGAAGGTTGGTGTACCAAATAAGTAACCATTGACTTAAGAAGATGTATCCCCAGAATACACAAAATGCAAACATAAATTTACCTAAATCATGCACCACTTCATCTGATACCATTTCCATGTAGCCTTTTGACTTTAAGTATTGAAGTATTAGCATCATTACCGAAAGGCCTGACACAAATGATATAGCAAAGTTATAAACGGAGAACATGGTAGAATACCAATGTGCATCCAGACTCATAATAATTAACCAAGAAAGTGCAGAGAATGAAAATGCAAAGAAGAAAATAAATCCAGCAGACCATCTTGTTGAATTTTTAAACATATCTAACCCAGGCGTTTCATCTTCAGCAAGACTGTTTCTTCTTAATTTGGTTCTAATTAAATACCAAACGATAAGAACAAAAGGAACGAAGAAGAAAATAGACGAGTTATTTAGCAACCAATGCTTGCTTTCTAAAATAGCGTCGTATCCGGCAGCTTCTTCATTACCTGCAGAAGATCCATCAAAATATTGCACCCAATGGTAAAGGGTATCTCTACCTAAAAATAAAACGGTAAACAATAAAATAGAACCAACGAGTAAATAACTGCTTTGCGCTTCCATAATACGCTTAAGCATTACAGCCCAACCGGCATTCGCTACATAGTTTACAGCAATAAAAAATAAAGCTGAAACTGCAAATAACCAAAAGTAGTAACTGTTTAATAGAAGATTCGCCCAAACGCGTGTCATATACGTTGCTTCATGGTGATCCCCGTGAGCTTCTGCATGTTCACCAGAAGCATGAGCTACGGCGTGATCGCCTTCCTCATGAGCAACTTCAGCGTGATTTTCTCCAGCATGAGTTTCAGATGATACTGAACTATCTGAATGAGCTTCGGCTAAGGTTTGATGATGATCAGCATGTGCTTCTTGCGCTTCATTATTAGTAGCTTCGATACTGTGATCATTTACAGCATTAGTTACTTCTGCACGCGGTGCATCCCAGCTTTTCTTTGCTTGCATCGCACCTACTCCAGCTAAAATAGATCCTACCACAAAAAGTAGAATAGGTATAAGTTTAATTCTCGTTGAGAAGTCAAATTTTTCTTGTCTTACTTCCGTAATTGTATGATGTCCCATTCCTTCGTTTAATTATTTGTTACTATTTCTTCGCTAATCACAGGTTGTGCAACCGCTAGTGTGTCAGTGGAAGAATTTCCGCTTGTGTATTGAAACGCATCTCCGTAAGCCAGTAATTTTACATACTTAATTACTTTCCAACGTTCTTCTGGGTTAAGCATAAATGCATGTGAACCCATTAAACCTTTACCATAAGTGATGGTATGATACGCAGTACCTTCTGGTAAGTTTTTGATGTAATCCCCCTGATAGTTAGGCCAAGATGGAGCAGGTAATTTTTTACTTTTGAAAATAGGTCCATCATTTTTACCGTCCTTACCATGACAATGCCAGCAGTAAATATTGTATAAACGCTCACCTTCTGCAACATTCTCCTTTGTAGCAGGTACCCACGAAGTA
>CAMDBP010000011.1 GCA_945889315.1 Chitinophaga pinensis
ATGAATAATGATGCCGGGATCGTGTTACTTTTAGATCAAAACGGGATAAACCTAGATTCTGTTCCTTTTACAGAAACACAACATTTTGAGCTACTGAATGATGTTAATGGGGTGAGTTTAGAGCGAACCAATTATACAGGTAAAAGCTACAACCCTATGAATTGGCACTCTGCAAGTACGAGTTCTGGCTATGCAACACCCGGTTTTCAAAATTCCCAATTTCTAGACCTATCTCAACAAAATAATTCCTACACACTCGTGAGTAAAACCTTTTCTCCTGACGGTGACGGGTATGAAGATATATTGGCATTGAATTATAAAAATGAGAAAAACGGATATACGGCCAATGGTTACGTTTTTGACCTAGCGGGAACGTATATTCATCAACCTGTTAATATGGAAATACTAGGAACTGATGGCCTTTTGTCTTGGAACGGAATACTAAGTAACGGCACAAAAATCCCCGTTGGCAACTACGTACTATTGTTGGAGACCTTCGACCTGAATGGAAAAGTAGATAAAAAGAAAATAGCCTTTAGTGTAGTCGGGTTATTCTAAAAAAATGCCGATTAACCCTTAAAACAAATGCGCTAGCAATTCGTCATCCACGCTATTTGCAAGCGTTATTTTTAGCTTTTCGTTGCGCTCCATTTCCCTTTTTATAGCAAATTGAGCATTTTCATTTCTCGCCCAACTTCTTCTGGCTATGCCATTATTTACATCATAAAGCAACATGTTTTTGAGACGAGCGTCTGCTTCAGGTGAACCGTCTAAAAACAATCCAAAACCACCGTTTATAACTTCTCCCCAACCAACGCCACCGCCGTTATGTATACTAACCCAAGTTGCACCTCTAAAGCTATCGCCTATCACGTTATGAATGGCCATATCAGCGGTAAACTTACTCCCATCGTAAATATTGCTCGTTTCGCGATACGGAGAATCTGTACCACTTACATCGTGGTGATCACGACCTAAGATTATTCCTTCGGATAGTTCGCCACTAGCGATAGCCGCATTAAATGCTTCGGCAATTTTAATTCTACCTTCACTATCTGCATACAGAATTCTGGCTTTTGACCCAACCACCATTTGGTTTTTTTCAGCTTCTTCTATCCATTTAATATTATCCTCCATTTGCTGCTGAATTTCTTTAGGAGCGGTAGCTTGTATCTCTCGTAACACCCTCGCAGCTATCTGATCTGTCTTCCTTAAATCTTCGGTGCTTCCACTGGCGCAAACCCATCTAAACGGACCAAAACCATAATCAAAACACATGGGTCCAAGTATGTCTTGAACATAGCTTGGGTACTTAAAATCAATCCCGTTCTCGGCCATAATATCGGCACCTGCCCTACTACTTTCTAACAAAAATGCGTTCCCATAATCAAAGAAATAGGTGCCTTTTGCGGTGTGAAGATCTACCGCAGCAGCGTGTCTTCTGAGCGATTTGTACACTTCGTCTTTAAACTTTTCTGGCTCATTAGCCATCATTTCATTGCTTTGTTCATAGCTTAATCCTGCTGGGTAATATCCTCCAGCAAAGGGATTATGCAGTGAGGTTTGATCACTACCTAGGTGTATATAAATTCCTTTATCGGCAAAGGTTTCCCATATATCTATCACATTGCCTACATAGGCTATTGAAACCACTTCTTTAGCCGATTGCGCTTTTAAAATACGGAGCACCAAGTCATCTATAGAACTAATGAGCTCATCCACCCAACCTTGAGCATGTCTTTTGTGTGCGGCGGCAGCGTTTACCTCTGCACATATGGTTATACATCCTGCAATATTTCCTGCTTTTGGTTGAGCGCCACTCATTCCTCCCAGACCTGCAGTAAGGAATATTTTGCCAGCTGGTGTTTCTCCTTCGTTAAGTTTCATGCGGAAAGCATTCATCACTGTAATGGTAGTGCCATGCACGATACCTTGAGGACCGATATACATAAAGCTTCCTGCAGTCATTTGCCCATATTGAGTAACGCCAAGTGCATTATATTTCTCCCAATCATCTGGTTTAGAATAGTTGGGAATCATCATACCGTTGGTTACCACCACCCTAGGAGCATCTTTGCTACTCGGGAAAAGTCCCATAGGATGACCGCTATACATGTGTAGTGTTTGTTCTTCCGTCATCTCACTTAAGTACTTCATGGTCAATAGATATTGTGCCCAATTCTGGAACACAGCACCATTTCCCCCATACGTTATTAATTCAAATGGATGTTGTGCAACCGCAGGATCTAAGTTATTTTGAATCATTAACATAATACCCGCTGCTTGCTTACATTGCGCTGGATACTCATTGATAGAACGAGCATACATTTTATAGGTAGGCTTAAATCTGTACATGTAGATTCTGCCGTATTCGATTAGCTCATTTGCAAACTCTACCGCTAATTCTGCGTGCCATTCTGCCGGGAAGTACCGGAGGGCGTTGCGTATCGCTAACTTCTTTTCTTCTATGCTCAGGATATCCTTCCGTTTAGGAGCTCGATTTGCACTTACCATTGCTGAGTCATGCGTAAGTTCAGGAAGTTGATCGGGTATCCCTTGAGAAATTAATTTTTTAAAATCTAATTGCGATTCTATCATGAGGTGCAAAGGTGCTTAATGGTTTTAGATAAAACAAAAATTGCTTCGTTCTGTTCTTGACATTTGAACCGAGAGACTCTTATAGCTCATCTTTCCTCCAATATCACTATGCCTTTGTCGAGTTAGCCCAATCCCAATACTATTAACCTTACTTTTGCTTGCTCATGGAAATAATTCAAGTTAAGGAAGTATCGAAGTTTTATGCGAACCATACTGCCCTAAATAACGTTTCTTTTGACGTTCCCAAGGGTAAAATTTTTGGTTTACTTGGCCCTAACGGAGCTGGAAAAACATCGCTCATTCGAATCATTAATCAAATAACAGCGCCAGACCAAGGAGAAATTCTATTTAACGGTCAGCCATTAACCAAAGAACACATAAAGCAAATAGGCTATTTGCCTGAAGAGCGCGGTTTATACAAAAAAATGAGTGTTTATGACCAACTCATGTACTTTGCCCGATTACGTGGAATGACGCGCACAGATGCAAACCAGCGTATACATAATTGGCTAGAAAAATTTGAAGCGACAACTTGGAAAAAGAAAAAAATTGAAGAGTTGAGTAAAGGGATGCAACAGAAAATTCAGTTCATTGTAACCGTCATGCATAATCCTGATTTTATTATTTTAGATGAACCTTTTACAGGATTTGACCCTAAAAACACGCAACTTATCAAAGATGAAATCCTGAATTTAAAAGCCAATGGAGCGAGTATTATGCTTAGCACCCATCGCATGGAAAACGTGGAAGCCATTTGCGATAACGTAGTATTGCTTAATAAGGCTAAAGTGGTAACCCAAGGTAGTGTTATGGATGTACGAAATAGCTTAAAAGACAACACGTTTTCACTCACGTACAGCGGCCAGCTTGATCCTACGCAAATTGCACACATTGAGGTGAAAAATCTAGAGCAACGTCAGACTGACGCCACCTTATTGTTCAGTTACACGGGAAAACCAGATATTCAACTTTTTAATGACCCTCGTATTAACATCACCGAATACCGAGAAGTGATTCCGAGTATGCAAGATGTATTTTTAACCTTAACCGATAACAGTAGCGATGAATAATATAGGAATAGTAACTTCTAGAGAGTACCTCACTCGTGTAAAAAAGAAGAGTTTTATACTCATGACGTTACTCACGCCGTTGCTGATAGCGTCATTTTATGGTATTATCATCTGGGTAAACATAGGCCAAAGCGAAAGCGTGGAGCAGCAAAACATCGTCTTAGTAGATCCATCTGGGGTATTTAGTGAACGCATAGTGTCGCCAGACAATATTCGTTTTATACCTCAAAAATCCTACAGCATAGAGGACCTTATTTACGCCGATAGCATAGATGCCGTAATTACAGTGGACCAAAACTACACTATCGATAAGCCCCTTACCTTAAATTACAAAAGTATGGGTAGCCTAAGCGTAAATAGCAATGCCAGCATAAAAGACGCATTCGGCAACGTAATCAGAGACCAAAAACTCAGTACTATGGGCATAGAACAAGGCGCTATCGACAGCCTCAGAAGTTCTGTAGAAATAAGCCAAGTAAAAGTAGACGAAAACGGCGATACAAAAACGAGTAATGCTATGATTAATTCAGGAGTTGGTATGATCCTCAGCATGATGATTTACTTCTTTATTTTTCTGTATGGCGTACAAGTAATGAAAGGTGTGCTCGAAGAAAAGACCAACAGAATAGTAGAACTTATTGTAAGTACCGTAAAACCGTTTCAGCTTATGATGGGTAAGGTTATTGGTATTGCGCTAGTAGGCCTCACTCAACTTACCATTTGGATTGTTCTAAGCGGTATACTAATGGCCATCATTGGAGTCATTGTAGGGATTAATTTCATGGATATTAACGAGTTAAAAAATGCAGCTCAAAATCCTGATTTATCTGGGATGAAATTGGAAGATTTAGAATTGCTTACTGCACTTCAATCCTTGCCGTTTGCTAAACTATTTTTAAGTTTCCTCTTTTATTTTTTAGGGGGTTACTTATTTTATGGAGCATTATTTGCTGCCATTGGCAGTGCCGTAGATAACGAAACGGATACACAACAATTTATGCTGCCCATTACCATGCCATTGGTATTTTCTATTGCCATTTCATTTTCCCTTATTTCTGGCGACCCGCATGGCACTTTAGCTACTTGGATGAGTATGATTCCACTCACCTCCCCAATTGTAATGATGGTTCGTATGCCATTTGAACCAGACCTATGGCAAGTCCTGTTATCTATGACAATTCTAGTGTTTTCCATTATAGGCGTAACATATATGGCTGGTAAAATATACCGTACCGGAATTCTTATGTACGGTAAAAAACCTACCTATAAGGAGCTTGCGAAGTGGTTATTCTATAAAAATTAAGTACTTTAGCGGTTATAATGAGATACACCATAATTGCCTTCCTCCTACTGTCTGTGGGGAGTATTGCTCAAACAGACAGTATTTCATATTTTGACAATCACACCAACGATATTCGAACAATTACGTATAGCCCTGATGCTAAATTTATTGTGTCGGCGGGTTGGGATGAAACCATTGTAATTCAGCGCAATGATTCTGCTTCAGAAGTGGCACAAGTACTCATGGATTACAGGGGCGCGGTAAACAGTATTGCATTTAGTCGCGATGGGACCTATATGATAGCGGGTGGTCAAGATGGAGAATTAAAAAAATACGCGTTTTACTCCGATTACTTTGAGGTAGCCTATTTAGATACAACATTATCTATCAATAATTCGGCTATCACCAAAGTGCTCTATGGCCCGGGAATGAGATCTATATACAGTGCGGATAAACGCGGTAAATTTGTGGCTTACGATCTTGCGAAAGATAAAGCTACGCCCATAAATACCAGTAATGCGGTAACAGCAGCCGCAATATCTATGGATCAAATGAGTATTTTTTTAGCTTCGGAGGGCGGTTCCATCATTAGTCAATACGACATATTTGGCAAGGTAAAAAAGACCTTTACTGGTCACACCAATGATATTACAGACTTGATAATGACCGTAGATCGCAGCTATTTAATATCTAGCTCTAAGGATAAAACCATTCGCATTTGGAATATTGCCACAGGTGAAGAAGAAATTAAGTTGGAAGACCACACTTGGGCCATTACCGATATCGATATGGATCCTTTTGGAACATATCTAGTAAGCGGCGGTCTTGACGGTTTGGTAAATTTGTACGACTTAAAAACACGGAAGTTAATTCGCACCCAAGACTTTAGCGGGTACAAAGTAAATGCCGTTGCTATTTCTCCTGATTACACTAGCATCGTAGCTGCAGCACAAAAGACAGGGGCTTCTAACCCAGCGGGATTTTTTAAAATAAAAACCTATATCCCTGCTCGTAAGATTATTTTACCACCGCCGTACACTGTACAGAAAAAGAAAGAAACCAAAAAACCCACTAAAAATAGTACAACCGTTACAGGAAGCACACCAACTAAGATGCCTTTACAACAGACTATCCCTGCCGCAAAAACGAATAGTAAGGTCATACAAAAAACAGATCAAGTAGAAATACGCATAGAAAATAAACAGTGAGTAACGATATTTTAAACAGCAGCAAAGCACCCGAACCAGTAGGCGCATATCCACATGCCCGTAAAGTAGGAAACCTTTTATTTCTGAGTGGTGTAGGGCCACGCGAGCGTGGAACCAAAATAATACCTGGAGTAGAGCTAGACTGCGATGGGAATATCGTGAGTTATGATATAGAAAAGCAATGTCGCTCCGTGTTCAACAATATCAAAAATATTCTGGAAGACTCCGGAAGCAGCTGGGCCAACATCGTAGATGTAACGGTTTTTTTAACAAATATGAAAGATGATTTCAAAACCTACAATCGCTTGTATGCTGAATATTTTAAAGATAATCAGCCATGCCGTACCACGTTAGAAATAAATTGCTTGCCTACGCCTATTGCCATTGAGCTCAAGGTGATTGCAACGATATAGCGCACTACACTAAGAATTACCTTAGAGCATAGCTGCATCTATGGCCTTGCGGGTAGCCTCGTTTACTGGCACTACGGGAAGTCTAAAGTGATTACCACAGATACCTAATTTCCCCAGAGCGTACTTCACCCCGCTTGGGTTCCCGTCCATAAATATGGCTTTCATCATAGGCAATAGTTTATAGTGAAGATGACGTGCATTTTTAAAATCCCCATCTAATGCATAGTTTACCATTTGGCTAAACTCGCGCGGATAGAGATTTCCTATTACAGAGATAACTCCTTGCATGCCTGCCGCAATATAACTTAGGGTATAATTGTCGTCACCACTTATCACCCCAAAATTTTCAGGTGCCGCTTTCAATACATCCATGCACACGTCAAAACTACCACTCGCTTCTTTTGTTGCAATAATATTAGGCAACTGCGCTATACGTAAGGTGGTTTCTGCACTTATCAAAGAACCAGTTCTGCCAGGCACATTGTACATAATTACCGGCAGAGGGGTAGCGTCATTTATGGCTTTAAAGTGCTGATAAATACCCTCTTGGCTTGGTTTATTGTAATACGGGCTCACGCTAAGTATACCATCTACCCCATCTAGGTTTTCGGTAGTAAGGCGCGATACCACAGCCTCGGTGCTATTGCCCCCAATACCAAAAACAATGGGTCTTCTGCCTGCATTTACCTCCTTTACTTTTTGAAGTATTTGCTGCTGTTCTTCTCCACTTATAGTTGGGTTTTCGCCCGTTGTTCCCATCACTACTAGGTAGCTTACACCGCCGTCTATAAGATGGTTGGTTAGTCTTTCTAAACTTTCAAAATCTATGCGTTGTGGCGAACCGTCTGCATGAAAAGGGGTAATCATGGCTACACCCAGGCCTTTGAATTTGTTCATATTATTTAAGGTATTTTTGGATAATGGCAAAAAGATCGTCCGTACTGGTTACGTCACTTTTTACCATAAAATCGTGTGAATAATTATACTGATCGAAGTGCTTCCCCATGCGTGTTCTCGCTTTCGAAAACGTAGAAATAGCTTGCAGGGGAATGCTACCTACGGTGTCTAAATTCAAAAGGAAATCAAACTCTTTATGTATGAATACGGATACCTGCTCTTGTTTGGGAATCTTCCAAAAATCAAGATCCTTCTGATTAAAATAGAGGGTTTTGGCATCTGAAACTAAGTTGTTTGACTCTTTCTCATCATAGAAACCCAGAGATATTACATTTTTACCCAACGACTCAAAGTAGTGAACGATGGCATTTAACGACTGGATTTCGGTGCTTTTTACATCGTACACAATTCCTATATCTCTTGCATTGCCTAGTGATTGCAGTCTTTCGGGCTTTGTGATTTGCTTGTATTTTACAAGCATACGGAGTGCTATTTTTTCTCTAAAATTTGCCAATGGAACAAAGGTAGCTTTTTTAAATTCTGTTTTATTTTAGGGGTAAAAAAAGGTTGGTTGGACTATCGTATTTTTTTTGTAGTCCACAGACTTCTTATTGAACTACTCGCTTATCATGTCTGCAAAATCGTCCTCGCTTATCATTTTCACTCCCAGTTTTTCTGCTTTTTCTTTTTTGGCAGGTCCCATGCTATCGCCTACTATGACAAAATCCGTTGCTTTAGAAATGGCACTTACATTTACCCCTCCATTATCTTCAATAATTTTTTTAAGTTCATCTCTTGAAAATAATGTAAAAGTACCGCTTACAACGATTTTGGCTCCGTTTAACACATTGCTAGCCAGCTGTTTTTCGACCACTTCAAACACCAGTCCAGCATTTTTAAGCAATTCTATTTCTTCTCTATTTTCAGTGACCATAAAATAGTCTATTACACTTTTTGCTATTACACCGCCTATTTCGCTCACGGCATTTAAGGTTTCCAAATCCGCTGCCATCACGGCGTTCATTGTTTTAAAATGAAAGGCTAATTTTTTGGCTACCGTTTCCCCCACAAAACGTATTCCTAATCCAAACAGCACTTTTTCAAACGGTTGACTTTTTGATAAGGCTATGCCGGTTAAAATATTATCTACGGTCTTCTCTTGAAAGCTAATTATTCTCTCATCGCCCGTTGCTTCATTTACGATAGCCTTACTTAATCCGAGGATTTTCTCTTTGTCTAACTGGTATAAATCAGCTACCCTACGTACCAATCCCGCTTGATAAAGCACATCTATTTTTCCCTCACCCAAACTATCTACATCCATAGCCTTTCGGCCTATAAAATGCTCTATTCTACCTTTTATTTGAGGTGGGCAGCCCATCGTGTTAGGGCATCTGTAAGCCGCTTCACCTTCTTCTCTTACCAATGCCGTGCTACATTCTGGGCATACACTTGCAAAATGGGTTGGCACACTATCATCACTACGATTGCTCGTATCTACTTCTACTATTTTTGGTATTATTTCGCCTCCCTTTTCTACAAAAACAGTATCGCCTAAACGCACATCCAATTGGGCAATAAAATCGGCATTATGCAAACTGGCTCTTTTTACTGTAGTGCCCAGCAACTGCATGGGTTCTAGGTTGGCTACGGGTGTTACCGCTCCTGTTCTGCCTACTTGATAGCTTATACTGAGTAATTTACTTTCTGCTCGCTCAGTTTCAAACTTGTAACTCATCGCCCATCGGGGAAACTTACTGGTAAAACCCATTTCTTGTTGCTGCAAGCGGCTATTCACTTTTATGACTACCCCGTCTATCTCAAAACTGAGTTTTTTACGTGCACTTTCCCAATGCTCAATAAACGTCCACACCTCTTCTATGCTGTTGCACAACTGAGTAGCATCGTTTGTAGGCAGCCCATACTCGCGCATACGCTGCAGGCTATCCCAGTGGTCTAGCTCTTCTTTGCCGTGCTCTGCCAGCTGATACAAAAATCCATCCAGCGGCCGCTTGGCCACTTCGGCACTGTCTTGCTGTTTGATGGTTCCTGCGGCGGTATTGCGTGGGTTTTTATACATTTCTTCACCATTTTTGGCACGTTCCTCATTTAACCTTTGAAAGGCGGCTTTATGCATAAATATCTCGCCTCGTACTTCTAGATGGGCCGGATAGTTTCCTTTTAACTGGTGCGGGATACTTCGTATGGTTCTCACGTTTGCGGTTACATCATCGCCTTGTGTGCCATCGCCACGGGTAATTGCTTGACTTAGTTTTCCGTCGGTATAGCGAAGTGCAATGGCAAAACCATCAAACTTGAGTTCTGCCGTATATTGATAGGCAATACCACCTATTAGTTTAGCTACTCGGGTATCAAAATCGAGCAATTCTTCTTTGTTGTAGGTATTGCCCAAGCTAAGCATTCGTGTGCTATGGGGTACCGTATTAAAATTTTTGGTGATATCACCCCCTACTTGTTGTGTAGGACTATTGGGATCTGCAAATTGAGGAAATGCAGCTTCCAGTTTTTCCAGTTCTTTGAGCTTCATATCAAACTCGCGGTCAGATATGCTCGGATTGGCTAATACGTAGTAGTTGTAATTATGCTCTTTGAGCGCTGCGGTTAGTTCTTGTATTTTAGCTTGGGTACTCACTGTGGCGAAGGTACAATTTCACGTAGAACATTGCACCTAGATTACCCGCAAGATATGATCAGAAAAAACACATTTGTATTTTTAGGTACTTCTATTTCAAAATATGCCTTGCACACAAATCCCAAGAAAGTGTGATAGCAGGACATCACGTTTAATTCATTTCAATGTTAACATTGTCATGCTACATTTGTAAAACCAAATGAAACAAATACTGCCTGCTCTCTTGTTGCTTTTACCCTTTTTATCCCGTGCGCAGAGTCCGCTCACATCCGGTTTTTTTAATTACCATCTAACCGATAGATATGAAATCTTGAGCGATAGCATGACTACTGATTTTTTTACGGGGATAAAGCCGTATCGCAGAGACTGCGTTGCGGCATTTGCGTCTAAGCTTAGCGTAAATAAAAAGGTCGATTCCTTTAACCAAAATTATCTATTGCTAGACAACATCATCTTTGCAAACAACCCCGAACAGTTTAGTCAGAAATCTATTCTGCGATACTTTTACCCTAATCAACGCGCCTTATTTTATGTGAATGAAGATCGATTTAAACTGGTAATGAATCCTGTACTTGGATTTGCTGGTGGCACAGATCGTTATGACAGCGCATCTATTTACCGTAATAGCAGAGGTTTTGAGCTATCCGGGAATCTAGGAAAAAAGGTAGGATTTTATAGTTATGCACTCGAGAATCAGACTCGATTCCCTTCTTTTTTATCTGAAAAATACGAAAATAATGGTACCGTAACTGGCGCTACTCAAGCAAAAGAATATACGAACGGAGCCAAAGATTTTTTTAATGTTGCGGGTCATGTAACGGCATCCCCCATCCAAGAGATAACCGTTCAATTTGGTCATGATAAGAACTTTATTGGCAATGGTTACAGATCACTGATTCTTGCTGACCAAGCCGCACCCAATACTTTTTTAAAGATAAATACCAAAGTATGGAAAATCAACTACATGAATCTGTACTCTGTGCATACCGATAATCAAGGATTTATAGCAGATTCTGTTACTCGACGTAAATTTTCTGCCCTGCATCATTTAAGCATTAATCTGAGCAAAAATATCACGTTTGGATTATTCGAAAATATTATTTTTGATAGACAAGATCCTAGAGAGTCGGGAAAATTCGAGATTGATTATCTTAACCCACTTATTTTTTACAGAGCACTAGAACAAGGTTTAAATAGTACGGATAATAGTATTTTGGGTGCAGATATTAAATGGAATTTCTTAACGAAATTTTCATTTTACGGTCAACTTATTTTTGACGAATTTAGAAGAAAAGAATTTTTAGCTGGCGACCATGCCTGGGTTAACAAATGGGGTTATCAAGCAGGCTTAAAATATATTAATGTCGGTAATATTAGCAACCTCGATATGCAAGTTGAGGTCAATCAAGTACGACCTTTTGTCTACCAACATTTAGTCAGATCACAAAATTGGATACATTATAATCAGTCATTAGCACATCCCTTAGGGGCCAATTTTCGAGAACTAATTTTTATTTTGAGATATCAGCCTATTTCAAGACTTTGCTTTAACGCAACCTATTCGTATTCAAAACAAGGCCTAGACTCCAGTAAAACATCTACTAATTTCGGGGGAGATGTAACTCGGAGTTATATTATCCCACCTGATGGACCAGTGGTACCGATGTTCCAAGGTGTAGCTAATCAAATTTCTGCGGTATCGCTTAATGCAAGTTATATGCTATGGCACAATCTATTTTTAGATGCAGGCATATTCTCACGTACACAGACAAACAGCATGATTCTTACGAAGCAAAGTACTATTTACCGCATTGGACTGCGCTTAAATCTTGCACAACAAGACTTTAGAAATTAGTACCTCACTAATCGCTTAATCACTTTCTGCATTCGCTCACAAAAATCCAATCATATTTCTTTTTTAAAATTTTAAAACAAACTCACATAGGCTGTTGTTTTAAATAATTATTAATGAGTAAATTACCTGCTAAACACCGGTTTCTAGATTTTTCAGACTATGGCAGAACACCGGCTCGTTGGATCGCTAACTTACTTAAGGATACGTTTATCACCCCTATTCAAATTACCCTACTTTTTGGTGTTGTGGGGTTGATGGCATGTGGTTTTATTCTCTATAATCATTTCTATTTTGCAGGACTTTTTTTGATCCTCAAGTCTATTTTAGATGCTGCCGATGGTGAACTTGCGCGCGTAAAGAAAACACCTTCTTACACAGGACGATACTTGGATTCTATTTTCGATATTTTATTAAATACCTTGATTGTCCTGAGTATATATTATGTGACTCACGGATCCATCTTGATTGCTGTACTTGCTTTTCTAGGCATTCAACTTCAAGGAACACTTTACAATTATTACTACGTCATATTGCGAAACGAATTTGACGGCGATGACACAAGTCGTATCAACGAAAAGAACGCCCCTATTGCATTCCCCGGCGAAAAGCAAAAATACGTCAACTTGCTCTATACCATATTCAATATCCTCTATAGGGGATTTGATCAATTTATTTATTATGCAGATCGACAAGCGCCTAAAAATCAAAAATTTCCCAATTGGTTTATGTCTTGCATTTCTTTGCTAGGTTTAGGATCTCAGATGTTATTAATGGCGGTAATGCTGTCCTTTGGATTAGTCAATTACGTTCTTCCCTTTTTTATAGCATACACAGCGCTCGTACCTGTTTTTATAGTACTTCGCCGGTATATAAACAGGTAGAAGAAACGTAAAAAGAACTGCATTAACATACGCCGTCTTTATAACCAGTCTATCATTATTGGTTAATTTAGGCTCATTTGAGCCTGACAGTTACATTTTTCGTGTATCTTAGCTGTTCTAAATAGTTTACGACCAAATGATCATCGATAAAATAGAAAATGCTTCCTTGTACTCAGGTATTAACCCCAGATTTGCTATGGCTTTTGACTATCTTAAAAACACGGATTTGGTTAACCTCCCATTAGGTAAATATGAGCTAGACGGAGACCTTATTTTTGCATTAGTGCAAGAGTATGACACCAAAAGTGAGGAAGAGGCTCTGATGGAAAGTCATTTTAAATACATTGATATTCAGTACATTATAGAGGGCAAAGAGTTAATGGGTTTGGTAACCAAAACAGACCACGTCACTACCTTAGTGGATCTTGAAAAAGATTACGCCAGTTATGACGAAGAAAATTATTCTTTCATGCTTTTTGAAGAGGGGATGTTTGGCGTCTATTTTCCAGATGACATTCACTTGCCCTGCATACAACTAGACGAACCCACTCGCGTTAAAAAAGTCGTCATCAAAATAAAAATATGAAGCTAAATGCACTCATAGCTTTCGTTTTTTTACTGAGTTCTGCCACACACAGAACTGCTATTCCGCCAGTTAGAGCATCAGTGAATTACGATCAGCTAAAAGAAATTATAGAAAAAAACGACAACAAACTATATGTAGTTAATTTCTGGGCAACTTGGTGCAGACCCTGCATAGAAGAGCTCCCCCATTTTGTGGAAGTAAGCAGCGCCTATGAAAATCAAGCACCATTTCAAATGATTCTTGTCTCCTTGGATAAAGCCGAACTTCTTGAAACCGATGTTGCTCAAATGATAACAAAACTCCACATAGATAATGACGTTTATCTCTTAGATGATAATAAGCGAATGAACTATTGGATTTCTGCGGTTGATTCTACTTGGAGTGGTGCTATCCCTGCAACCGTATTTTATAAAAATGGACAAAAACTGCACTTTACAGAAGGTCAGCTAACTAAAGAAGAATTAACCGCCATCATACAACAACATTTATAATCACATGAAAAAAATAACCCTATTACTTATCGCCATCACTGCAGTCGCGCTTTCAGCGTTTAAACTAGTGGATTCTACCCCTAAAATAGCTAACACAACCGAGGACGTTGCACCTAAAGGGTACGCCATTGGTGACGAAGCGTCTGATTTTAACCTAAAGAATATAGATGACAAAATGGTGAGCTTAGCTAATTACCCAAACGCCAAAGGATTTATAATCACTTTTACATGCAATCATTGTCCATACGCAGTAGCTTACGAGCAACGCATTATGGACCTGGATGCTAAATACGCTTCACTTGGATACCCTGTAATTGCTATAAGCCCCAATGACCCAGCCTTAGTACCTGAAGACGGAATGGATGAGATGAAAAAATTAGCTAGCACCAAAGGATACACTTTTCCCTATTTGCTAGACGAGAAACAAGAGGTATATCCGCTATTTGGTGCTACTAAAACTCCTCATATTTTTATTTTACATAAAGAAAATGGCAAAAACATCGTAAAGTATATTGGCGCTATTGATAACAACTATGCCAATCCTGATGATGTGACTGAACGATATGCAGAAGACGCCGTAAATGCACTAATTGCTGGAACTGACATTAAGGTAACGACTACAAAAGCTATCGGTTGCAGCATTAAAGACAGTCGAAATAAAAAATAGGATGACTTATTTTTTTAGATCGCTCTTTATTTTTTCGTTTTTTATACTTGGTTGTCAAGTAGAAGAACAGGTTTATGTCCATACTATTGCCGATATTGCTGGTTTACCAAACACCGCTACGATTTCGTACACTTCTGATTTTTTAGGCGTTGGTTCCACGGGAGGAATAGAAGCGCTGGCAAATGCAGATGATTTAATTTCTCAACCTTTAAGCAAGGGAGATTTGACACTACCTAAAGTAGACCAAGGGAATTACACGATACGTGTTAAAGACAACAGTGGTCAAACCTCATTTACAAATATCCCAGAAAAATACCTGAATCTAAATGCTACAGTAGAGATAACACGGAATATTTTTCAATCCTATTTTCCTGCAGAATGGGAAGCTATAAATGGGTCTAAGTACACGAGCATAAGAATACAGAGCAAGCAAGATAAAGGTGTCTTTTATATAAAGACGGTCTATACCGGAACGGATAAAGAAATAGGGAAGTATTCAGAAGATTTTTAGAGAAATTCTTCTATTTTTATTAACCTAAAAATTTTGGGGATAGGCTGCGCAAAAAATCCGTTTAGGATTCGTTTGATATCGTTATTATTTTTAAACGGCTTAATGCAATCGTGCAAGTCTTCTTGACTTATACTTAGATCCTCTGCTATAAACCCAAAACCCGTATAATCGCCATCCACAATACGCACCACACTTTTTTCTTCTCTGGTTCTTCCGGGTCCTACTACATACACATTTCGTTTGTTTTGCGAAATTTGAGTAGCTGCCATAACCTTTTGGTTGTACTTTTCTACGGTCTCTGTGCCACTGCATAGCGCACATGCACTTCCCAAGTAACAGGTCTCTTTGGTACGTTCTAATCCTGTATACTTAGGGCATAGTTTTGTGTTCTCAACGAGCTTATACAAATGGTCTTTAGCCATTACCATCGAGCTAAAACTTTGTATGCTATTCTTGGCAAATTTTTGTAAAAAAACATCTACACGAAGTACACCATCTTGTCCTTCATAATAACACACATGGTAGTCGTTAGACTTATGCTTTTGCGCTTTATTATACGGTGGGTAATGTTTTTTAATTTCATCACTTTCAAGCAATAACGCCACTAGTTCATTACCCGTTTCATGGTAGCTTACATGATATATTTTCCTAAGTAGTTCGGCTTTCTTACCCGAGCTTTCTGTAAAATGAGTTGAGATTCGTTTTTTTATCTCTTTCGCCTTACCCACATACAGAATCTTCAAATCTTCGCCTAACAGGTAATATACACCTGCTGTTTCGGGTAATTTTTCGTATTCTTCTTTTGGTAGATTAGGGGGCAACGAGGCTTCTCCACTGAGTTGGTTAAGGGACAGAAAAATAAAATCCTCTTTGTCTTGGGTAATGATATGATGAAAAAGTTCTACTGTAGCCATGGCATCGCCCATAGCTCTATGCCTACTGTGATTTTCGATACCCAAATCAGTACACAGTTTACCTAACGAATACGATGCATATCCGGGCAATACCGTTCTAGCTAATCTCACCGTACACAATTTTTTCTTGTTAAACGTGTATCCTAAATCCTCAAAGTGGTTTTTGATAATGCCATAATCGAAAGTTACGTTGTGGGCTACAAAAATGGTGTTGTCTATAAATGCTGTTAAATCATCTGCGATATCTTCAAACAAAGGTGCTTGTTGAACCATTGCATTGGTTATGCCTGTGAGTAATGTAATAGATTTAGGAATGAATATTTCTGGATTTACCAGCGTTTCATATCTAGCCAAGATCTGCACCCCATCCGTTTTTACCGCCGCAATTTCGGTAATTCGATTACCATGTGATCCTCCGGTAGTTTCTATGTCTATTACCGTATAAATCATTCCCCGAAATAGTTATTCATTAACGTACTAATAGATACTTTCTATGATATGATCTGCTGAAACTCCCTCTGCTTCCGCTTTGTAATTACGTACCATTCTATGTCTAAGTACTTGTTTAGCAACGGCTTGCACATCTTCTATGTCTGGAGAATATTTGCCATTGATTAAGGCATTTGCTTTAGCCCCAATTATAAGGTGTTGAGAGGCTCTTGGCCCTGCTCCGTATTCAATGTAGTCATTTACCAAAGGGGATGCTAGACTTCTGCCGGCTCTTGTTTTAGCCACTAGCTTCACCGCATATTCATACACGTTGTCAGAAACCGGAACTTTTCGTACCAGATTTTGAAAACCGATTATCTCTTCTTGAGACACAATTTTATTTACGTTAATGGACTGTGAGCTTGTGGTTGCCTTTACAATATTTATTTCCTCCTCAAAAGTGGGATAGTCTAATATCATATTGAACATAAAACGGTCCAGCTGCGCCTCTGGTAACGGATACGTTCCTTCTTGCTCAATAGGATTTTGTGTGGCTAATACGAAAAACGGTTTTGGCAAACGATACTCTATACCGGATACCGTTACGGTTTTTTCTTGCATGGCTTCAAGCAGAGCCGCTTGCGTTTTGGGAGGGGTACGATTTATTTCATCTGCCAAAACAATATTGGCAAATACAGGACCTTTATTGAACTTAAAGTTACGACTGTCATCCAATATTTCAGAGCCTACTATATCGCTAGGCATAAGGTCAGGTGTAAATTGAATACGGTTAAAACTCATATCTAACGCTTCGCTGATGGTTTTTACGAGCAAGGTTTTAGCAAGACCTGGCACGCCAATAAGCAGCGCATGACCGTTACTAATAATGCTTGTAATCACTCCATTGATAACCTCATGTTGCCCAATGATAACCTTACCTATTTCGGCTTTGAGCTCTTGCACCTTTAGTGCTAGCGCATCTGCTGCTTTTCTATCGTCCGAAAAATCTATCATGTTATTTATCCAGCCCTTTCCAATCTGCTAATTCCTGACATTTTACATATTTAGCATCTATCCAAATATAAACCCCTTTTTTATAGTCGGCAACCCAGTTTTCGATTGCTTGAGCTTGTTTTTGTTCTGTTGCTAAGGTTTGCACTTTTTGATAATCATCTTTTAGATTAGCTTGATGTGCAGGTACTATTTTACGTAGGTAGTAAAACTTATATCCAACCGTTCCGTCTACATCCAAAAATTGTTCAGGTGAAGAAAAATCTCCTTCTTTCATTTGCTCCATTTTAGATTTTGTTTGCGGTTCTAAAGCATCTGCAGGAACTTGCTGAGAACCTGTGCTTGGATCTGCATAAAAACCACAATTATCTTTTGTTGCTGCATTGGTACTAAATTCAGATGCAACTTGGCACATGGTTACTTTCTCATTTTTAACATCCGTGATTAACGAAGTCATTTTTTCCTTGAGCGAAACCAAATCACTATTTACGATTAGGGGTTTTATAAGAATATGTCTAGCATTCACTTTTTCACCTTTTCGATCTATCAGTTGTAATATGTGATACCCATATTCTGTTTCTACAATATCCGAAACTTTACCAGGTTCTAGCTTATATGCGGCGCGCTCAAAAGCTCCAACCATTTGACCACGGGCAAAATATCCCAATTCGCCTCCGTTGATAGCCGAACCTTTGTCATCACTATTTGACTTGGCCGCATATTCGAAAGAGTACGTTCCTTTTTCTATGTCTGCTTTTATTTTGGTAATTTGCTCCAAGGCATATTCTTTAGCATACTGACTTGGTTTTGGTTTCATAGTAATCAAGGCCAGTTCTACTTCTGTTCCAAAATCAGGTAAGCTATCCTCCGGAATATTAGCGAAAAAGTTGCGTACATCTGTTGGAGACACCTTCACTGCGGAAGTGAGTCCTTGCTGTATTTGCTGGGATACAATTTGATCTTCAATTTTAGGACGCATCTGTGCTTTGTATTCGGCGATGGTTTTTCCGAGATATTGTTCGAGTTTTTTTTCTCCCCCTATTTGACTTGCATAATACTGAATTCGGCGTTCCACTTCATCGTTTACTCTGTCTTCAGAAGCATAAACGCTGTCTACTGCGGCCTTATGCAAGTATAGTTTTTGAATGACCAACTGATTTAGAATTTCACATTTTAAATCGCCCTCATACACATTCATGTCCTTTTTGGCTTGTGCATATTCTGCTTCTAGGTCAGAACTCATCACTATATTCTCTCCCACTACGGCAACTATTTCATCTAGCACTCTTATAGTTTGTGCGGATGCGGCTAGGCTTGCCGTAAGTATTATGGCTATTATTATTGGTCTCAAAATCTTTTAATCTCTTTGTTGTTATACGCCTCGTCTATCAATTTAGTTTCAATTTCTTTCACCATTTCTTGTTGACGTTTCATAATTAATAACTCCTTAATATTCTGTCTTTCAAGCGAGAAAGGAGACTTGTCGCTACGTATTTTAAAATCAATTATTTTGATGAAATAGGTGTACCCGTTATCGTTAAATCGAATAAACTTATTGTTATTTAAATAATTTTCTTGGTTGTAAGTAGTTATGGGTATTTCCTTTAAAATATCATCAAAATAGACCCAATTGGTTTTGTCTACATAATAGTTTCCTCGCTTTTCACCTATGCTCTTTAACTGAGCATAAACTGCAATGTCGTCCTTTCTAAATTTATTCCAAAGCTTATTTACTCCATTGGTTTGCTCTGGAATTTTAAAAAAATTTATCTTCAGAATATTTTGAGCCAACTCAAAATCTTCTTCATTCTCTTCGTAATATTCTTCAAGTTCTGACTCTTCAAAGCTAGTGTCTACTAGTTGTGTAGAAAGTTTATTAAGGACTTCAAATGTTAGCAAATCTGCTTTATAATTTTCTAATTGCTTTTCTTTGTTTTTTTCTACCTCGCTTAATACTTCTTCCGCTTTATGTAAAAGCACCTGCTTGCTAAGCCACTGGTTAATGTACTCTTGTGTTATAAAAACGCTGTCCTCTTGGGTAACTGATTCGCCAATTAAATCTTTTAAGTCATCTGCATAGAGTTTATTTCCGTATGCCTCCGCCAAAACATTGGTTTCTGGAGCACTACAGCTCATGAGCGAAACCAGTGACAATACAAATGCTATATGGGATGAGCGAGTCACTAGTTGTGCAATCTTTTAACGTTTTGATCGTAAACTTTTACGGGATATTTAGCTTTCAAATTCGCTAGCCATTCTATCTCCAATTTAGTTTGATAATCTGATGTAGCTTGTCCCATATTCTCAGAAAGCGGTTTAGTAGTTGGTGCTATTATTTCTTTTATTTGAACAAATTTAGTTCTGTCATTTTCATTATCTAATGCATAAACCCCAGGAGTCCAGGCGATTTTATCCAACAGCAAATTACTCCCTTTTTCATATTTCTTTTCTTCAACTTTAACCGCAAGTGGATCTTTGACATTGCACTTCGTCATAATTTCACTTGACGATTTTCCTTTTTTAGCCAACTTCATAGCAGTAGCTGCAGTTTTAGCATCTTTACAGCTGAATATACTCGCGTTAGCACGTTCTTTCCACATGTACTTATCACTATTAGCTGCATAATACGCTGCTAAACCAGCGCTGTCTTGCACAGCCTTGCTCCAAACTTCCTTATCGGTTAATTCAAACAACAAAATGCCGTCTTTGTACTCTTGCATAATGTATTTAAAATCATCGTATTTCATTTCCAATACACTTAACTCATAATCTAGGTTACTGCGTCTCACAAAATCTGCGTAAAGGTCCACGACGGCATTGTCAAGCGCCTTATTGCTTTTAGATTGATTCACCACAACGAAGTCGTAAAAATCAGAATCTGTATATTTTTTTGCGCTTATGGTAAACAACACAATCCCTTTGCTTGCTTGTTTGGTATATTTCCCTTTTAGTAACTCTTCGGTAAAGCTCCCTTTTACTGCATTGAAGCCCGCTAATTCTTTAAATTTATTTTCAACCTTCACACGACTAACGACAACGTCTTTATTCAACTCACTTCGGCTGTCACGCTCTACCTTGCGTCGTATCGCATCCTTTGACTCTTCATAACTTGCAATTTCTTTCAAATCAACTCGCTTTACGATGTGCCAACCAAACTTAGTTTGAATAGGAGCAGAATAATCTCCATTATTTTTTAAGGTATACGCAATATCTTTAAACTCGGTAGGGATATTAGCGGTAGTTCTATTAAACCAACTTAACTCACCACCATTTGCATTTGTATTAAAATCCTCTGAAAATTCATCCACCAACTCTTTCCAATCTCCACCTGCTTGTAATTTAGCGTAAACAGCTTCAGCTCGTTGTCGCGCACTATCTACTTGACCTTCATTGTAATACTTGATCATTAAGTGAGCTACTTTCACATCGCCAAACGATTTACGTCGATCTTGCAGATATACCAAATGATACCCAAATTGGGTCCTAATTGGCATACTAACTTCGCCTACTTTCATGGTATATGCCGCATTTTCAAAAGGATATATCATTTGAAATGCCGTAAAGTATCCCAAGTTGCCCTCATTTGTTTTTGCGGACGGGTCTTCAGAAAATTCTTTAGCCACGGAAGCAAAACTCTCACCTCTACTTACAACCCTGCTTCTCATACTCAATGCTTTTTCGTAGGCAAGCATGGTGTCTGCAGGCTTTGCATCTAACGCACAATTTATCAATAAATGACTTGCGTTTACCTCTTCAGTACTTCTGGCATAAGCCTCTTTTATGAGCATTTCGGTAACATTTTTATCGGTAAGGTAGGGCTGCGCTAACTGTGTGCGGTACCCTGCTAGTTCATTGATAAAACTAGGTACTGTATCCATTTGTAAACGGTAGGCCTCTTCCACTTTGAGTTTAAATCTTACATATAACTCCAAGTACTCTTCAATCTCTAATTGAGTCGGAGCCGTTTTGTCGCGTTTATTCTTATTAAAAACGCGCATAAACTCATGATTGTACACCATTTTATCTCCAAAACTAAAAATAGGAAATTGATCACTAAAATTTGTTGCGCTTATGGCTTCTAATTTTACTTGAGCATCAGTAGAAGCTGCACATAGTATAAAAATAATGAATGCTAAAAAATGAACTGCTTTTCTCATTGTTACTTGATTCTGATTATAAAATAGGTTGCGAATTTAGTAAATTATAGCCTTTAGCAGATGTTGAAAGGTAAATATTCATGCGTAATTGGGCAACGCTGAACAAACTTGCATATTTTTGACTTAAAATAGCCGCCAATTGACACATTTCATCGCTACGTATGCAGACGATTTTACAGAACAAACCTTTGTAGAAGCAATCGTAAAAAAGTGGGTCAACAACGCTCTTTCATTTACGCTATATTCTTCTGGAAGTACGGGAAATCCCAAGGAAATAAAACTGGATAGATCCTTGTTGCAGTGGAGTGCTATGGGCACCAAAAATGCACTAAACTTGGGCGATGATATCTCTATTTTATGCTGTTTACCCATAGCGAAAACGGGCGGATTTATGCAGCTCATTAGAGCCTTAGTGTGGGATTGCCCTATTCATTTTGTAAAACCTACAAACGACCCTAGTATCCATTTAAACAACTCCCATTACGCGCTCACATCCCTCACTCCCAACCAGTTAGAAAATATATTTAACCAGGACTTCGCACCTTCATCATCCATAACTATTCTGGTAGGTGGCGCACCCATCTCACCAAGCTTAGAAGAAAAACTTAGCACATCAGGATTGTGTTTTATCGAGACGTATGGTATGACCGAAACTGCCAGTCATATTGCCTTACGAGAAGTAGGAAAGGATGCTATGTTTAAGGCGCAAGACGGGGTTGTACTTTCGGTTATTGAAGATTGCTTATCCGTATCGATTCCGGAATTAGGACTAAACTTACTCACGCACGATATAGTAGAAATTACTGATCATCGGTTTAAATTATTGGGGCGCTCTGATGATGTTATTAATAGTGGAGGCGTCAAAATCCATCCCGAGCTCATAGAACCTTTAATCGCTGTTTCCTTAACTTCTGCAGGCATTAATCGTGCTTTCTATCTTAGTAAAAAACCAAACACCGTATTTGGCGAAATGGCAGTATTGGTACTAGAAGGGGAAGCTATACAAGACAGTTCGTATCTTCTAGAATTACTAAAACGCGATATCCCAGACTATATGCATCCCAAAGAAGTCGTATTTGTAGACCGAATTCAATTTACGGATACAGGTAAGGTAATCCGAAAAAGCATCGCCTAAAGCACCATCAAGTTAATCATCATACCTTATCCTGAGGAAAAGTCAACGAAGAGTTTGATTTTGCATAGGTTTCATTGCTCATTATGAAGTTTTAATCCATAAAGCGGGATTGACCTATTTTTCTAACTTTGCAACGTGGGAAAAGTGGGTAAACTTCAGAAATTTGCGGAGGTAACGTCGTTTGATAATTGTTTTGAATACAGCAAAGCAATGAAAGGAAAATGGAAAACAGATTACTTTAAAAATGACAACCCCATCACCTTGGAATTAGCGTGTGGAAAAGGGGAATATACTGTGGGTTTAGCCGAACGTTTTCCGGATAGAAATTTTATTGGTATAGATGTTAAAGGAAATCGAATTTGGAAAGGGGCCCATTACGCTACAGAAAAAGGACTAACCAACGTTGCTTTTCACAGACTCATGATAGGCAACATAGAAGAGTATTTTGACAATGGCGAAATAGATGAGTTTTGGATCACCTTTCCAGACCCGCAACACGCTCGAAAACGCAAAAGACTAACCAATGCTATGTTCTTAGACCGATACCGCGCAATAAGCAAGGACGGCGCAATTATGAATTTAAAAAGTGACTCAACGCGTTTTTATGGATACACGAAAGAAACCATAGAAGAACAAAACTTGACGATACTCAAAGACTCAGATGACATCTATGCGTGGGAAGAAATTCCTGAATACTTGGCCAACATCCAAACTTTTTACGAGCAAATGTGGCTAGCCGAAGGCAAGAAGATAAAGTATTTGCGCTACGTTCTATAAGTTTCGCTCAATGTAATCAATTAAGGAATGAATAACCTTAATATGAATTTCTTGAGCTCTATCTGCATATTCTGTTTTTGGGGCACGTATCTCTACATCGCATAATCCAGCCATTTTACCGCCGTCTTTGCCCGTAAGACCGATTACCTTCATACCCTTTTCTTTGGCAGCAGTTATGGCATTGATTACGTTTTGACTATTACCGCTTGTGCTAATGCCCAGTAAAACGTCACCTTTGCGACCTACACCTTCTACATAACGCGAGAAAACGAAGTCGTAGCCATAGTCATTCCCTACACAAGCCATATGACTCACATCCGAAATAGCAATTGCACCGAGTGCAGGTCTATTATTTCGGTACCTGCCCGTTAATTCTTCTGCAAAGTGCATCGCATCGCACAAACTTCCGCCGTTTCCGCAGCTTAGCACCTTGCCTTCATTTCTAAAACTCTCTACCAGCAGTTTTCCTGCGGCTTCAATGTTTTCAAAGTTTTTATCATCAGCTAAAAATGCGGTCAGTACTTCTTGTGCTTCTGTAAAATGTTGTTTTATACTCATTTTAGTTTGATGCTATTTTAGCTTCCATTCTCAACTTATATTCTGCTACTCCATCCTTTAAAAACGAGACATACGCTTCTGTATTCTTGTCATAAGTACGGGTAGGCTGCAATAGATTTCCTTCATTGTCTAATAAGGCATATTGCGGCTGTGCATTGGCATTAAAGAAACATTCTTGTATCCAACTATTTTTCTTGGCTAAGTTGGTCACCATTCTACCTCCAGATTTAGGGTAGAAATGTTCACTTTTGGGCAACTCAATCGTTTTATCATCTACATAAAGTGATATCACAATAAACTCTTCCTCCATAAGAGTTAGAACACGTTTATCAGACCAAACTACAGCTTCCATTTCTCTACAGTTTACACATCCATGACCCGTAAAATCTAGAAATACAGGACGACCCGTGCGTCTTGCAACTTCCATACCTTGCTCGTAATCATAATATCCTCTTAAGCCATGCGGCATGTGTAGCTTATCATTATACCTTGGTTTTACACCGGCAAAGTATTCGGAAGAATGGTCTTTGTTACCGCTAGCGGATACGTTGAAATCAAGTGTGCTCATAGGTGGCATATAGCCAGCCAACGCTTTTAATGGAGCTCCAAATAGTCCAGGAACTAAATACGAAACAAATGCGAAAGTTACAATAGCCAGCATCAGTCTAGGTACTCCCAAATAGGGCATATCACTATCGTGGCTGAATTTTAATTTACCCAAAAGATATAGCCCCATGAGCAAGAAGATTACTATCCACAGGCCTATGTATATTTCTCTATCTAAAATCCCCCAATGATAGGTTTGATCTGCAACACTTAAGAATTTTAGTCCGAAGGCCAATTCTAAAAAGCCTAAGACTACTTTAACAGAGTTTAACCATCCGCCTGATTTTGGTAGTCCATTTAACCAACTAGGAAAAATGGCAAACAACGCAAAGGGAATAGCAAAAGCCAGAGAGAACCCAAGCATTCCTACCATAGGTTTTACAAAAGCTCCTCCTGCAGATTCTACAAGGATACTCCCCACTATGGGACCTGTGCATGAAAACGATACCAAAACAATGGTAAATGCCATGAAGAAAATACCGGTAAGCCCTCCTTTATCTGCCTGTTGGTCTGCCTTATTTACAATCCAACTGGGTAGTACAATTTCAAACGCACCTAAAAAGGAAGCGGCAAAAACAACAAATATCAAAAAGAATAACACATTAGGAAGCCAATGGGTAGCCAATAAATTGGCGAACGCGGGCCCTAGTAAAACGGCCACCAACGTACCAATTAAAACGTATATCCCTACAATGCTTAAGCCGTAAATTATACCATTTCTTCTGGCAATTGCCTTGCTCCCATCCTTCATAAAAAATGATACCGTCATAGGTATCATAGGGAATACACAAGGAGTAAGCAATGCCACTAATCCTGATATAAACGCAACTACAAATAGGCCCCAGAAACTTTGCTTTTCTTGACCTTCTTGTCCGCCGTATGTCTTTATTTCACAGGTTGTTGTATCGTTTTCGGACGCTGCTTTGTAGGTAGAATAGTTAACTGAATTAGCGGGAATAATACCCGCGTATTTCGTAAATCCGGTCGTATTTCCTTGTTCTGACGCTATCGTCGTCTCATTTCCGCTATTCGGCCCATCTTCCTCTGCTGGCTGATTTTCTAATTCAGTTTCACTAGTAGTCTCTTGTGTGCCGTTTTGCTTATCCATTTCATCGGTTTTCTCGGGTACTGATGTATTCGCTCCACTTACCGTTAATCCCTTAACGTTATACTCATATTCGAAAAGCACACACATTCCGTCATTTGTACACATCTGATACTCCAGTATACCCGAAATTTTGGGACTAGTAGTGAGTACTTTTAATTTTTGACGAAATTCGGCTCTTCCTTCAAAATCTGCTACTTCGCAATCAAAAACATCATCCGTGTAGTGATGAGAACCCATCGGTTTGGCTTCACCCAAAAGCGCATAAGATGCGTTCTTATTCCAGCTAAATTTTGCTTTTTGAGGTGGACAGTCTCCATAATCATTGGAGTAAATATGATATCCTTTGGGTACATCGGTTTTAAAAATAATCTCTACTACATCTCCAACATTAACAACTGTTTTGCTTATTGTATTGCCCCATTTTGCAGCAGGTATTTTTTGACCAAATACGAGAGCGGAAATACACAAGGTAAGACCTAAGATTAAGTGTCTTTTCATTAATTTTAGTTTAATCACTTCAAATAAAACGCTTTCAAATACATTTCATTGCACAAGATGTAGATAAGTGCATAAAACTTGCTTTTTACCGATTTTTCAAGATTTACCTTTGACCGTAGTTACACATTTAAAAAAGAATGAGATATACCATAATTCTAGCCGCACTTGGTTTAGTACACTCTGTTTTTGCCCAGAAACAAACTCCTCAAGAATACATTGAATTATACAAAGATTTGTCTATCATAGAGATGCATAGAAGCGGAGTGCCTGCCAGTATAACGCTTGCTCAAGGAATTCTAGAAAGTAATAGTGGGAATAGTAGACTTGCTAAATTTGCCAATAATCATTTTGGCATAAAGTGTAAAGGCGAATGGACCGGGAATGTAATTTATGCTAACGATGATGCACCTGACGAATGTTTTAGAGCATACGAAAGTGTGCTGCTTTCCTATCAAGACCATTCCAATTTTTTACGTAAAAACTGGAGATATCAACCCCTTTTTGAATTAAATACTACAGATTATCAAGGGTGGTGCCAAGGGTTACGAAAAGCGGGCTATGCAACCAATCCGCAATATGATGCTATTTTAATAAGCTTAATAGAGCGATATAAATTAAATCAATACGACGATGCTTCAATGCCTGGAACAGGATTCCCCTCCATAACTTTAGGCGAGACTATTAACGGAGTGCCTATAAAAATTGCTAAACCGGGAGAAACTGTGCACTCTATTGCCGATGATAATTACGTACGCGATAGACATATTCGTAAGTGGAATGACCTAGAAGATGGAGAGGACATTACGGCCGGTGATATTGTCTATCTAAAACCTAAACGCAGATCGGGTTCTGAGGAAAAACACATCGTCGCCAAAGGTGAGGATATGCACTATATTTCTCAAAAATACGGTATAAAACTAAAACAACTCTATAGAAAAAATGGCATGGAAACCGGAGAAGAACCCAAAGCAGGGGAAGTCATTTATATGCAAAAAAAGCGAGATAACGATGATGAAATAGAGACTGCTGGGAAAGATCCTATGTGGGGGAAAGAAGAGAAAGATGTATTTGTAAATCCGCACTCTATTCCTAAAAAAACAGACCCTAATACAAAAATTCCTGCCGCTCCCGAAAAAATAGATATTAAAATACCCGAATACCATATAGTTGAAAAAGGAGACAACATCTACCGTATTGCTGAGAAATACCACATATTTGAAGAAGATATTTTGGATTGGAATCCAGATTTAAATCCGAATACAATGCGTTTAGGCCAGAAAATTAATCTGAAAAAATTGGATAACAATAACATAAAAAGCACGCCTCCGAAACCGATAAAATCACTTACCGATGAAGAAGTAAAAAAAATATCGGAAAAAATTACCGTGAATGGTGCGGTATTCCATCATGTGGTAAAAGGGGATACACTTTACAATATATGCAAACGTTACAACGTAACGGAAGAACAACTCAAGAAGTGGAATAACCTTGAAACCATAAATATTCAAGTCGATCAAAAACTACAAGTATCAGAATGAAACCTGAGATTACATTGCTTATATTGTTAGCCTACTTTGCTATGCTGATAATCGTATCTTGGGTTACCTCCAAAGATGCAGATGATGCCTCTTTTTATACGGGCAATAGACAATCACACTGGTTTTTAGTTGCCTTCGGAATGATAGGGGCTTCACTGTCTGGCGTTACCTTTTTGAGCGTACCAGGAGCCGTGGCCAGCACGCACTTTGGTTATTTTCAAGTGGTACTAGGATATATGGTGGGGTACATGCTTATCGCACTCGTTTTACTTCCTTTATATTACAGACTAAATCTAACGTCTATTTACACCTACTTAGAAGGACGATTTGGCCCACAAACCTATAAAACAGGAGCTGCCTATTTTTTGATTTCCCGTGTTATTGGAGCCTCATTCAGGTTATTCCTTACTGCAGGAGTGTTGCACCTCGCTGTTTTTGGTGCATTAGACTTGCCATTCCAAATCCCTTTTTGGGTTACTGTGGCCATCACGATCGCTTTAATTTTTGCCTATACTGCTAAAGGCGGAATTAAAACCGTGGTTTATACCGATGTATTGCAAACGTTCTTCTTACTTGCATCTGTCGTATTTACTATTATTTATATAGTAAATAAGCTAGATTGGGCTTGGGCTGAAGTACTCACTAACTTGGCTAATGACCCGAATACTCAAATATTTCACTTTGAAGGACAGGGAAGCAATGTGTTTTGGAAACAGTTTTTAGGCGGGGCTTTTATCGCTCTGGCCATGACTGGATTAGACCAAGATATGATGCAAAAAAACCTAAGCATAAGCAGTATCAAGAAGGCACAAAAAAATATCTATGTACAGATGGCCATGTTTTTAGTGGTAAATATAATTTTTCTTAGTCTTGGAGCGCTATTATACCAATATGCCGCTAAGTTCCAAGTTACAGACTTTGAAAAACCCGATCAATTATTCACCTCTATTGCCATGCAGCATTCAGCGCCTTATGTAGGTGCATTCTTTATCATAGGACTTGTGGCCGCAGCCTATAGTAGTGCCGATAGCGCACTGACAGCCCTAACCACAAGCTTTTGCGTAGATTTCCTGGGGTATGAACGAAACGGCAAAGTGACTGACAAGAAGATGCGTAGGATCGTTCATATCGCATTTGCTGTCATTTTATTTTTTACTATTCTTATTTTTAAAGAACTCAACAATGATTCTGTCATCAATGAACTTTTTAAAGTCGCAGGCTTTACCTACGGACCACTCTTAGGACTTTTTGCTTTTGGAATATTAACCACCAAAAACTTCAATGATAAACACGTTATTTTGATAACAGTCGTTTCTATTTTGCTTACTGCAGGATATAGTTATATCTTGCCAACCCTCATTGTCGGATTTAAACCTGGATTTGAAGTTATCATAGTAAACGGGCTAATGACCTTTATACTCCTGTTTATGGATAGTATCTTTTCCAAAACTCAACTGTAAGAATCCGAAACCTTTTAATTAAATAATATGACAGAAAATAATCACGATAGAATTAAGCAATCATTTGAAAACAAAGATTGGCCAGAAATTAAAAGTTCGGACAGTTGGAACATTTTTAAAATCATGTCTGAGTTTGTAGAAGGCTACGAATCGCTTAGTAAAATCGGACCATGTGTATCTGTTTTTGGTTCTGCCAGAACGAAGCCAGGAACCAAGTATTATGAAATGGCCGTTGAAATAGGTCAAAAACTAGCCGCAGCTGGTCTAGGCGTAATAACTGGCGGTGGCCCGGGTATTATGGAAGCAGGTAATAAAGGCGCAAGTAAGGAAAAAGGCGCATCCGTAGGTCTAAATATTGATCTTCCTTTTGAGCAGAGTAGCAATCCATATATTGATCACGATAAGAATATTGATTTTAGATTTTTCTTTGTGCGTAAGGTTATGTTTATGAAATACGCTCAAGGATTTATTGTGCTTCCTGGAGGTTTTGGTACCCTTGATGAATTATTTGAAGCGCTTACTTTGGTGCAAACCCAAAAATCTGCTGAATTCCCAATTATTCTCGTAGGTTCTTCCTACTGGAAAGGCTTAGTAGATTGGATAAAAAGCACCATGCTTGAAGAGGAGCATAACATCAACGAAAAAGACCTTGAATTATTTACTATTGTAGATACCGCAGAAGAAGCTGTCAACGAAATTTTCGAATTCTACAGCAAATACAGCATGAGTATAAACTTCTAAACAACACCCAATTACCATTAACACTCACCCAATTTTTACGCTACATCAGGTTAAATGACTAATTTACAGGATACCATAACCGCTCCAGCTACCCCTGCGGGTGTTTCTGCATTGGCGGTAGTCAGAGTATCTGGACCACAAGCTATTGCCATCACCAACAACTGTTTTGATAAAAACATTGAAAATGCAGAAGGCTACACCATACATTATGGTCATATTATAGATGGTGACGTGCGTATAGATGAGGTATTATTAAGTGTTTTCAAAAATCCGCATAGCTATACTGGTGAAGATTCGGTAGAAATATCGGGACACGGCTCGCCTTACATTACGCGAAGAATTATAGAAACACTGCTTAAAAAGGGTGCTCGAATGGCTGAACCTGGAGAGTTTACCCTGCGTGCCTTCCTCAATCAAAAACTAGATTTAGCACAGGCAGAAGCGGTAGCCGATATGATAAGCAGCAACAGTGAAGCAAGCTTGCAAATGGCGCTCAACCAAATGCGTGGCGGTTTTAGTAAAGATATATCCATCTTACGGCAGGAGTTAATAGATTTTGCCGCACTTATAGAATTAGAGAATGATTTTGGGGAAGAAGATGTAGAATTTGCAGATCGCGAAGGGTTAAAATCACTTATCGCAAAACTGCTCACCCAAATAGAAAAACTACGAAGTTCCTTTGCTGCAGGTAATGTACTTAAAAACGGCATAAATACGGTTATTGCGGGAAAACCCAATGCCGGCAAAAGCACGTTGCTTAATGCATTACTCAACGAAGAACGAGCTATCGTCTCGGACATAGCAGGAACTACACGAGACACTATCGAAGAAGTTTTTACCCTCAACGGCATACAGTTTAGACTTATAGATACAGCAGGTTTGCGCGAAAGCAATGACACTATTGAGCAAATTGGGGTGGGCAAAACCAAAGAAAGTATGCTCAAAGCGGAGTTACTCGTATATATTTTTGATGTGCGGACCACCTCACCTAGTGACCTTGCCGAAGAATTACGATTACTGCCCAAGCTTGGACAAACGCTATTGGTAGCAAACAAAGCAGAAACAGATACCTATACCGCCTCTGAATGGCCAGAAAACACCGTTTTTATCTCTGCCAAAAACAAAGACATAGACGCTCTTTTAAGCGAATTAAAACACGTTGCTAGCCATTATGAGTTTGGCAATGAAACCGTGGTAAACAATGCGCGTCATGCCGATGCTCTAGCCAAGAGCAGTGATGCATTGCAAAAAGTATTGTATGGTATAGACCACGGTCTTACCAGCGACATGGTTGCGTTAGATATTCGGAATGCCCTATATCAATTAGGCCTAATTACCGGTGAAGTGACCAATGACGAGGTACTAGACTCCATTTTTACGCGTTTCTGTATCGGAAAGTAACCTATTTACGTTATTGATGTTGCAACACTGCTTCTTTATAGTAAACATTAACAAGTTCTCGTCAACAGAGAGAATAACCCATTTATCTTGTCCTAATATTTTACCTTTGACCTAATACGCTTCATGAGAATATTTATTAGTCTTTCACTCCTGCTCTTTTTTGCAAGTTCGTTTGCACAATCCAAAAAAGAAATCATACTAAACATAAGTAATGAGAATCAACATCTTAAAGATACTATTCTTGATTTAAATACCGAAAACCTGCAGCTTAAAACCAAAATAGTTTCCTTAAAAGCTACAGTGGATAGCTTTGAAAAGGTAATAAGTACCATACACATAGAAACCCCTGAAGAATTTGCCCAAACCATTTTTAATTTATTCCGCTATCGAAAGTTAAACGATCATCCTGAACTCCAAATTCAGCTTTCAGATACCCCTTATTTAGCCAAAAACCCTTTTCTGTGCGAGTTTACAGAATTGCTAGAAAGTGGGGTTATGATGAATACCGATAGGACCTATTTTGAAGGCATCAATTTGGGTATTAATTGGTCAAAAGCAGTATTTAAGACGTCTCATTTTGTGATTAAACAGCCAAACCCCGCATTCAATGCATTTACGCTAACCGGCGAGTTATTTTTTACGCATAAAGGAAAAGAATTTTCATTACCGCTTAGGGAAGGATTTACCTTTACCGAGAACAATAGATGGAAAGGGTTTTATTTTGACTCCATAATCGATTGTGCAAGAGAAGAAACCATTGCCATTGAACAGCAACATTTAGTAACAGAAGGACGTGAGAAGGTTATTCAAGAATACTTCAAAACGCCCCAAGTTCCTCCCGGACTATGGATTGGAGACGCAGTACATTTTTGGAATCCTAAAAAATCAAAGAATTTAACCGGTCTTCAGCTTACGGTTAAGAATAATACCCCTTATGATTATGCTAAAATTGCATACTATTTGGAGATAGTAGAAGATGGGGACGTTATATTTTCAAAAAATCTAGAATTGACTAAAAAAATAGAGTCTGGAGAGATACTCACTTTTGTGGTTGATGAACTTAATACTCGAATTGATGATACGCACGATATTTATATCAAAAGCGGCATTCCAAATTCCAATTGGTACTCTGTAGTGCGTGTTTTAGACGTCTTTCCAAAGCCGCCCTATAACCCATAAATAATTGTAACTATCTTCATGGTTCAGCTCATATTGCTGTACAACGACGTCTCATTAAATTAACCCTTGTCCAAAACGTGTGACGCTCCATACAATAAGCGATGATATGGTGATCCCTATAGCGTTCGCTAGAAAGGCTTTTTTGTAGTCCATCTTGAATAAATAGGCCACGATAGTCCCGGCATATACTCCCGTTCCAGGCATAGGAATCAGGACAAAAAGTGCCAACCCAAAATAGCCATACTTATTTAGATTTTCTTTAGACCCTTTCTTGGCTCTCTTGGCCACCCATATTGCGCTTTTCTTGTACCAAAGTACTTTCGCTAGGACTCCATTCATCTTATTTAGAAAAAAGGTCATCAATGGATAAACCATAATATTGGCTGCAATTGCCACGATAAGGACCAAGTATGGATCTAAGTCTTTTAATAACCCAAAAGGGATTCCTACCTTTGATTCACCTAGCGGAGAAATACTCCATAACATGGTAAAAATATACAGTTTTAACAAGGCCCCAAAACTACAATATAACGGTAGATAATCTCCTGCATTTTACAGTAGATCGATATTAAATCCGTTTAAAATTAAAATCGCTTGTAAATGCTACTGGTAGCCCTATCAAATTTTAGATTTACGCCTTTAAATCCGTGTACTGCACTGCACATTTTACACACTTTGTCATTTTGAGATTACCCGCTTTATGTGCAAATCATCAAAATCAAAACTAAAATCGATGTTTGGAGATATCCCTTCTAGTGAAAAGCCTGTAGCTACCTTTTTTTTATCAAAGTCAAATTTTACAAATGCGTCGGCATTCATGTCTTGATAATCCCACTTTACTAAGTACGTAGTATCCTGATAGTAAAACAACTGACCCGTCAGTTTTGGAGTGCGTTTACAAGCCAATATTAACTTGTCGCCTTTATTCTCTATGGTGACGTCTCCAAGCCAGTAGTCATTATATGTGCCAATGATCTTTTTGTCATGTAAACCCTTTTCACCTACATTTACCTTGCTCCATGCCGCTTTTAGAACGGAATCTGCAAAAGCTGTATTCTTTTTATTATACGCTTCGTAACGACCTATCCAATCGGTCGGTTCAACATCTACAAATGCATCTACTACGGTATTGGTAAGGGCACTAAATACCATAGCGCCATCGTCACTGGTATTGGTAAGTATTACAATGCCCACATTTTTATCTGCTATTAAAGTGGTTTTAGACAGCATACCGGGCATTCCGCCACTATGACTTACCACCAAGTTGCCATTCATATCTCCTAAAAACCAACCTAAACCATACCCGCCAAAATGAGCGTTGTATTTTGGATTCCCATTAGGTGCGGTTACGGTCTGCATTTTCCAGAGATGCTCTTTTTGTGTTTTGGCAGTAAACACTTTCTTTTCACCTAAACTACCATGGTTTAAGTTAAGCATCATCCAATTACATAAATCGTTCACATTCGCATAAATACCGGCGGCACCGCCGTTTACTTGTGGCTCATAATCAGCAAGTACTTTTAACTCACCGCCACTATTTGAATGGGGTTTTGCCAACGGTAAATTCCCTATGCGGCTGATACTCGTTACGCTACTTTCCATGCCTGCAGGTTCAAATATTCGTGTTGCAACAAAATCCTCCCACGTCATACCTGAAGTGCGCGCTATAACCTCTCCTGCTATGAAAAACAGAATATTATTGTATTCCATTTTAGTTCTAATCGCGGACTCAGGTACGGTATGTCTATAAGCGGTTAGCATATCCTCTATTTTAAAATTATTTCCATCTGGAAACCACATCAAATCCCCTTGACCTAATCCCATTCCGCTCCTGTGACATAGTAAATCTTCCACCGTAAAGTTTTGGGTAACATAGTCATTGTACATTTCAAACTCCGGGAGTACAGACTTTACTTTATCATCCCATTTTAGCTTTCCTTCTTCTACCAAAATAGCCATGGCTGTAGCTGTAAATGCTTTGCTGTTGCTTGCAATTGCAAAATTAGTATGCTCCGTAGCCACCGTTTTTTTATCAAAATCTGCATATCCGTAGCCTTTGCTATGTAAGATTGCACCATTTTGCACTACTCCAACCGCTAAACCAGCAACATTAAATTTTTTCATTGCCAAGGAAACCAAACTATCAATTTGCGCACTTGATACTTGTGCACTTGTGTTAAACGAGAAGAAAAATGCGCCCAACACCAATGCCAAACCTCTAAACCTTGCTTTATTCATGATTCAAAGTAACTACAAATTTTCACAATCTATCATTTACGAATACGCTACCTCTATACTAGGATAATCCATCACCACAAATACCGAGCAAAGGTCAATATAGGTATACGTTTACACGCTTTTCTCCGTTCTTTTCAACTTGTCCGAATACGCTTAGCACAACAATTTAGACTATTTTCGTGTAAACTTAAAAAGCAAAACCAACAGTTATAAAACTACCGTTTGCTTTTACCAAAACCCATTATCATTTATGCATACTCAAGATTTAACTATCTCAACCACATTTGAAGGCCAAAAAAAGTATTTTGCCAGTGGCAAAACGTTAGCCTTAGCAGTTAGAAAAGCACAGCTAAAAAAACTAAAAGAAATACTACAAGCCAATGAAGATCGATTATACAAAGCAATTTATTCAGACTTTAGGAAATCTATATTTGACACCTATACAACGGAAATTTCAATCCTGTACCATGAAATAGATGAGGCTATATCCAAGCTTTCTACTTGGGCTAAAACGCAAAAAGTATCAACTAACTGGGTGAATTTCCCCGCTAAGAGCTACGTCATTAAGGAGCCTTTAGGAGTCGCATTAATCATAGGTGCCTGGAATTATCCATATCAACTTTTACTTTCTCCTGCTATAGCCGCTATTGCTGCTGGCTGCACCGCAATACTGAAACCAAGCGAGCTATCTTCAGCCACAAGTGCACTTATGGCCGAGCTAATAAATGAACATTTTGATCCAGGTTTTTTATATGTACATGAAGGCGGCGTATCCGAGACTACAGAACTATTGACACTGTCTTGGAACAAAATATTTTTTACAGGCAGCGTACGTGTGGGCAGAATCGTATACGAAGCTGCGGCTAAAAATTTAGTACCTGTAACACTAGAATTAGGTGGAAAAAGCCCAGCTGTAATTACAGAGGAGTGCGACCTTAGTATGACGGTAAAGCGGTTGGTCTGGGCTAAATATTTAAATGCAGGTCAGACCTGTATTGCGCCTGATTATGTCATGGTACACAAAAATATTGCAGATGACTTTATAACGGCAATGCAACGTGAGATCAGCAAAGAGTGTTTTAGTATAGAAAATGGGAACTACGTTCAAATCATCAATAATCATAATCTATCAAGACTTTCTAGTCTTATAGATTACGAGCAAGTTGCAATTGGAGGCACTATAGATGAACACGCAAGAGTCATTGAACCAACGGTGCTTTATCCCGCTTCGTTTCAATCAAAGGCTATGAAAGAAGAAATATTTGGGCCCATTCTACCTGTAATAGTTTATGACCAGCTAGAAACAGTTATACGCCAAATTAATACGGGTGAAAAACCATTGGCTGCCTATATTTTTACGAGTGATTCCATAAAGCGAGATCTTTTTCTGAATCAGGTATCATTTGGCGGAGGCTGCGTAAATGACGCCATCATGCATATCTCTAATAGCGCTTTACCATTTGGTGGCGTAGGGAGCAGCGGTATAGGAGCATATCATGGCAAAGCAGGATTTGATTGCTTCTCACATACCAAAAGCATTTTACAAAAATCAACACTAATAGAACTTAATTTAAAGTATTACCCGCATACACCAAGCAAACTAAACTGGGTTAGACGCATTCTTAAATTAAGTTAGCTCTTACTTTCAAAACAAGTTATAACCATAAAAAAAAGCCACTCTGCTTAGAGTGGCTTTTATGGTGTTAGAATAACCTTGGTTAAACTTAGAATATTTGGAATTTGACCGGGATTCTAAATCTCATAGATACCGGTTTATCTCTTTGTTTTGCTGATTTCCATTTACCTGAAGTAAGTTTGATAACCCGCATTGCTTCTTCCTCAAGACCGAAGCCTTTTTTGCTTCCAAGTATTGCTATATCTTTTACTAAACCCGACTTATCTATTACGAACATTACGTTAACCGTACCTTGTTGATCGTTTTCTAACGCCATGGCTGGGTAACTAATATTTTCAGCAATAAATTTTTGAAGGCCTTCTTCTCCCCCTGGGAATTCTGCTTTTTCGGATACGTCAAATATTTCCAGAATTTCATCTGTTTCCTCTAGCTCTTCCTCTTTTGCCTCATACTCTTCCATCTCTGTTTCCTGATCAACTTCTGTTTCCATAATTTCAGGTTGTTCTTCAATTTCTGTGTCATCATCCACAACTTCGATAGAAGGCGGTGGCGGAGGTGGTGGCGGGGTACGTTGTTGCACCGTGTTTTCCATTACTACTAGATCTTCGTCAATCACAAGTGTCCCAAGATTTTCAACTTTTTTGTCATACACCTTGTATGTAAATGCTCCGAAAACTAGCAATATAGAAAAAGTAAGCCCTACAAGAAAGAAGTCAATACGCTTGTTACCGACCTCTGGTTTTGAATACTTCTTTACTTCCATAAAATTTAATCTTTCAAAATTAAGTGATTATTTATTTTATTAATATACTTTGTTGAGAAAAGGTAAATACTTTTTGAGCAAAGGAATCATTCGCCTTACTAAAGGCAAAAGATATAAACCCAAAAAACTACCTATTGTATTGGCTATAATGTCATCTAACTCATAGCTTCTCCCCATTGCCATAGCCCATTGCAGCACCTCAATTAGAACTCCAAACGCGATACCAACCACCATAAGTTTGTACAATTCTCTCTTTGTCTTAAATCCTAAAGCAAAAGACCATAAAACAAAGAAACCAGCGTACATCGTAAAGTGAACTAGCTTGTCAATTGAAATTATGGTGCCAAATGAAAACGCTCTAAAGCGAGAAGCCGAGATTAGGCATAAGACAAAAATAAGTAATGTCCAAACTGAGGCTAAAACAACCGCTATTCTACTTTGGCTCACTCCTTTTTTAGTGGCCGATAAGGGCTTTGTAATCTGCTGCTGAAAGCAAGCCGTTCACTTCACTTGGATCAGATAATTTTATTTTTATCATCCAACCTGCATTATAAGGATCACTATTTACACTTTCAGGCTCACTCTCAAGTCCATCGTTTAGTTCTGTTACTTCGCCACTTAGCGGCATAAACAAGTCTGAAACTGTTTTAACGGCTTCAATTGTCCCAAATACCTCATCTTTAGATAACGTATCTCCAACTGTTTCTACTTCAATAAATACGATATCACCTAATTCGCTTTGAGCAAACTCTGTAACGCCTACAGTTGCGATGTTACCATCAATAGCTACCCATTCGTGCTCTTTGGTGTATTTTAAATTTTCTGGAAAGTTCATTTTATTATTTTATTTTAGTTGATTATATTAATTTTTTAGTGATGTTAAATATATGAAGCACATCATGAAGTTTTTGTTTGAGGTCTTTACGCTCTACTATGAAATCTACGAAACCTTTTTCCTGCAAAAACTCTGAACGCTGAAATCCTTCTGGCAAATCTTTTCCAATCGTTTCTTTAATGACTCTAGGACCTGCAAAGCCAATAAGTGCCTTAGGTTCTGCTATATTAATATCCCCAAGCATTGCAAAGGATGCGGTAATCCCACCAGTGGTTGGATCTGTTAAGACACTTATATAGGGTAATTTAGCTTCATCCATTAAAGCAAGTTTGGCGGATGTTTTCGCCATTTGCATTAGCGAAAATGCGGCTTCCATCATTCGAGCTCCTCCACTTTTTGATATTATAATCATCGGCAAATGCTGCTCCAATGCTACATCTATAGCTCTACTTATCTTCTCCCCAACTACACTTCCCATGGATCCACCTATGAATGCAAAGTCCATAACCGCCATAGATACTTTTATACCGTATATTTTCCCCGTGGCTGTTCTAACGGCATCATTGAGCCCGCTTGTCTTGATGGAAGACTCCAAGCGCTGGACATAGGGTTTAGTATCCTCAAAATTCAAAGGGTCTCCTGAAACCAGGTTTTCGTCCAATTCTTTAAACTTCCCCTCATCAAAAAGAATACTAAAATACTCTCTTGAGCCTATTCTATCGTGATGATTACACGATGGACAAACCCAAAGATTCGCCTCAAACTCCTTGGTGCTAGTAGGATCTTTGCACTCAGGACACTTATGCCATAAGCCATCTGGCGTGGGCTTTTTATCCTGTGTTTTGGTAAGTATACCGTGTTTTACTCGCTTAAACCAGCTCATAATAATTCTTCTATATCAAACGTATAATTTTAGTGCTAAACCTGTAATTAAATGAACCTATGCACGATTTTACTCTTTGGGTTATTATTTACCGCGTTTACCAAAAAAAACATTTTTTGTTGTTTTAAATTAGGTCGCAAAGGTACATTTTTTTTAATTTTTACCTTTGTGTTTAAATGGTAAATCCAATTTCTGTAGAAATAGCGTATAACATAGAAAGCGTGAATGATTTATTTGCAATTCGGAAAGAAGTATTCGTGGAGGAGCAAGGTGTAGATCCTACAGATGAACGCGATGAATATGAAGCTTTAAGCACACACTTAATTGCATTTTACCTTAGCCGTCCCGCAGGAACATGCCGTTTTAGAAAAACAGAAAGTGGAATTAAGCTCGAACGATTTGCTGTATTGCCTATCTACCGTCAGCTTAGTATTGGTTCTGCCTTATTAACGCACTGCCTAAGTTTAGTAGACTTAGACCTCCAGATATACTTACATGCTCAAGTGCAAGTAGAACAATTTTATGCCAAACATGGCTTTGTCCGTTCGGGTGAACGTTTTGAAGAAGCAGGCATACAGCATTACAAGATGATTTGGAGACGAACAGAATAAATGAATTCTTACTAAATTGAAATACCCAAAATAAATCGAAATCAATCTACACCTACCCTTATGACTATAAAGCCTAAATTTGCCGCATACATATGAAGAAAATACTAGTAACTGGAGGATTAGGCTATATAGGGAGTCATACCGTTGTAGAACTACAAAATGAAGGCTACGATGTAGTGGTAATTGACAATCTGAACAACTCTAGCGACCAAGTGCAGTCACGCATTGAAAGCATAACCGGCAAACCATTTGAGCTGCTTGTGGGAGATGTAAACGATACGGTTGCTTTACAAAGCCTTTTCAAAAAACATTCTTTTGACGGGGTTATTCACTTTGCGGCGTATAAAGCGGTAGGAGAGTCGGTAGAAAATCCAATTATGTATTATCAAAATAATGTTTCTGGATTAATTTCTGTGCTAGAGGTAATGAATACATTCAAGGTTTCTAACCTCATTTTCTCTTCTAGTTGTACAGTTTACGGGGCAGCCACCGATTTACCCGTTACTGAAAATACCTTAATTCAAAAAGCAGAAAGCCCTTACGGTACTACTAAAATTTTAGGCGAAGAGATTATTCAAGATTTTGCAAAACACAAAGCATTTAAATCTATCTTGTTGCGTTACTTTAATCCTGTAGGAGCACATCCCACTGCACACATAGGTGAACTTCCTCTGGGTGTTCCAAGTAATTTAATTCCTTTTGTTACCCAAACCGCTGCAGGGATTAGAGCGCAGCTAACCGTTTATGGAGACGATTACGCTACCTTAGATGGGACCTGCATACGCGATTACATACATGTGGTAGATCTTGCAAAAGCGCATGTAAAAGCGTTAAAATATGCGAGTGAAATGTCAAAATCGGTTGATGTATTTAACGTAGGAACTGGAAACGGCACTACCGTACTAGAAGTGATACGCGCCTTTGAAAACGTAAATGGGATTAAATTAAATTACAAAATAGGACCACGACGCGCTGGTGACGTAGAACAAATATGGGCGGACACAACAAAAGTTTCGGAAGTACTAGGCTGGAAGCCCCAATACGGAGTAGAAGATATGATGAAACATGCATGGGCATGGCAACAAGGGTTAACCAAGCCATAAGATCATTTTCTTACCACACAAAGGGTATTAATCTCTTTTTTGTCACCCTTTTATACTGAGTGTATTCCGTATGTTTCTGTGTGATTTTGTGCTCTTCGACTAAAATTTTAGTAACGAGTGTAATCCATAAAACGCCATAAACAGTCCAACTAAATGGTCCATTCGCCCTGAATGCCACGACCGTAAAAAAAAGCAATAAAGCTAAATACATAGGGTGCCGCACATAACGATATGCACCTAATGTTGAAATTGTACTCCCCTCATTAGGCACAGGATAAACACTCCAGTTATTCTCCCCCACACTTTGTATAGCCCAAATCCCCAAAATAAGTGCGAGAACTTGTACCACGATCAAAATATCAAAAGCCAAAACATCCCCAAAGTAAGACAGTACGGTGATGCATAAAAATTGAAGGAATACGAAAATGTGCTTCACGATTTACCGCCGCTAAAGTTTTGGAACAACACCAATTTTACCAAGGGCTTCCACCACTTTGTAATTCTAATTGGAGCCCACCTGATTTTTTTTCTTCAAGTTTTTCAATACCGAAATAGCGCATTACGTATGATTTTTCGTAGGTATCTACATCCCACTCTTTTTCTATTTTACCATTTTTTATTACCAGTATACGAGGATAGGTTTTACCTTCTAACATTCGTTTAAAATGGGTAAAATCCTCGGTTCTATAATGTGCATCTTTTGAATCTCCTGCTTGAGAGAAAAAGTAGTTTTGCTCATACTCTGTACCATAATTAACTAAAATCAGCTTGGGTAGCTTACCGCTCGACTTCATCGCGGATAGGTCTCTGTATACCTCCTGGCAATGGCTACACGTCATGCTAAAAAGGCACACCATTTTTGTACCTGTAGTTATGCTTTGTGATTTTAGCTCCGGCGCATATTTACTGAGTAATGCTAAGGTTACATCACTTGGACTTTTAGCCGTTGAACTTGTAGCTTTAGGCACATCATTTTTGAGTTTATCATCAACTCCAACTTGCGGGGCTATGTCATTTTCGGGCGACTGCATAGCATGGGCTTCAGTCTCGGCCAATTTTGCCATACTATCGGCTTCATGTAACTCAATTCCAGACACAGTCCCTAATTCATCTACTACACTTGGGGCTACTGCTTCGTAGCTTTTAATACCAAAACTTAAGGTAAATAAGGTGATTACACCCAGTAACGTGGGTGAAACCCAAGACTTAAAAACATCTTCTTTTTTGAATGTAAGAAATATATAAACCCCTATGAGCATGCCTATCACGTTTTTGATGATAGATTCTAAATTGGTCATTGGTAATACGTCCCCAAAACAACCACAATTACCTTCTGTAAATCCGTTGACTTTTCTAAATCCCTCATAGAATAAGTGGATGGTAAAAAGGACTAACATACCTAAAGTAGCGGGTAGCACTATTTTTTTTAACCATTTGTTTTGCAACAGGGCTAAACCCAATACCAACTCTGCTGCAACCAGTATACGTGTGAGCCATTGCACCCAAATCATTCCTACTGGATTATTAAAATAATCTTTACCTAGTAATAATTCAGCAACCATACCGTCGAAAAACGGCATAGAAATAAGCTTACTTACTGCTCCAAAAACAAAAAGAAAACTTAATAGGATGCGGCCAACTTGAGCGAGTGTATTTTTATTCATGTGTTGTACAAACGCCCAAATATACGTTTAGTTGTGTTTTACTACAAGAGGCTATGCTACAACAGACTCTACTATCGATAAATTGGTTGTTTTTATGGCCCCAAATCCACCTGCTATGTCGGTAAAATTGTGGTAGCCTCTCATTTTAAGAATGGAAGCTGCTATCACAGAACGATATCCGCCAGCACAATGTACATAGAAGTTTTTATCCTTTGGAAACTCCGCAAGGTGTTCATTGATACCGCTTAGGCAAACATGGTTTGCCTTGTCTAAATGACCACTTGAAAATTCTCCTTCTTTACGTACATCAAAAACAGGCAAATGATTTTCGGTAACTTCTTTTTCAAAATCTGCAGCACTAATAGAGTGGATAGCATCTATTTCTCTATTCTCTGCAATCCACGCTTCAAAACCGCCTTTCAGATAACCGATGGTATTGTCAAATCCTACGCGACTAAGACGCGTAATTATTTCCTCAATTCTCTCTTCGTCTGCAACTAAAAGTATGGGTTGTTTAACGTCTTTCACCAATGAACCAACCCACGGAGCAAAACCTCCATCAATACCTATAAAAATACTTTGAGGAATGAATCCTTTGACAAAAACGGTTTCTTTTCGGGTATCCAATATTACTGCTTCTGTTTCATTAGCAGCAGCTTCAAACTCTGCAGGAGTAAGTGCTCGACTTCCTTGCGCAATTACTTCAGAAATATTGGCATATCCATCTCGATTCATAGCTACATTCATTGGAAAATATGCTGGAGGTGGTGCTAATCCGTCTGTTACTTCAGCAACAAACTCTTCCTTAGTCATGTCTGCCCGCAATGCATAATTCATATGTTTTTGGTTACCTAGAGAATCTACCGTTTCTTTCATCATATTCTTACCACATGCACTACCTGCACCGTGTGCTGGGTACACAATAACATCATCCGCTAGCGTCATTATTTTAGTACGAAGACTGTCAAATAAGATTCCAGCTAGTTCTTCTTGTGTCATATTAGCGGCTTTTTGAGCAAGATCTGGACGACCTACATCACCTAAAAACAGAGTGTCACCTGAAAAAATACAATGATCTTTTCCCTCAACATCTTTAAGTAAGTATGTAGTACTTTCCATGGTATGACCCGGTGTGTGTAGAGCGGTTATGGTAATATCGCCAACTTTAAATACTTCATTATCCGAGGCAATGTGAGATGCAAATCCCGTTTTAGCCGTAGGACCGTAAACGATAATTGCTCCTGTTTTTTCGGCAAGTGTAATATGTCCACTTACAAAGTCAGCATGAAAATGAGTTTCAAAGATATACTTGATTTTAGCGCCTTCTTTTTCAGCACGTGCGATGTAGTCGTCAACTTCTCTAAGTGGATCTATAATTGCTACCTCTCCATTGCTTTCAATGTAATACGCTCCTTGAGCAAGGCAGCCTGTATATATCTGTTCTATTTTCATTTCTGTGTTCGTTAATACTTGCAAAGTTAAGATGAAGTTTGCACTGCATGGTGACGTAAGTTACAAAACATAAAATGGACGACTTCCTTATAATGTTATACCAGAAAAGCGGGACTGAATTTGCATGAACCTTATCCAAGTACATAGGACTGTTTGGTATGTGAATTTTTAACATCGCCTAGGGCAATTGTAGACTTGGCGCTTTGTAGGAATAAAGCATACGATACGTATTACCAGGCATTAAACGGGCATCACCTGTTTTTTTGGACTTCACTTCTAAGGGTATCACCTAACCATTCACTAGTAAGACAGCACTTCTTTGGTTAGAATCAAAATGGCCATTGCAAGTACAAAGAATCCAAAGTACTTTTTAAGTTTATCTACTTCTATTTTTTTGGAACTATAAAGTCCTAGCATCATTCCTATGAGAGCAAAAACGCTAAACGTGATTAAAAACGACCAATCCATAAGTCTGCCTCCAATTATATCACCCATAAAACCGGACATACTGTTCAATGCAATTATGGCGAGGGATGTCCCGATAGCTTGCGAAATACTTAGACCTAATAATATCACTAAAGCCGGTACAATAAGGAAACCACCACCTGCCCCAACTATACTGGTAATTATACCGACACCAGCACCTGAAATAATCGTTTTCATTTTATCAGGCTCAGTGCCTGAGTGATGCATAGTAATTCCGCGTATCATAGAATAGGAAGCAAGGATCATAACCACGCCAAAGAAAAGCATAATTGCCATATTTTTAGTGAGGGTTACATCTCCAAGTGCTAAAAGTTGCAGAGGAATTTGTGGTACTAAAAATCTACGTGTTAAAAAAACAGTAAGCGCCGATGGCACGACAAAGAATAGACCAACTTTGTACTCGATTTGTTGGTCTAAATGTTTTTTTAATGACCCGACTAAGGCGGATAAGCCGACTACCCAAAGGGAATATGCGGTAGCGAGAAGAGGTTCAATATGAAATACATACACAAAAATAGGCACTGCTAAAATTGATCCACCCCCGCCAAAAAGACCTAATGTAAAACCCATTAGAATCGCTAGAACAAAACCATAAAGTTGACTGACTTGCATATTTCGCAGCAAATATGCGGACATGCACATGCTTCTTAGGGAACCTAAGTTACATAAAACTGCAGATACGTTAAAGTTTAGTAAGAATAATCTTGTTTCTACTGTGAGTAAGAACACCGTCCTTTTCTAGTTTAGCGAGCATACGCGATATCACAACACGACTAGAGTGCATATCATTGGCAATTTGGAAATGAGTACCTTGTATTTCGACACTGCCTGTTACCATTGCTTTATCTCGCAGGTACTTCATAAGTCTTTCTTCCATATTGTGAAACGCAAGCGTATCAATAGCTTCCAGCATTTCGTTTAACCTGTAGTTGTAGGTTTCCATGATAAAATGGCGCCATTCTTTGTACTTAACCATCCAATCATCCACTTTAACAATAGGTAAGAATAACAATTCGCATTGGTCTTCTGCAATAGCTCTGATTTTACTCTTGCTTCCGTGAGTGGCCAGATTAAGTGTTACAGCGCACGTATCCCCCATTTCAAGGTAGTATAATAGTAGTTCTTTGCCGTCACTATCTTCCGTTAATATTTTTAAAGTACCTGAAACTATAAGGGGGAAATACTCCATTTTATCCCCTATGTTAATGATGATTTCGTCCGAATTAAAAGCTTTTAATTGACCATTATAGCAAATCTCATTGATCAGTTCTTCGTTAAACACATTTTGAAAACGACTGTGCAAGTGATTATAACACGTGATATCGAATGGGATTATTGACATGCTACGAATTTATACTTTTTCTTACTTTTTTTGAATAATGCGCAACTGCTCATTAACTCCGGCAGTAATAGACTTTACAGAAATAGTAGCACCTGAGATAGCATCTATATTTTCTCCGACACTAAACTTTTTTCCTTTTTCAAATTGTTTGAGCCAGCCCTTGTTGGCAATCTGATAACCATGGTCTGAGGTGTATTCAAGTACCCTTACTTTTTTGATATTTTTATCCTTATCAAAAGCGGTGAAAAAGTAAAATTGCTCAAACGAAATAGAATCTTCAGAGGGCTTGTCACAACCACCTATTTTACATCCTAATGCTCTCGTAATCATAGAATATCCTGCTAGCGTATCGGCACTATACACCTCGTATAACTGATGATTTAGTGCTAACGTATCATTCATAGAAATTTCCCGGATAAGCACTTCTTGATCAAATAACTTGTTTAATTGCTTGCTCATTTTATGACTGAGATAACCGGGCAAATAGCTATAAGAAGCAGCTAAGGTGAAGCCGCCTAGCACAAAAAATATACCTATGTAAAATCTATGCTTCACTAACTATACTATCTAAACCAAAAACCTATACCCGAGTTAAATTGATGCGTTTGACTATGAAGTGCATTGTTAAAATTTTGATAATCAGCTTTAATAACAACAGCGTCATTCAGAAAATAGGAGAAACCAGCGGTTACCACTGTGCGGTCATACGCCTTATTGGGAATCATAGATTCATCTACCGATTGATGTGTATTGTATTGTGAGTATCGTACAAAAGGCACGATTTTCCTTATCATTCCCAGCAAGCTCGAAACATCATAACCAACTTCTCCATAATACCCAAACATACTTGATCCTAGATCCCTTCCTGTAAACGCGTTGTACGAAGAAGTATTGGTGAAATTCGAAAAGAATAATTCCCCTTTTGCTTGCAGTTTCCTCGCTTGATATCTAAAATCAAAACCAACCATTTGCACGCCTACGATGGAACTATCTGCCCTTGCCATTTGATTTACGCTATCTCTATGAATGTTTTCGAAAAGACTAGATTCGGTAGTGCCTAAATATCCTGCAAGACCTATATCAAATCCCTTTATGCCGTAATAATTTATCTTACCAGAAAGATCAGGTCTGGTCATGGTAGATTGTGCTCCTTTTTGACGTGCTCCACGTAAGGGCTTGCTGCCTTCTAATTTAGCTCCATTATCATAACTCATGGGGCCATTTACGAGATAAAGTTGGTATCTGAGTGCCGCACTTGGCAGGTTACCTGCAATCCCCGCTCCTATTTCTCTCCACGTACTTGGGTACAAGGCATTCGATATTACAGGTCTGTTTACCCCATTAAAAATAGTAGGCTCGTGGTACTCATTCATCAGCCCCATTGGGATAAGTAATAATCCTGCCTGCACATTTAGCCAAGGTTTTGCCTGGTAATTTAAAAAAGCTTGCTCCAAGTAAACTTCTTTAATGTGCTCTATTTCTATTTCGCTGATAAACGATGTCTTATTGTTGAATTTGTAGCCAAAAAGCAGCACCATTCGTTCTGCATCTAAATCGCCATTGTATTGGGTATTATTCCCAAAAGGTTGTTCGTAATGCACTTCGCCGTAGGCACCCATAAGTAGATTTCCGTCTTTGCTTTCCAATAGTGTACGAGCCGCATTCATGTGGTAATTGGTAAAACTATCCATTTCTTGCGCCATGCTTAATTGACCAATTAATAGCACCACAAGGGTGTAAAATAATTTCATATAGGTTCTTTAGTGGTGCAAATCTATTTTTATTTGGATTAATTAAAAATAAGAAATGCTAAAAATAAGTACGACTCTACTTATTTAGAATGACACCTATAATTCTTGCTAAAATTTAACCTTACTAACTGTTTATAAGAGTATTAAGTTCAAAAATAAGCCGTCATTATTTCTTCTTCATCCTAGCGAACGAAAAATTTTGAACCGTATTAAATGGCGTAACGTGATCGGCAGTAAAGTAATTTTCTACACTAAAATCACTTCCAAATGTATCCTCCATTTGATTATGATCATACTGTGTAATTTCAAGACCACTACATTTGAGTGGGCCAGAAGGCGAGAAAGTAGCTAGAATCACATTTTCTGCATACTCTTTTACCATGTCTACATACGCAGTTACTTCTTCTTGCTCTCTTAGAAAATGAAAAACTGCACGGTCGTGCCACACTTCATATGTTTTGGTTGGTTTAAAATCCAGAATGTCGGTTAC
>CAMDBP010000012.1 GCA_945889315.1 Chitinophaga pinensis
CAAAAGTGGCGGTTCAGTACTCCGCAGACACATTTGTGGTTAATCAAAGTTTGGTTCTCCGCATCAACATTTGTGGTGAAAATCGCCACCTTCGCCAAGCCCGAAACCGTTGGTGGCAAGTGTGACGGACAAAACAAACAACTGACATAAACAGTAAAAAAATGTAAAATGACAAAACAAGAATTAATCAAATCGTTTTATGACAATCACAAAGAAATGAGTGATTATGTTAATTCATTGACTGACGAACAGTTTGTTTACAGTCATAACGGAAAATGGACAGCAGGTCAACAATTCAGTCACGTTTACTTGACTTTGTTGCCATTTCCTAAAATACTTCCCTCAAAGGAATTTATTGAGCAGAAATTTGGAAAAATAGACCGACCGATTTGGGATTACGAAACTGTTCTTAAAAACTATTTCAAGACAAGTCTTAAAGCACCGCAACAATTTTTACCCGAACAAATAAATACAGAACAAAAGGCTACAATTACAGACGATTTACAGAAAATTTTGCTGACCATTCAGCAGTTGTTAGACCAATACACAGACGAAGAACTGGACACGCTAGTTTTGCCACATCCTTTACTTGGTAAAATGACAATTAGAGAAATGTTTTACTTGATGACTTACCACGCCACACATCATCTTGGACAAACAGAAAAAAACTTGGAACAACTGAAAAGATGAACAATAAAAAACACCAGCCACCAACAGCAGTTTGGCAAAATGGCGGGTTCAGTGCTAAAATGAACATTCGGATTTCTAATAGACATTAGTGCTAAATTGAAAGTAAGTGCTTCTAAATCCGCCACTTCGCCAAGCTGCAAAACGTTATAGCCGATTTTAAACCAACATTATTACAATGACAAAATTTATAATACAAACTCTGACAACGTTTTTAATTATAGCAAATGTGAAAGCCCAACCACCATCTGGGGCAGTGGCGGCAAAACCGAATATCATTTATTATGCAGGTGGAAGCTGCAAATTTTATGACATAAACGACAACCTACTACTTTCAGTAGATGCCGCTGAAGCTGGATGGTCAGCAACTCCTGCAAAAACAGCATGGGCAGTTGTAACACCAAGTAATGGAGGATACTATGAATTTCCTAACTACAGCAACAACGCACCAACCCATAATATGGGACAATACCTGCAACCATTCTGGAAATCAGATACCATTTACAATGAGCTGGTGCTTTTAAAGGGGGTAAATACCACAGCAAACCTAATGTTTAAACCCTCTAAAATTATTTCGGTTACCAACTATGATTTTTCTCAATCATTTATTCAAAATACTGATTTTTCTGTTACAGGGAATGTAATCAAACAACTAACAGCAAAAGTTTCTTCTTCTGTTTCAATTGTAGCTGGAAAAAAGGGAAATGGACAGCCCAATGGTTTGATGAATACCAAAGCCACTTCTTGGACTTGTGTTAGTTACATTCCAGACAGAACCAATTGGAATGGCTCATCATTGCTAGGATACAAAGGCGATAAATTACCTAAAACCATGACTAAATTAAAAGCAGGTCAAGCTGTTAAAATTCAGGCTTATGGTATGAGTATTACGGCTGGTCTTAATGTAAGTGGATTTGCCGGTGATGATAAAAATTTTACTCCAACTGCACCTTATATGCATAGTTATGTAGATTTATTGGAGAATGCTTTGGAAGCAAGATTTGGTTCCGATATTACCATGATTAACGGTTCTTGTGGAGGTAAAATGGTAGCTTGGATAGATCAATATTGCGAGAGTATGGTTGTGCCAAATGTTCCTGATTTAGTTATGTTAGACATGGGAATGAATGACATTTGGGGAACAACCTCAAATGCAGCTTTTAAAGCAAGTATGCAATCGTGTATCAATAAAATAAAAACGGCTAACCCCAATACTGAGTTTATTCTCTTAGGCAATATGTTGCCGGATGTGAATTCGCAGGGGGCTCCATCTAATGGCGATGTGTTGATGTATGGATTCTTATCTCAACTCAAAAGTTTGGAAACCACAGGCATTGCAGTTTTTGACATGACCACTTTAAGCGATACCATTTATAAAAGAAAAGGCGCAACACATTGTCATTCCAATTCACTGCATCCTAACGATTATTTAGCCCGATGGTACGCGCAAGGCTTAGCCGAATTGTTTAACGATGGCAGTACAATGAATAAAACGGCTAAAAAATATTATGTAAATACAACAGGCAACAATACCGACGGATTGAGTATAGCGAATGCATGGACAAGCTTGGATAAAATCAATGCCAAGAATTTTAACGCAGGTGATACAATCGTTTTCGAAGGTGGGAAAACATTTATAGGTAATATTGAATTTGACAACAACGATGGAAATTCAGCTACAAAGCCAATTATCATTACTACTTATGGGTCAGGCCAAGCAACCATAAACACTAACCTAACAACTAAATGTGGATTTAAAGCCACCAATACTCAAGGATTTCAAATCAGTAATCTTAAATTTTTGGGACCTGGAAATGGAACCCAAAAAGACATTGATGGCATGTTGTTTTTTACAAGCAATCAAGCTGGATATTTAAGCAACATACAAATAAAAAACTGTGAAGTAAGTGGTTTTGGTTATTGCGGAATACGTTTCTATTCCAACTGGGATGACAATGTGAAAGCAGGTTATAAAGATGTCCTTATTGATCAATGCAAAGTTCACGATTGTCGAGAAAATGGCATCGTATCATTTGGGTACGATGTGCAAACCACTAATTTTTATCATCATAAAAAATTTATTATAAGAAATACAGAAGTGTATAACATAACAGGGTATGCGTCTTCTACACACAAAGGAAGTGGAATAGTTTTATCGCAATTAGATTCTAGTCTAATTGAACGCTGTGTCGCGTACAATACCGGAACAGCCAATACAGCTTGTGGCGGTCCGGGAGGAATTTGGGTATGGTCGGCCAATGCTGTAACCATACAATATTGCGAAAGCCACCACAATTCATCAGGAACTTCAACCGGTTGTGATGGTTTAGGTTTTGACTTGGACGGTGGTGTTACAAATTCTATAATCCAATATTGCTATTCTCATGACAATGATGGTGCAGGTTACCTGTTGGGGAATTTTACGGGCGCTAGAGCATGGGGCAATAATGCAGTTAGGTACTGTATAAGTGCAAACGATGCCAAAACCAATAATTCAGCAGTAACATTATTTACAGCACCTAGCACCACATGGAATGGACTAAAACTTTACAACAATACCATTTATGTAAGTCCATCTTCCAAAAACAAATACTCAACTTTTGGTGCTTTTCAAATGACAGATTATGGAACAAATATGTCAGGTGTGGAATGCTATAACAATATTTTTTACACTACTGGTGGACTACCTTTGGTAACTGTTCCAAACACTTTTGTAGCTCAAACACCTAAGTTTATCGGCAATTTATATTATACAAACGGAGAACCTTTTTCAATAACATACGGCAGCAAATACACTTCATTAACAGACTTTAGAAGTGCTGGTTCCTATTGTGAAAAAAATGGCAGCAATAACACTGGTTTATTCGTAGATCCAATTTTAATTAACACCAATAAAAGTCCATTGACCGTTTTTCCAAAACCAACAGATTCTTTGAATGCATTTCATTTTTCTCAAATGTCTCCATGCAGAAATGCAGGCTTAGATTTGCAAACACTTTTTAGTGTTAATATGGGCAACCGAGATTATTGGGGCAATAAAATAAAAAACGAAAATGCATACGACATAGGATCTTTTGAATGGGAAAGCCAAACTTCAGGTATATTCTCGTTAGAGTTTTCAAGTTTTGAGATATATCCAAATCCAATTGGAAATGAAGACTTAATCATTGATATCACTAAAAACTACAGTCCAAAAACTCAACTTGACTTATTTGATATTACTGGCAAGTTGTGCTTTTCACAAAAATTAATTGAAGGGAAAAACACAATAAGAACACAATCTTTGCCAAAAGGATTGTACATTGTCATAGTTAGTGATGGATTAAAGTCACAATCATTCAAAGTAATTAAGAGTGAGTAAAACCAGCTATAACAGCACCTACAAGAAATTGGCGGTTCAGTGGTTAAATGAAGCTTTGTGCTTCGTGTCAAGTTCAGTGGTGACAGACAGTTTTCGTCTCCGAAATCGCCAACTTCTTGTAGCTGCAAAACGTTATGCGTCATGCATGGTCGTCCTGCGCACATTTGAAATAAATAATTTGTTTTACTTTTAAAAAAATTGCGTATTATAAATGAATTTTACAAAATTATTATGACTAAAATAATAACAAAGTTTGCGCTCATTTTCTTCTTGTGCTTACAAAGCACAAACTCAAAAGCACAATGTTGCAATTACAAATTGCTTATGCAGGATAGCTATGGTGATGGTTGGAATGGCGCTACACTTCAAGTATTAATAAATAACTTATCTGTTGGAACCTACAGCGCAAGCGGTGTCGGAAGCATGGCCTCTTTCTCGGTTTGTAACGGGGATAGTTTGGATTTAATTTATACCCCTGGCATGTATGAAAACGAAAATACATACCAATTGCAGGATTCATCATGGAATATTGTTTTTCAGGATGGCCCTACTCCTGCTTCAGGTGGCGTATTCTCATCTATCGGAGATTGTACTACTCCCCTTCTGCTAGGAAGCCATCCATGCACAGCAATTCCAATTGATACAGGTTTATGTATTTTTACAAATAATACTGGTTTTCCGGGAACCGGTTTGATTCCAAATTGCGGAAACTATGCGGGTAGCGATATGTGGTTTAGCATGCAAGTTCCTGCTTCGGGCAATTTGAGTTTTGAAACCGATAGTGGTAGTATAAATGATACTGGCCTGGCTGTATGGACAGATAGCACATGCACTAATCCGTATATTATAGGCTGTGATGATGATGCAGGCAATGGATATTATTCTTTTCTTTTTTTATCTGACCTAACTCCCGGGCAAACTATTTATATACAAGTATGGAAGTACGGAGGAGGCACAGGTTCATTTGAACTTTGTGTAACTGATTTAGGAACTGTAGTGATTGACAGTTCAGAAATTCCCATAGTAATGATAAACACTTTAGGACAAACGATTATCGAGAACACAAAAGTGAACTGTGTTATGGATATTAAATACAATGGTGCGGGTAACATTACTTATGTAACCGATAGTGCAAATATTTATAGTGGCAATATTGGAATATCAATTAGAGGGCTCACTTCGGCTGGCTATCCGCAGCATCCTTATAGTGTTGAAACTCGCGATTCTGTGGGAGCTAATAATAATGTTTCGATTTTAGGTATGCCTGCAGAAAATGATTGGGTTTTGTTATCTAATTTCAACGATCGCTCACTTATCAAAAACCTAATCTCTCTCAAGATTTTTGGAGAAATGGGCAATTACAGTCCTCGAGCACAACTATGCGAAGTAATTATTGATAGCTCATACAAAGGTATTTATGTAATTGGAGAAAAAATTAAACGCGATGCCAATCGTGTTAATATTGCTAAATTAACCGCTGCTGATACAACTGGAGATGACTTAACAGGTGGTTACATCCTTCAACAAAATTATTGGAACGCAAGCAACAGTTTTCAGTCTAATTATTCTCCTATAGACCATCCCGGTTTTGATGTTCACTTTGTGTATGAATATCCTGATGCGGCTACCATTCTACCTGCACAAAAGACATACATTGCTTCCTATATTGACAGCCTTGAAACAGCACTTTACAGTACTAATTTTGCCGACCCCTTAAATGGATACCGAAAATATTTAGATGTAAATTCCTTTATTGATTATTTTCTTGTCAATGAGTTAGCGAGAAGTGCAGATGGGTTTAAAAAGAGTGTTTTTTTTCATAAAGATAAATATTCAAACGGTGGTAAACTTAAAGCAGGACCCGTGTGGGACTTCGATTGGGCATGGAAAAATATGGCTGGTGTTTGTTCCTACTTCGAAGGATATTCAGGTGCCGGTTGGGCGCATCAAATCAATGATTGCTTTACTGATAATTATTCAACAGGTTGGTATATTCGTTTGTTGCAAGATAGCACATTTAGCAACGAACTTCGCTGTAAGTATGAAAACTACAGACAAACGATGTTAGATACAACAAATCTTTTCTCATACATTGACAGCATAAGAACGCTTGTTCAAAATGCTCAGGCAAGACATTTTCAAAAATGGCCAATACTTGGAATGAGCGGACCCGCGCCCGATTTTGGACCTGTTGCCACCACTTATAATGCAGAATTAGATTCTCTAAAAGATTGGATTAGCATTAGATTGCAATGGCTTGATGCAAATATTCCCGGGCTTTGCACTACAACAGGTGTAACAGAGACGGATTTATCAACTACCTTGAATTGTTATCCTAATCCTGCAAATGATTATTTCAATATTAATTATTCCTTGACATCAACAACGAAAATATCCGTTCGTTTGTTTAATTATTTAGGTTCAGAAGTTTTGTCAACCACGCCAATAATGCAAAGTGCCGGGAATCATTCACTAAAACTCGAAACCCAAACTCTTTCAAATGGTGTTTATATTTTAAATTTTGAGATAGGAAAAAATGTTTTGTCAAAAAAAATAATTATCCTGAAATAATAGTTTTTTTTGCCATAACATCTAAACTCAGGCGACACCATCACGGACTTTTAACAACCTTTGGTGCGTATCTCAAACAGTTGTTCCGTGCACGAGCAGATGCACAAACGCATAACACGGGTTTCGCAAAAGTGGCAGTTCAGTGCTTCGTATGACAGTTTTTTTTGTAAATTTGAAACTCGGTACTTCGAATGAAGTTTAGTCATGAAAATCGCCACCTTCGCCAAGCCCGAAAACGTTATGCGGTCATTTTAAGAATAATTCACCTCAATTGTTTTTTCCTTATATTTGAATATGACCAAGACACAACTTCAAACTGAGATTCAAAAGGTTCTCGACAGTGTTCCTGAAACCATTTTACAAGACGTATTAGACTTTTTGAAGGCACTTCAAGATCAGCCAGCAGACAAGGTTAGATTGACAAATAACCTGCGTCAAATACTATCTGAGGATAAGGAACTTCTCGAGAAGCTTGCTCAATGATTGAACTACAAGACGTTCTAAATATTCACAACATCCTTATTGACAAGTTTGGAGGAAGTAAGGGTGTTCGCGACCAAGGCTCCTTAGAATCCGCCATAAATAGGCCATTCGCAACATTCGAAAAACACGACCTTTATCCAACTCCTTCTGACAAGGCAGCAGCAATTCTTGAAAGTATTTTAATTAATCATCCATTCATTGATGGGAATAAAAGGACGGCATATGTTCTAATGAGGTTATTACTTCTGAACTATGGTTTTGACATTTTAGCAGATCAAGATGACAAATATAAAATGGTTATTTCGGCAAGTAAAGGTGACTTAAGATTTGATGGAATAAAGAATTGGATTGAAATACGACTCAGTAAGAAAAACGAGGCATAACAACACCTAACCGCAAATGGCCCTCGGTTGTTCGCTGGCGTAATTTTTCTATATTTGATAAGCAGTTATCACGAAGAATGGTCCGCAATTGGGCCATCTGCGGCTAGCCGTCAAACGACGTTAGTCTAATTTTGAAAAGGAATTACTGTAATGGCAATTATAACTAGTTTTGAAAGTGACATAGATTACCGTAAACGATTTAAGATATGAGCCCAAATACCGATATAAATGAAAAAAGTAACAAATATTTACTGTTTGCGATTTTAGGAAATGTCCTGTTTTTCTATGTGAGTTACTTAGATTACGGATTTATCAGAGTCACATTTATCCATATTATTTGTGGTATTGTGCCATTACTCATTGCTATTTATAGGAGGTTCATTAAAAAACCTAAAATTACGTAGAGAGCTATGTTTCGACATTAAGATGATGAAAGAAAGAAAAATCAAACAGTTTTTAACCTATTACTTGGTATTCGTCGGTATATCTTACCTACTCACTTTTGTGCTGGAAGGTTTTTTAAGTAAAACCCAATGGATAGGGCCGCTTGTTGTAGGTTTAATATTCGCCGCTGGTATTTCCTTTGCAAATCGGCATAAAGAATGACGGCTAAGCCAAGAAAAAGAATTGCCTAATTATACTTTCAACAGTCTGATTTGGGTTAAGCTTTCTTGGTAATTAGCAAATCCCTTTACCACTAGAATGAGATGTGTCTTGCCTTGCTTAAAACTAAAATGAGAGGGTAATGTGTTAATTTTAGCTAGTATGTTGGTAAAGGTTTTGGCCTGGTAAAATTGCTCTCCTAAGTCATTGTTAAAGTAAAGATGTACCTCTTCTCCGTTGGTTTTTACTTTTTCGGCAAATATGTTTTGCGCTGCTATTTTAAACCGAACACTTAGAATAAGATTACTCACTGCTTTGGGCAAACTACCAAATCTATCCACTATTTGAAGCGAATATTTTTCTAGCTCTTCTTCGTCATCCACCTCAGATAAGCGCGTATATATGTTAATGCGTTCGGCTACATTACTTATGAAATTTTCAGGTATTCGGGCATCAAAATCAGGTTCTACCGTGGCAGTTATGGCATAGTTTATGGCAGACTTACCTTCTTGCAATACTCCCTCAAATTCTTCTTCTTGGAGCTCTCTTATCGCCTCATCTAGTATTTTGTGGTACATACTAAATCCTATTTCAGATATAAATCCACTTTGCTCTGCGCCCAGAAGATTTCCGGCACCACGTATATCCAAATCTCGCATGGCTACATTAAATCCAGACCCTAAGTCAGAAAATTCTTCTATCGCTTGTAGCCTTCGTTTGCCATCATCTGGTAGGGAGTGTACAGGCGGTGCCAATAGATAACAATAGGCTTTTACGTTGCTACGACCTACTCTACCCCGCATTTGATGTAGGTCAGATAACCCAAACATGTGGGCGTTGTTTATGATTATAGTATTGGCATTGGGTATATCGAGTCCACTTTCTATAATGGTAGTGGCCACTAGCACGTCATACTCACCTTCTATAAATTGCACCATTACCTGCTCTAAGTCGTCACCTTTCATTTGTCCGTGACCTACTATTACACGAGCGTGCGGCACTAAGTTGCGTATGCGTTGCGCTACTTCTCCAATGTCTTTTACGCGATTATGAATCATAAATGCTTGACCCCCACGGGCAATCTCATTGCTTATAGATTCTTGTATTATCTCATCGTTCCATACCTGCACCTCTGTTTGTACCGGCCTTCTGTTGGGCGGAGGTGTTTGAATAATACTCAAATCTCTAGCTCCCATGAGCGAAAAATGAAGCGTTCTAGGTATAGGCGTAGCGGTAAGGGTTAGCGTATCTACATTCGCCTTAAATTCTTTGAGTCTTTCTTTTGCACTCACCCCAAATTTCTGTTCCTCGTCTATAATCAACAGGCCTAAATCATGAAATTTGGTTTTTTTACTTAGTATCTTATGGGTACCTATTATGATGTCTACCTTACCTTCTTCCAGGCTCTTTAGCGTTTTTGCTTGTTGTGCGGCAGTTCTAAATCTATTGATATAATCTACATTACACGGGAAGTCTCGCAGCCTATCCCTAAAGGTATGGTAATGCTGCTGGGCTAAAATAGTGGTAGGCACTAAAATCGCAACTTGCTTACTGTCGGTTACCGCCTTAAAGGCTGCACGTACGGCTATCTCGGTTTTCCCAAATCCCACGTCTCCACAAATAAGGCGATCCATTGGGTTAGGACCTTCCATATCCTTTTTAAAATCTTCGGTGGCTTTGGCTTGATCTGGCGTGTCTTCGTATAAAAAACTAGCTTCTAGTTCTGTTTGTAAGTAGGTGTCTGGCGTAAACTGATACCCCTGTTCGGCTTTTCTCTTGGCATATAGTTTTATCAGGTCACGGGCAATGTCTTTGACTTGCGCTTTGGTTTTGCGTTTTAAATTACTCCAAGCATCACTACCCAGCTTATTGATTTTGGGTTCCGTGCCGTCTTTTCCTTTGTACTTCGAAATTTTGTAAAGCGAGCCAATATTTACGTACAATAAATCGCCGTTTTTGTATTCTATTCTAACGGCATCCTGCATTTTGCCGCCCATTTCAAGTCGTTGCAGACCTTTAAATTGACCAATGCCGTGGTCTATATGCACGACGTAATCTCCTGGGTTAAGGTCTTGTAATTCTTTGAGAGAGATAGCACCCGAAGTAGAAACCGACTTACCCGATTTTGCAAGATAAAAACGATTAAATATTTGATGCTCGGTATAGGCGGCTATTTTTAAATCGTGATCAATAAAACCCTCACTCAAGCTTTTGTAAACGGGTTGTATGGTGTAGCCAGATTCTAGGTCGTCAAAAATGCTCTCTAACCGCTCTATTTGCTTGGCACTTTCAGAGAAAATAAGCGTAGTGTATTTTTTAGCTTCAAGAGATTTAAGCGTATCTATGAGTAGATTAAAATTCTTATTAACAGGAGGTTGCGGTACTTGATTAAACTTTAGCTTTACAGTAGGTCTAAAGAATGTCTGACTACTAAATTCGATAACTGGCTTTTTTTGAAGCTGGTTAGCAATGGATGCCTCGTCAAAATATAAATCAGTAGGATTGTGCTCATCCGTGCTTTTTTCTTTGGCTTTTTCCCATCCTTTTTCAAGCTTGGCAAAAAGATAGGGTAGGTCATAAGCGCATACAATGGGGCGTTTGCCTAAGTATTCAAAAATGTCAGTGTGGCCGTTTTCTCTTCCGCTTTCTTGCACGTTAGGCACTACCGTAGCGCGCACGAGTTTACGAGTGCTCAGTTGACTAATAGGGTCAAACTCACGAATGCTTTCTATGGTACGACCATCTAATTCAAGTCTGAATGGCAAGTCGCTAGCATATGAAAATAAATCAATAATACCGCCGCGTATAGAAAACTGACCGGGCTCATACACAAAGTCTTCTCTGTAAAAAGCGTATTCATTTAAGATTTCAATCAAAAAATCCAAATCAACTTCTTCGCCTACTTTGAAGGTGATTTTACTTTTTTGAAAGGTTTCTTGCTGTACTATTTTTTCGACGAATGCTTCCGGATACGTTACGACTATTTTTGCTTCATCTAAGTCTGAAAGTGCATCTAATACGCTGGCTTTACTTTGTATTTTAGTGCTTGCGGGTGTGGTAAGATCAAAACTCCTACGGAAAGAATCCTTCCATAAAAAGACATAGTTATGGTCGGTAAATACCTGCAAATCGGTGTAAACGTATTCGGCATGTTCTTGGTCATTGCATAAAATAAGTAAGCTTCTGTCGGTATGTTTTTGCAAGTGCGCAAAGAGGACAGATTTAAAGGAACCTATACTGTTTTGTATGCCAAATCGGGTTTTACCGGCCGCGAGTTCCCGCTCCAATTCTTGTAAAATCGGATATTCATTAAATTGTTGTACGAATTCTCTACTGTTCATTAGAGGGCTGCGAAATTAACTTTTTAGTGGGCTCTGACTACAGAAAGAAGAGCATAATTTCGAGGGAGTTAGCGTGAAAAATAGCGCCTTCCTTTTTTACCTAAAAAAAGGATGTCAATCCAAACCGCTTTTCTATTTTTGCCATAACATAAAATTCATGTTAAAACATTCTTATCTAAGCAATGCAGATGTAGATGCTACCGAGCATTTATACCAACAATACAAAGCAGATAAATCATCCGTAGATGAAACCTGGCAACGGTTTTTTGAAGGTTTTGACCTAGCTTACGGCGATCTAGGACTAAATGATGGAGAAGGGTCTTCTTCAGCGCAAGGCCAGACCGAAGTTTCAGGTTGGATGCTCAAGGAAATAAATGTCCTTAATCTTATCAATAGCGGATACCGTACACGTGGACATTTTTTTACCAAAACAAATCCGGTAAGAGAACGCAGAACGTACACGCCTGATCTGTCTATTGAGAACTTTGGTTTAGAGCAAGCTGATTTAGATAAGACCTTTAATGCAGGTGTAACGCTAGGCATTGGGCCAGCTAAACTTAAGGATATTATAGCACATTGCGAAGCAACGTACTGTCAAAGCATAGGAGTTGAGTACATGTACATGGCTGATCCTAAACGCATAGAATGGTTACAAAGCCGCATGGAGCAACGTAAAAATCAGCCTGATTTTACGATTGAACAGAAAAAACTAACCTTAGCAAAACTAAATAGAGCAGTTGCCTTTGAAAATTTCTTACATACCAAATATGTAGGTCAAAAACGATTTTCACTGGAAGGTTTAGAAACCTTAATACCTGCTTTAGATTCTGTCATAGAATTGGGCGCTAGTCATGGTGTAGAAGAGTTTGTAATAGGTATGGCACACAGAGGAAGACTAAACGTACTGGCCAACATTATGCAAAAAAGTTATGCTGAAATTTTTAATGAGTTTGAAGGTAAAGCTTACGCAGATTCTATTTTTGAAGGGGATGTAAAATACCACTTAGGCTATACCAGCATGGTAGAAACAAGCTTAGGTAAAAAAGTGAAACTTAACTTGTGTCCAAACCCAAGTCATCTAGAAGCGGTCAATCCAGTAGTACAAGGAATTACAAGAGCTAAGCTAGATCGTAAATACGGAAACGATTTAAGTAAAATAACCCCTATTTTAATACACGGCGATGCTGCTATAGCAGGTCAAGGTATTGTGTATGAGGTGCTTCAAATGGCTGGTTTAGAATCTTACAATGTAGGCGGTATCGTGCACATTGTAACCAATAATCAAATTGGTTTCACGACGAATTACACAGACGGAAGGACGTCTATTTACTGTACTGATGTTGCAAAGACAACCAAGTGCCCTGTTTTTCATGTAAATGGAGACGATGTAGAGGCACTTATTTATACCATGAAGTTGGCCCTAGAATTTAGACAAACCTTTAATACAGACGTGTTTGTTGATATTTTAGGCTACCGTAAATATGGACACAATGAGGGTGATGAGCCTAAGTTTACGCAACCTTCACTCTACAAAGCGATTGCTAAGCACGCCAATCCACGTGAAATTTATGCCGAAAAATTGAGTGCGCAAGGGAGCATTGAAGCCAACTTGGCCAAAACAATGGAGGATGAATTCAAAGAACTTTTACAAAAAGACTTAGAAGATGTGCGTGCAAATGTGCAACCCATAAATAACAACTTACCCAGAAATACATGGAGTAAATTAAAGTCAGGTACCAAAGAGGATTTTGAAAAGGCAGTTAAAACGGCTGTTAGCGCAAAAGAACTGCTTACCGTGGCTAAAGCAATAAGTGATATTCCGACTAAATTTTTACCGATTAAAAAAGTAACCAAGCTTTACGAAGATCGCCAAAAAATGATAGAAGATGGTATCTACGACTGGGCAATGGGTGAGCTTATGGCCTATGGAACATTGGTGCAAGAAGGTCATGCGGTGCGTGTAAGTGGTCAAGATGTGGAGCGTGGTACGTTCTCACACAGACATGCGGTGGTAAAAACAGAAGATGGAGACGAAGAATACGTTCCGTTAGATAATATTTCTGACAAACAAGCCAGATTTGAAATCTACAATTCCCTTCTATCGGAATATGCGGTACTTGGTTTTGAGTATGGCTATTCAATGACTTCTCCTAATGGATTAACTATTTGGGAAGCCCAGTTTGGTGATTTTAGTAACGGTTGCCAAGTGATGATAGACCAGTTTATTGCTAGTGGCGAAACAAAGTGGGGCAGATTTAGTGGTTTAACCATGTTATTGCCGCACGGATATGAAGGACAAGGACCAGAGCACAGTAGTGCCCGCTTAGAAAGATATTTACAACTGTGTGCTGCGGCTAATATGCAGGTAATGAATATTACTACTCCTGCCAATTTATTTCATGCATTTAGAAGACAAGTAAAACGAGATTTCCGTAAGCCTCTGGTAATCATGAGTCCTAAGAGCTTATTGCGTCATCCATTGGCAGTAAGTACTACAGATGATTTTACCAAAGGAGCTTTTCAAGAGTTAATAGACGATACTTACGTTGATACAAAAAGTGTAAAACGTGTAAATCTGTGTACAGGTAAAATCTATTACGATTTGTTGGATAGACAGCAAACAGATAAGCGTAAAGATGTGGCAATTGTGCGTTTAGAACAAATTTATCCAATGCCAGAAACGCAGATGGAGGCATTGTTTAAAAAATATCCAAATGCGCAATTCTGTTGGGTACAAGAGGAGCCAAAGAACATGGGAGCGTGGATGCATATATTGCGTTACGATTGGGCAAGAGGGTTTAAGGAAATCACCCGAAAAAGCAGTGCAAGTCCAGCTACTGGATATGCATCTGTGCACAAAAAAGAGCAAGAGACTATCGTAGCTGAAGCGTTTAACGTCTAGTTGCTAAAGTATACATTCAGGTAATTGGGTGTAGAAACTACGTTCAATTTTTTTCGGTAACTATTAAGGCAAGATTTAGCTGATTCACACTGATATCTTATCTGCGATAATCTGCACAATCAGTGTTATCTGCGTTCTATTTTTTCGGTAACTATTACGGCAATATTTGGCTGATTCACACTGATATCTTATCTGCGATAATCTGCACAATCAGTGTTATCTGCGTTCTATTTTTCGGTAACTATTACGGCAAGATTTGGCCGATTCGCACTGATATCTTATTTGCTTCAAAGTTCGAGTCCTATTTTTTATTGGAAAATATCTTCCTACGAATTTCTGGTTTCTTGCCAAAATTCATTAGTAAACCAACTTCTATTTCAGTAGCCTTTAGGTAGTTTATGAGTTGTAATTCATTTTCTTGTACCAATACTTCACTTGCTTTTAACTCAATGATTACACATCTATTCACAATCAAATCTGCAAAATATTCTCCGACAATTATATCTTTATACGAAACATTTATTTGCTTTTGAGCCTCCACAAAGTAGTTCCTGTTCTTTAGCTCAAGGTACATGGCATTTTGATACACCTTTTCTAAAAATCCAAAACCTAACTCATTATAGACCTCATAAAATACGCCTATCAATTCCTCGGTGAGTTTGGAGTGTAAATATTCTTCTGCCATAAAAAATCAGCGTTTATCTGCTAAATCAGCGTAATCTGCGTGCCAATAGTCTCTAAAGCTCATCCTCTTGATTACGTTTTTTTACCATGGTAAGAATAGTTGCCAAGGCTACCGTGTCACCGGTTTCGTCATAAACGTCTACTAAAAATTTCACAATTCCTTTTGCAACGTCATCTTCCGATTTTTTTTCTTGGTTCACTTTTTCTTTCACAGTGAAACGCACACCTATAGTTGCTCCTGGATACACCGGCTTGGTAAATCGGCATTCATCTAGTCCGTAGTTTAAAAGAACAGGGCCTTTTTTAGCGTCCACAAAAAGTCCAGCAGCTTTGCTTAGTACAAAATAACCATGAGCTACACGACCTTCAAAAGTGGTCCCTTCAAGAGAGGTTTCATCCATGTGCGCGTAAAAATTATCCCCACTCACATTTGCAAAGTTTACAATGTCTGCCACGGTAATAGTATGCTTAGCGGTAATTACCGTATCACCAATTTCTAGGTCTTCAAAATACTTGCGGAACGGATGTACATCTTTTTCTTTATAAACTCCACCATACTGATAGCGTTGGGTTATTTCGGTAAGCATGCTTGGGTGTCCTTGTAAAGCGGTTCGTTGCAAGTAGTGCTTTACACTGCCTATTCCGCCTAGCTCTTCTCCTCCTCCCGCTCTTCCGGGGCCACCGTGCATAAGCTGTGGCATCGGAGATCCGTGACCGGTGCTTTCTGGTGCAGATGCTTCGTTCAATATTAAAATCCTTCCGTGATAAGAAGCGGCCTCTATCGCATATTCGGTGGCTATATTTACATCAGACGTGGCAATAGTGCTTACCAAAGAGCCTTTCCCCATTTTGGCCAAGGTAATCGCTTCTTCAATACCATTGTAAGGCATAAGCGTACTTACAGGGCCAAAGCATTCGATGTCATGACTGTCTGTATTGATAAGTGGGTTTTCATTCAGCATAAGAATAGGTGGCAGGAAAAATCCTTTGTTGGCATCTGCCCCTATTACTTCAAATTTTTCTAAGTCACCAAATACAATGGGTGTTTTTTGGGACATTTCCAAAACACGGTTACGTACAACGTCTACTTGAGATTTATTGACAATAGCGCCCATGCGAACTTTTTCATTCGCAGGGTCACCAATGGTTGTCTGCGCTAAACTTTTTCCGAGTGCAATTTGCACATCTTCCAAGTAGTTTTCAGGAACCATTATGCGGCGAATAGCAGTACATTTTTGACCCGCTTTGGTGGTCATTTCCCGACGCACTTCTTTAATGAAAATATCAAAGTTTGCGGTGCCTGGAGCAGAATCTTCCCCAAGAATGGCTGCGTTCAAACTATCGGCTTCCATGTTAAATGGAATAGAATTTTCAATGATGTGAGGTAGGCTTTTTAACATTCTACCTGTTGTAGCTGAACCGGTAAACGTAACTAAATCTTGCGATCCCAATGTGTCAAGAATCCCATGTCCTTTGCCACAATCCAGTTGGATTGCGCCTTCGGGTACTATGCCACTAGCTATAATGTCTTCTACCATGGCTTGTGTTAGGTACGAGGTAATTTCAGAAGGTTTTACAATAGCTGGAACGCCAGCTATCAGGTTGGCACTTAGCTTTTCGAGCATACCCCATATGGGGAAGTTAAATGCATTTATATGAACTACTACACCTTGCTTGGGGCTCATAATATGCTGACCCACAAAGGTGTTATTCTTACTTATTTTGGCGGTATCTCCATCTACGTAAAACCGTTGATTACCTAATTGACGTCGAAGACTTGCATAGGTAAAAAGGGTCCCAATTCCACCGTCTATATCTACCCAGCTATCGCTTTTGGTAGCTCCAGAAAGGTAGCTAATTTGGTAGTACTTCTTTTTAAGACTATCTAAGTGTAAGGCTAATTTTTTAAGCATAAAACCACGCTCATAAAAAGTCATAGACCGAAGTGCTTTGCCGCCTATCCTGCGTGCATAGTCTGTCATGGCCTCATAATCTAATCCTTCACTGCTGGCGGTACTGATAAGATCTCCAGTTATGGCGTTGTATTGTTCAAATCCATTGCCTTTGTGTTCTACCCAACGACCTTCGGCGTAGTTTTTTAGTTTCATAAAAATAAAATTTAGTACTCGACAAAGTTACACAAATCAAGCATTCACAACATTACCCACAATACTATCTGTCTCTAATCTAAATTTCTTAACCTTGCACCATGTCTTATAAATTGTTGTGTACTGATATAGATGGTACACTGCTCAATGCCGAAAGAGAACTAGCTGCGGAAACCATTGCAGAGTTTAAACGAATAAAAGATACCTGTGAAATTATTTTAGCATCGTCTCGTATGCCAATGGCTATGAGGCATTTACAAGCAGAAGTAGATATTTTACATTTACCCATAATTGCGTATAATGGCGGCTTAGTGCTAGACGGAGACCAAGTTCTAAGCAGTACAGAAGTTAGTTTAAAGGATGTAAGAAAAATTGTAGAGCGTAGCAAAAACACCGAGATTCATATTAGTATTTACAACCACGATGAGTGGTTTGTGCCTGGTATGGATTATTGGGCAAATAGGGAATCTAACAACACCAAGGTAGTTCCTGTTGTGCAGTCTCTAGAGGATACCTTATCCAATTACACACAGACAAATAAAGGTGCCCACAAAGTAATGTGCATGGGGCCGGCGGAGGAAATAGCTGTTTTATATGCTGGTTTAATAGAAGATTTGAATGATGATTTACATGTCTATAAGTCTAAGGATACATACTTAGAAATTGCGAGCAAAAAGATTTCTAAAAAGTCAGCTATTGCAACCCTCTTAGCGCATAAATACAAAGACCTAGATTGGGAGCATATTATTGCCTTTGGAGATAATTATAACGATATGGAAATGTTGGAAGCCGTGGGAATGGGAGTAGCAGTGGGCAATGCCAAAGAAGAGGTTTTGGCCTTAGCCAATTATATTACGGCCTCTAACAAGGAGCACGGAGTAGCGCTTGCCGTTAAAAAGCATTTCATAAGTTGATGTAGCTCAGTACAGCATGTATTAAAAAATGTAGATTTGCAACATCTTTAGAATCAAAAAAATGAATACAAATACCTTCGATCTTCCTAAAATATACGATGAAGCGCAAGATTTTATGCCTCTTTTAGGGACAGACTATGTTGAGCTTTATGTAAGTAATAGTAAACAAGCTGCTCACTTTTACAAGACGGCTTTTGGTTTTCAAGATTTAGCGTATGCAGGTCTTGAAACCGGTTTAACGGACAGAGAAAGTTATGTCGTGGTGCAAGATAAAATTAAGCTGGTGTTAACCTCACCCTTAAAAAGTGGAACGGATATAGGAAAGCATATTGAAGCTCACGGAGACGGGGTAAAGGTAGTTGCGCTATGGGTTCCTAATGCAACCCATGCGTATGATGAGGCTGTAAAAAGAGGTGCAAAACAGTATATGGCTCCTATAACGGAAGAAGATGAACACGGTAAAGTGGTTCGCTCTGGTATTTATACGTATGGCGAAACAGTTCATATTTTTGTAGAAAGAAGTGAATATAGTGGGGTTTTCTTGCCAGGATTTAGAACCTGGAGGTCTTCCTATCATCCTGCTCACGTAGGGTTACAGTTTGTAGATCACATGGTGGGTAATGTAGAATTAGGTGAAATGATGACCTGGTGTAATTTTTACAGAGATGTACTTGGTTTTGCTCAAATAGTTTCTTTTGATGATAAAGATATTTCTACCGAGTACACTGCCTTAATGAGTAAGGTGATGAGTAACGGAAATGGTAGAATAAAATTCCCTATCAATGAGCCAGCGGACGGTAAAAAGAAATCACAAATTGAAGAGTATTTAGATTTTTATGAAGGCCCTGGTGTGCAGCATATTGCCGTCGCTACGGATGATATTATCGGTACGGTGAGAGAATTAATCTCACGTGGTATTGAGTTTTTACGCGTACCAGACACCTACTATGATGTGGTACTAGATAGAGTGGGTCATATTGACGAAGACATAGCGCCATTAAGAGAACTGGGTATTCTAGTAGACAGAGATGACGAAGGGTATTTACTTCAAATATTTACCAAGCCAATAGAACCTCGTCCAACGTTGTTTTTTGAGATAATACAGCGTAAAGGAGCGACTTCATTCGGTAAAGGAAATTTCCAAGCTCTATTTGAAGCCATAGAACGTGAGCAAGAATTAAGAGGTACGTTATAATTGAATAGGACTAAAAAAATATAATTCGTAAAATGGCTGAAAGAACTCTTTCGGCCATTTTTATTAACCATAAGAAATGAATAAAGAAATACAAGAAGCGGCGGAACTGTTGTGGGAAGCGCACAATCAAAAAAGCACCATACCTCCTGTTAGAGAATTGATTGGTACAGAAGATTTAAATGCGGCTTATGCGGTTCAAGAAATAAATATAAATCGTAGAAAAGCAAAAGGCGAAGTTGTAACAGGCAAAAAAATCGGATTAACCTCCTTTGCCGTTCAAGAACAATTAGGAGTAGATCAACCCGATTATGGCATTTTATTTAATACCATGGAGGTTAAGAACCATCAATTGGCTTTTTCTGAATTGGTGCAGCCCAAAGCAGAAGCAGAAATAGCATTTGTCATGGCAGAAGATTTGGATGGCGACATCAACATTAGTGATCTTATAGATGCCATAGAATACGCTACGGTAAGCATAGAAATAGTGGGGAGTAGAGTGGCCGATTGGAACATTAAAATTACAGACACCATTGCAGACAATGCGAGTGCAAGCCACTACATTTTAGGAACGTCTAAGGTAAGTTTGGATGATATTGATTTGGTAAATTGCCAGATGTCATTGACCAAAAATGGAACAATAGCATCACAAGGAAGCGGGAAAGCATGTATGGACAATCCGCTTAATGCGGCCTTATGGCTAGCGCAAAAAATGGTAGAACAGGGCAATCCGTTAAAAAAAGGAGACATCTTGTTGTCAGGAGCCTTAGGGCCGATGGTGGTTATCGAAAAAGGAGATGAATTTGTGGCAAGTGTGGAAGGATTAGGAGAGGTAAGAGTAAAGGTAATTTAAGAGTTTTAACGTTGAAAAAAGTAGCAATAATAGGTAGCGGCAACATTGGGACAGACCTAATGATCAAGATAATACGTACATCCAAAGTGCTTGAAATGGCTTGTTTTGTTGGAATTGATGCCGAATCTGACGGTTTAGCGCGTGCCAAACGAATGGGCGTGGAAATTTGCAGCACAGGGATTGACGGCTTACTAGAAATGCCGATATGGAATGACATTGAAGTAATTTTTGATGCGACAAGTGCGAAGGCACATCTCTATAATTTTGATAAAATAAAGGCCTTCCCGAATAAGAAAGTAGTAGATCTGACTCCGGCGGCTATAGGACCTTACATGGTACCTGCTGTATCGTTTGATGCCGAATTGAGTAAAAAACTTAATTTAGCTGTGAACCTAGATTCAGGTGTAAACTTTAATATGGTTACCTGCGGTGGTCAAGCTACGATTCCTATTGTAGCAGCGGTGAGTAGAGTGGCAAAAGTGCATTACGGCGAAATTGTAGCGAGTATTGCGAGTAAATCTGCAGGACCCGGTACACGCGCCAATATTGACGAATTTACAGAAACAACCTCAGAAGCCATAGAAAAAGTAGGAGGCGCCACCAAAGGTAAAGCGATCATTATTTTGAATCCGGCAGAGCCACCCTTGGTTATGCGTGATACTGTGTTTACGCTTAGCGAGCAGGCAGATAGAGAAATGATAAGAAAAAGCATCCACGAAATGGTTGCCGAAGTACAAAAATATGTACCTGGTTACACCCTTCATCAAGAGGTACAATTTGATGATATACCCGAAGATAAACCGGTGTTTATTGAAGGAGTAGGTCTTAAAAGTGGACTCAAAACAACTGTATTACTGCAAGTTATAGGAGCAGGCCATTACTTACCAGCCTACGCAGGAAATTTAGATATTATGACCAGCGCAGCATTAGCGGTGGGAGAGAAAATAGTAGGTGTGACGAAATGATAGGAAGTTCAAATAGTTAAGATTTTATGCATAAAATGTACATACAAGACGTAACCCTCAGAGATGGCATGCACGCCATACGGCATCAATACGATAAAAAACAACTGAAAGAGCTTGCCATATCGCTTGACAAAGCAGGAGTCGATGCGATAGAAATAGCGCACGGAGATGGCTTAAGCGGTGGGAGTTTTAATTACGGGTTTGGGGCACATACAGATTGGGAATGGTTGGAAGGTGTAGCTGAGGAGTTAAACCATGCCGTTCTTACCACCTTACTTTTACCCGGCATTGGGACTATTGAAGACCTGAAAAAAGCACATGCACTAGGGGTGAAATCAGTTCGTATTGCAACTCATTGTACAGAAGCCGATGTCAGTAAACAACATATAGAAGCCGCCAAAAAACTAGGAATGGATGTAGGTGGATTTTTGATGATGGCACACATGAATGAGCCAGCAAAACTTGCTCAGCAAGCCAAACTTATGGAAAGTTACGGAGCAGACTGTGTGTATGTAACGGATAGTGCGGGGGCCTTGCTTATGGATGATGTGGCTGATAGAATGAAGGCTTTTAAAGATGTGCTAGATAGTAAGACTGAAATTGGGATACATTGTCATCACAACCTAAGTCTGGGAGTAGCCAATACCATAGTAGCTATGCAACACGGTGCTACGAGATTAGACGCTTCACTTGCAGGAATGGGAGCGGGGGCAGGTAATTGTCCGTTGGAAGTGTTGGTTGCAGTACTTAATAGAATGGGCGTAGAGCATAATGCAGATTTATATCGATTGATGGATTTGGCGGATGATGTTATTCGGCCATTACAAGACCGTCCCGTTCGTGTGGATCGAGAAACACTTAGCTTGGGTTATGCAGGCGTTTATTCTAGTTTCTTACTTCACAGCGAGCGTGCTGCACATAAATACGGTTTAAATACAGCCGATATACTAAAAGAATTGGGCAAGCGTAAAATGGTAGGCGGGCAAGAAGATATGATAGTAGATGTTGCTTTGGATATGCTAAAAGACAACCAACAAAGGAATTGATTTCATCTGAAAACGCTTTGAGATTTGGGAAGGAAGATTACTCGGTTGCAAGAATAAAAGGGGCTGATTTAGAATTACTAACTGTTTTTCATAGTTATAAAAGGACGATTTGAAGGCAAAAACAAGATTTCAAACAGTTAAAATGCTTATTTATAAGGTTTTAATATTGTGTAAAAAATCTTTACTTTTGTTAAAACTAAACCATTAGAACACATGGAAGAAACAGAATTACTACCAAGAGAAGAATCTAAAACTAAAAAAGGTCCTTTATTCATTTTTATTTTTTTATTTTTAGGGTCGCTCGCTTTTAGTGGGTACCTATTTTTAAAGTATACCGAAAATGCTAAAAAAATCGCAAGTCAAAATGAAGAACTTTCATTAGCGTATGAGGTGTTAAATTTAAATGCAGATTCATTAAGGAATGCATTAGATTTTGCGAAGCAAGAGTTAGATGCGCGAATGACCGAGCTTGCTAGTCAAGTTAATTTAAATAGGGAATTGAGATCCCAACTCGAGGCCAAAAAGATATCATTAGATGCGGCATATACGCGAATCAAAAATTTAATCACAGGCGAAGAGAAAGGTGGTATTGCTTCTGGAGCTGAACCAAAAAATCTTTTGGAAGCGAAACGAGAAATAGCTAAACTGACCAAAAGTAATAATGCTTACATGAGCCAAATTGAAGGACTTCAAAAAGAGTATGAAATGTCTAAAGTTAAGTCAGCTGAATATTCTAACTTAGCTTCTGCATTAAAAGTAGGTAATGATAGCTTGATCGTTATCAATGATTCATTGTCCAAGAAACTGAAAGGGTCAGGAAGCTTTAAGATAGGTAATTTGAATGTAGAGCCTATACGAACTAGAAATGGTAAAGTGGCTGTGGAAGATCACGCAGCCAAAGTTGAGCAAATTAAAGTATACTTCAAAGTACTCATTTCAGAATATGCTAAGGAAGAAGTTAGAAACATTAGAGTAAGAATAATAACTCCAAGTGGCGCTGTTTTAAGTGAAGAAACTAAAAATTTGATGGATTCTGACAAGGTAAACACTATCGTAGAATCTATCATGTATGATGGCACCGAAAAAGCAGTAAGTCTTTACTATCACCAACAAGGTAAATACGCCAAAGGAGAATATGACGTAGAAATTTTTGATGGTACAACCCTATTAGGGATTTATTCCTTCATCCTAATCTAAAAAACACTTCGCATAGTTTGTGTAAAAATCCAGTCGTTTAAACGACTGGATTTTTTTTAAGTCTAATCTTCTTACTTTAACTAGGCAGATTGAGCGTTATACCTCATTTAGCTAATAGGCCGACTACATAGAATCAAACTCTAACAGGAAGGTTTCAAGTGGTTAAAAAAGGAATTTGCTTTTTGACAAAAATATTAGTTTACTTTGCAAAAAGCCATACCAAAAATATTTCGATTTTTGGCATGGCTAACTTGAAATAAATCCATAAATATGCAAATATTCATACTCAGAAATCTTACTATTTTTTCTATTTGTTTTTTCTTTTTCTCAGCACAAGCTCAACATAGAGCCTTGTCATTAGGCTTTGGGATAAGTCATCTTTACGATTTAAATGAAGGCTCTATATTACTTAAATCAAAATCTGCGACAACTCCATATTCGGTTGCTGATATTGATTTGCAGGGTTTAAATGGTAGCAATACAAAATTGGATTTGGGGTATGGAGTTATTGCCGAGTTAACCCTTAACAAAAATCAAAGTTTGCTGGTTTCGTACACGAATGGCACAATGACGGCCCAGCAGGGTAACCAATATTCGTCTACGAAGCTAAACCTAATCAATGGTAGTTTCAGACACTATTTAATGCCTGAAAAATTGCAACGTCAATATCTTAAGCCTGCTAAGGACTATGAGGGATTTTATGTAAGGCCATTTGCGGAGATAGGTGTTGGACTGACTAATTATAATGCAGGAAGATACTTTTTGAAAGATCAAGGTTTATTCAGCAAAACATCAGGGAATACTATATCTAATTCAGTTTCGCTGGGTTGTTTGTTCCATGTAAACTCAAAAATAAAATTCACTGCAGCACCCAACTTTATTATTAATTATTCAGACGCTGTGGATGGATATAAAAATAATGGCACAGATATCATGATGAGCAGCACCATAGGAGTTCTCTTTAGTCTATAAATTAAACGAATAAACAAAAATGAAAAAACGAAATATTTGGACAGCTTTTACACTTTGTTTAATGAGCACATTCTCCACCTATGCGGATGTAGCATCAACTAATTGCACCACAACGTATTCGACGAATACTATAACCTCTTGCTCGGCTTACACGTGGACAAATGGCGTCACATACACCGTCAATAATAATACCGCTAAAGATACTTTTGTGAATGCCGGGGGCTGTGACAGTATAGTTACCCTTGACTTAAAAATAGAGGATAAGGTTAATCCAACAGTGATTGCCAAAAACATTACCATAAGTCTAAGTGCCGCAGGAACAGCAACTATTGTCGCTTCGCAGATAAACAACGGCTCTTCGGATAATTGCACTATTGTTTCCCTTTCATTGAATAAGTCAACTTTTGACTGTTCTAATTTAGGGACTAACACAGTGTATTTAATAGCAATAGATGCTTTTGGAAACGTGGGTAGTGCCGGCGCAGTGGTTACCGTAAGCGATTTGATAAAACCTACTGCTATTGCCAAAAATATAGATTTAAGTTTGAATGCAATAGGCCAAGCAAGTATAACGCCTACCCAAATAGATAACGGGTCAACAGATAATTGCAGCGTGGCGTCGTTCTCCGTAAGTAAATCTAGTTTTAATTGCGCCAATGTCGGTCCTAATAATGTTTATTTGAGGGTTATGGATGTGTATGGCAATAAGGATTCTGCTTTGGCAATAGTTACCATTAACGATGATCGTAAACCGATAGTTGCAGCACAAAATATAACCATTAGCCTGAATGCATCAGGTTCAGCCTCTGTTACAGCATCGCAAGTGGATAACGGTTCTACCGATAATTGTTCAATAAATTCACTCAGCCTAAGCAAAACAACCTTTGACTGCTCTAACCTAGGAACCAATACGGTTTATCTAAAAGCAATAGATGGCTCCGGAAATAGTGATTCTGCTATCGCCATTATTACAGTTCAGGATACTACTAAGACGGTTTTAAAAACCAAGAACATAACCGTAAATCTTGGATCATCCGGTACAGCTACCATTAATCCTTCGCAGATAGATAACGGATCAGTAGGAAATTGTACGGTGTCCTATCAATTAACTAAAACGAGTTTTAACTGTGGCGATATAGGCCCTAATACGGTCTATCTAATTGCAACGGACGCTGCTGGAAATGTAAATGCTGCAAGTGTAACTGTTACCATAGCGGATGCTTCAAAACCATCTGTTGTTGCGCAAAATATAACGATAAGCTTAGATCCAACAGGAAACGGAAGCATAACAACTAGCCAGCTAGATAACGGATCTTTTGATAATTGCGGCATAGCGACTCTCGCGCTAAGCAAGTCTAGTTTTAATTGCTCCAATGTTGGCGTCAACACGGTTTACGTAATAGCAACAGATGTTAATGGAAATAGTGATTCTGCCAGCGCTATTGTGACCGTGCAAGATACCAGTTTAAGTGTGTTGACCCAAGATTTAACGGTAAGTTTAGATTCGTTTGGTCAAGCAAGTATTTCAGTAAGTGACATCGACAACGGCTCTAGTAGCAGCTGCGGTATTGCTACGTTGGCGCTTAGCAAATCAAGTTTTGATTGTTCCACTATTGGTGCGAATACCATATACCTTATTGCAACAGATGTAAGTGGTAATATAGATTCTACTATGGCAATTGTAAACGTTGAGGATACCATTCAAAGTAATTTGATGACACAAGATATAGTAGTTACGCTAGACTCATTTGGACAAGCCAGTATAACTACATCTCAAATAGACAATGGATCCAGCGATAATTGTAATCTAACTTTAACCTTAAGTGCGTTTACGTTTGATTGCTCTAACTTAGGGGCTAATGTCATTTACTTGATTGCCACGGATGCAAGTGGTCGTATTGATTCTACTTCTGCACTAGTTACCGTACAAGATACAATCCAAACGTATTTAAGTGCAATAGATATTACAGTAAGTTTGAATGCTTTTGGTCGTGCAACTATTACTCCCGCAGACATAGACAATGGATCAAGCGATAATTGTAGCCTTTCGCTAGCGTTAAGTACTTCTAGTTTTGACTGTTCAAACGTAGGAACAAATCTGGTTTATTTAATAGCTACGGATGCAAGTGGAAACATAGACTCTGCTAGCGCAATAGTAACCATACAAGATACACTTAAGCCTATTGTAAGAACTAAGAACATTAGCGTTGTTTTAGATGCCTTTGGAAATGCGTTTATTCAACCTTTTCAGGTAAATATGGGTTCCTCAGATAATTGTAAAATTGCTTCTTTTGATCTCAGTAAAAGAGATTTTGATTGTTCTGAAATAGGCAATCATGTCATATATCTTTTTGCCGAGGATTTTAATGGGAACAGAGATTCTGCTAGTGCCATTGTAACGGTTGTAGATACCAAGCCAGTTGTCCGTACACAAAATATTACGGTTTACTTAGGTGCCTTAGGTGCCGCAAGTATAGCAACCACTCAAATAGATAACGGTTCTTCTGATGATTGTGGTATTGCTTCTATAGCCCTGAGTAAATCCAATTTTAATTGTGCTAATCTAGGTGTTAATACGGTTAACTTGTTGGTTACGGACGTAAACGGAAATATAGGATCAGGAACAGCGGTGGTTAATGTGCAAGATTCTATAAAACCCTCAGCTGGAGCTCAAGACATTTTGGTAATGTTAGATGAAAATGGATTAGCTACGATAACGCCGTCTCAAATTGACAATGGTTCAATGGACAATTGCAGTATTGTATCTATTGCGTTAAGTAAATCTAACTTTGATTGCTCTAACATAGGCGGTAATATAGTTTACTTAATGGTTACAGATGCAAGCGGAAATAGAGACTCTGTGAGCGCAGTTGTTACCATACAGGACACCACAAAACCAATGGTGCTTACACAAAGCATTGTTGCGTTCCTTGACGTAACTGGACAGGTTTCTATTACGAGTACCGAGATAGATAGGGGGTCTTCTGATAATTGTGGTATATCAACTTTATTTTTAAGTAAATCTAGTTTTGATTGCTCCAATCTAGGAACTAACCCTGTGTACTTAATTGTAACAGATGTAAATGGGAATGTTGACTCTGCTAGCGCCTTAGTTACTATTAAAGATACGATTAGTCCTATTATTGTTAATGCTCCGACCGACGTGGCTTTTGGCTACTGTGATGCTAAGTATACATATACCTTACCCATAGCTACGGACAATTGCACATTTACGGTTACTCAAACGGGAGGGCTACCTCCAGGATCAATCTTCCCTCAAGGTTTCACAACTAATGCATTCAAAATTGAAGATTTATCTGGCAACGCTGTAACAACTAGCTTTACCGTAGAAATAAGAAGTGAGTACTTACCTTTTGCTTTCCGCGACACCACCTTGTGTAGTAACGATGCCCAGATAGACCTTACAAAAAGCGCTGCAAGTCTTACTTTCTTGGGTACTGGCATTCAGAGCGACGGGATTAATTTCAATCCTATACTGTCGGGTTCAGGTAAATTCATAATCACTGCTGTGTTCACAGACTCTATGGGTTGTACAACCTTAGATAGCTTAAGTATAGTGGTTAGAAAAGCACCAGTAACGCCAAAAATAGTAAGAGAAGCTTCAGATCAGATTGCAACGGAACTAAAATATGAGTCGTATCAATGGTATAGAAACGGAAGCTTCTTAGCAGGTGAAAATACACAATTATACATGGCGCAAGAATTAGGGATTTATTCCGTAGTTGTGAGCTCAGCTGATCATTGTTTTGCCGTAAGTGAAGGGTATGATTTTGGTATGCCAGCGAATGAAGAACAAGTAGTGAAAGATGGAAATGTACGGGTATACCCTAACCCAACTAACGGTGTTGTATTCGCAGAAATTTTTGACAATGACGCAACTCATTTATTGACCCTTACAGACGGCTTAGGTGCACAACTTATGATAGTAACATCTAATTCTAGGATCGTTCGCATCGACATGACAGACTATGCTTCGGGAGCGTATTTCTTGAATGTGACAAGTGCTAGTACAAATGCAAATGTTAAAATCATAAAGAACTAATTAGCCTAGCTACATAAGTAAAAAAAGGGTTAGTGTTACAAGTGCCTTTAACCCTTTTTTCGTTGATTTATTCTTAAAAGTAGAATTTTAATGGATTTGTAAAAAAGAAGTATAGTAAATACTTCGCTTCTGTCGCATTAACTACTGCAATATAATAAATCTGTAGGTTTGCTATGTAAAAATTACCTTTATGTTCAAACGTTACAGATATCCAAGAGCAATCATTCTTCAAGCAGACACTCTTTTTGGCTGGCCTTTAGGAGAATTCTAAGGTAACAAGTTCAGTATCTTTTTCCAAACAAAGTCTTTACTATCAAAATAGCCTAGGAAATGGTCTTGAACAAACCTGTAGAGGAATCAAAGAATAGGTAAATTCATATTTAGCACTTAAAATTGGATAGCTCACTGTGATTGCACTATTAGTCTAAATGCGGCCCTACTATCTATTATTTTCTTGATAAACGGACTGCTCTTTTTGCTTTTTACTCTAGGCTTTATCTTTGTGAATAACGTGTTTCCTTGTATCAAGAATAGATCATCAAATTGTTGTATGGTGAGGTGGTCAAAAGATATAGGCCAGATAAAGCTGCTGGACTTCTTGCGGAAGTGTAGGATGATGCCACTAGGTCTAAGTTCAAGATTGCATGTGCGCCCATAATCTTGACTATCAAAGTCGATATTAAATTCTGGGCTAGATGCGTAAATTATAAACGGCTCAGAACCGATGCTTCCATTTCTCAGTTTGTATATAAATCCAAATGGTTTTCCGACGAGTTGGTTGACTGCTTGGTCAATGTTTCTATCTGTACGTGTGACATTGTATATCATTAAGAGCGGCTTATTTATCTAATTTATATGAAACATAAACAGGACTCCAATAGTTTGGAGTCTAAAAATGACGCAAGTAAAATTCCCTGATTGAAGTAAACGACCGATACCCTTATAAAACAAAAAACCCATAACCGACTGAAATTCAATCAATTATGGGTTAATGCTTGTAGCCCGTAGGGGAATCGAACCCCTCTTGCCGAGATGAAAACCCGGTGTCCTAGCCGATAGACGAACGGGCCATTAATGCTCGTATCACATCTACTATTTCTAGCTTTTGTGCTGTCCGGCTCCGAATCCTTCGGATGACGTTAACTAAACGCTAGTTTAAGAACAATATCTCCTTTTGCGTTTGGCGAGTGCAAAGGAAATATTATTTTTTTTATTTGCAACAAAAATTTGATAAATATTGAAGGTTGTAACTAGCCATCTACCTGTACCTCTTTTAAAACGATACATTTTGATTACGTGTCACTCATTTTCTTGATGAAAAATCCCTAAACTAATCCCAATTCACTCCGCTATTTTTCAAAAAATAGTTACGTTTGTAGTCATTATTTCACAAAAAAATAAAAATATTTATAAATCATGAAAGTAGCCATCAACGGTTTCGGAAGGATTGGAAGACTAGCCTTTAAATGTCTTCTTGAAAAATCAAATGTAGAGGTTGTTGCCATCAACGATCTTACAGACAATAAAACACTTGCACACTTGCTTAAATACGATTCTGTACAAGGAAAGTTTAGCGGCACTGTAGATTATAATGAGGAATTTCTTATCGTGAATGGCATTAAAATACACGCAACAGCAGAACGCGACCCAGCAAATCTTCCGTGGGCAGCACTTGGCGTAGATGTAGTTCTTGAAAGTACAGGGTTTTTTACCTCTCCTGAAGGAGCAGGTAAACACCTAGAAGCAGGTGCCAAAAAGGTAGTAATCTCAGCTCCAGCAACTGGAGATATTAAAACAGTAGTTTTGGGCGTAAACGATGATACATTAGTAGGCGATGAAACTATTCTTTCTAACGCTAGCTGCACAACGAATTGTCTCGCTCCTATGGTTAAAGTTCTAGATGACTTAATTGGTGTTGAAAGTGGCTTTATGACCACGATACACTCGTATACCAGTGACCAACGCTTATTAGATGCTCCGCACAGAGACTTAAGAAGAGCGCGTGCAGCAGCACTTAATATCATACCAACTAGCACGGGTGCAGCTAAAGCGGTTGGGTTAGTATTGCCACACTTAGCAGGCAAATTGAATGGTAACTCACTGCGCGTGCCAACTCCAACAGGTAGCGCTACAGATTTTGTGGTAACGTTAAAAGGCACAACAACCGTAGCAGAGGTAAATGCAGCGTTTAAAAAAGCTTCTGAAACAAATCTTAAAGGCATTTTAGAGTACAGCGAAGATCCACTGGTTTCTTCTGATATTGTGGGGAATCCTCACTCGTGTATTTTTGATGCAGATACCACTATGGTTCAAGGAAATACAGTTAAAATAATGGGTTGGTATGACAATGAAGCTGGCTATAGCAACAGAGTAGCTGATCTTATTACTAAAATAGGCTAATTACGTACATACACTAGTATTTAAAAACGGCAGCACAGAAGTGCTGCCGTTTTTTTTATGCTAAAATAGGATATAATGAGTTAGGATTTGGGTATCCAATCAAATTGCTATTTTAGCTGCGTGGTTTCTAAACTAAAATCTCTTGGACCTGGTTTGCTTTATGCAGGCGCTGCCATTGGCGTTTCGCACTTGGTACAAAGTACAAAGGCTGGTGCTCAATATGGATATATTCTCATCATCGCCATCGTATTAGCGCATCTTTTTAAATATCCCTTTTTTATACTCGGACCGCGATATGCCGAACGAGCAGAAGAGTCACTTGTCTCGGGATATGCCAAGATAGGCAAGTGGGCCGTTATACTTTTACTCATTCTTTCTCTCAGTACCATGTTTACGGTGCAAGCAGCGGTGACATTGGTTACCTCCGGGCTTATTCAGAATATGGGGGTTTCATTACATCCAGCTTTAGTATCTCTTGGTTTACTGAGCATTTGTTTTGTAATTGTTAGAATTGGAAACTTTAGTATTTTGGATAACCTGATGAAGGTTATTATGATCGTGCTCAGTATTTCTACCTTTGCTGCCTTCTTGCTTTCATTCGGGATGGAGCGTGAGATAATACCTACTGCAAAAACAGTATTTACACTAACCAATAAAAATGATATTACCTTTTTACTAGCATTTGTCGGTTGGATGCCAGCGCCGTTAGACTTAGCCATATGGCATAGTATCTGGACCCTATCTAGTGGTATGAAAAAATCTAAAGGAGATTTCGATTTTAAGGTAGGCTTTTATGGTACAGCTATTTTAGGCGTGTGCTTTTTAGTCCTTGGCGCCAACACCATGTATGGCACAGGAACGGTCTTAGAAGCAAGCTCAAATGGATTTGCAGCCCAGCTAATAAATGCATTTACCACGTGCTTAGGTGGATGGTCGTACGGCCTCATATCGATAGCCGCATTTACTACTATGTTTAGCACTACACTCACCTGTTTTGATGCCATGCCAAGAGTAATGGAGCACATAAGCAAAGAATTAAACTTGGGTGAAGGATTTAAATCAAATTTACTTTGGCAAATTTCACTCTTCTTGGGTACCATGCTTATATTGACCTACGCGGTAAGTAGTATGAGTCAGATGGTAAACTTTGCTACTATTATGTCGTTTATTACCGCTCCTGCCTTAGCGATGCTTAGTTATCAATTGGTAAGTCAAAGTCCATACCAATTATGGTCTAAAGGCGAAAAGAGATTAGCGGTAGGTGGCATTGTTTTTTTACTTCTTTTCTCGATTATTTATTTAATACACTTTTTCTAAAACAACCTTAACGTATTCCCCATTTATGTTTAAAATTGGCTACTTAAAATGAATAGGCTCAAACTAGATCTTAACCAAAACCATATATGATAGGCAAGGTACTTATTTCGGAACCATTTTTAGCAGACCCAAATTTTAGTAGGTCTGTGATATTAATTACTGAACATAACGCGTCTGGCTCGTTTGGTTTTGTGCTGAACCAAAAAACAGATTTAATGGCAAATGCAATTATAGAGGATCTTCAACTCGTAAATCAAGTGGTGTATAGCGGAGGTCCGGTCGACCTTCAAAGCTTTCATTTTCTACATTCTTACCATCATATAAAAGATGCTATACATGTATGTGAAAATGTCTATTGGGGTGGAGATTTTGAGCAAGTGTTTCAGGAAATAAAGCAAGGATTAATGGATCCCAAAAACGTTAAATTTTTTGTAGGCTATAGTGGTTGGGGACCGCAACAGCTGGATGGTGAGTTAACAGAAAAAGCTTGGCTTGTAGGCAATTTAAAGTCTCAAGATATTTTTGATTCCCATATAAATGACCAAGATTTATGGAAACTTGCCATTCGAAATCTTGGGGGGCAAGTTTCTCTTTTGGCTAATTCCCCTTTAGACCCAAACTTGAATTAAAACCCTAACTTTGCCACTTTAAATACGATTAAAAATGGATAATACACTTTTACTTACTGTACATAGCGTACTAAGATGGGCGGTGTTGCTTTTTGGCCTATATGCCATTACTAAATCGGCAAGAGGCTTGCTTCATAAGCAAGACTTTACGCCTAATCACAACATGGCAGCTACACTGTTTATTGCGAGTGTGCATTTGCAAGTAGTTATTGGTTTATTGTTATATGTGGCAAGAGGTTGGGCATCTAACTTTTCAAATATGGCAGAAACTATGGGTAATACAACGCTCAGATTTTGGAGTGTAGAGCATGTTTTTGGGATGGTACTAGCCGCAGTTATTATTCAAATTGGACGAACAAAAAGCAAAAAAGCAGTTAAAACTGACCGAAAACATAAAATAGCATTGATCTATTTCACACTAGGTCTCTTGCTTATATTGGCGATGATACCATGGCCATTTAGAGCAGACTTCGGTAGAAGCCTATGGCCGTAACCATATTTAATAGTTTAATTTGAAGATAGAAACACTAAACGCAGTAGCAGAAATTCTAGGGAATGGCTACAAATGCTACGTTAATGCAACCACTGAAGAAGTGTTTTCTGCCGAAAACATTGATGTTGAAACCAGAAAAAATAATGATTATCAAGAGTTTGTGCCGTTAGAAGGTTCAGTAACATTTGGTATCATGAAAGATTATGTCAGTTCGGTAGATAATTTTGAGCATCAAAGTGAGCTCATGGAAGCATTGAGTTATGAGCAACCTTTTCTTACTTTTAAAAGGAAAGTATACGCTTTGCACATAGCCGATAGCTGGATTGCCTATCGAAATCAGCAAATTGTAAACCTGTTGGTAAACACTGCGAATTGATACTGAAATGTTCTTTTCTGATATAATTAAAGCATAATTTCTAAATCTCTGAACCTGCTGCTTATTTTTGCATTCGAAACGTGCGTTTAACTCATCTTATATTTTTAACTGGTTTATCCATAGGTTCATTTGGCCAAATCTTACCCAATTTTGGCGGTCAAAGAGCTGGACTATCTACTCTTAGCTTTTTAAAGAACGATCTAAATCCCACTTCTTTTGGTATGGCTGGAGCAAGCGTAGCTAATAAGGGCAACTTATATAGCGGTGAAAATAATCCCGCAGCCTTGGTTCAAATACCCAATACAGGCATAGCGTTAAGTAATTATACGGTAGGCGCAGGTGTGCAACAAAGCTTTATGAGTGTTGGGATAAAACTAGCGTCTGAAGCGGTTTTAGCATTCTCGGTTAACTCATTAAATAGCGGTGCAATGGACGTGCGTACAGAATTCGAGCCTAATGGAACAGGACAACAGTTTTATGTCAACAATACAGCGCTTGGCATCAATTATTCTCAAAAATTATCGGAGCGATTTAGCATTGGCGTAGGGTTAAAATACGTATATGAGGGCATATCTACCTATAGAAATCATACGGTTAGCGGTGATATTGGTTTCTTGTATAACACAGATTACAAGGACTTAACATTTGCCGTGGTGGTCAAAAACTTTGGGGGTAACTCACAAATGAGTGGAAGTGACGTGGAAGCAGAGTATAACCGCACTTTTGTTTCACTGGATAAATATACCACGCCGACGATTTTTAAAATGGGTTTTTCGCTGGTGCCTTATCAAACGGAAACTAAAAAGTTGCTGGTTGCTGCGGAGTTAAATCATCCTAGTGATAATGCTGAGAATCTGCGGTTTGGGACGGAATACAGTTTACGCGATCTTCTATTTATGCGATTTGGCTACAAGCTTAGTGTTAAAGGTCAAAATTATCCTACAGCAGGCATTGGCATTAAAACGCGAATTGGAATACACCCCATGTACATAGATTACGGTATTAATCCTACCAACAGAATGGGTGTTCAACATATTTTTGGAATTCACATGCCATTTAATAACGACAAACGCTAATGATAAAAGTCGCGATATATATAAGTGTGCTTTGCAGTATCTTTTTAATGGTTGGCTGTGATGGATTCTTAGGCAAAAAAACGAATACTGATTTCATTGAAGTCCCAACCTACAGTCCCAGAGAAGTAGCGTATGTTCCTGTGCAACCTGTGTTAACAGGCTTTGTATCCCCTGTAGATATTATTGCTGGATTTGATGAGCTAATTTACGTGGTAGATGATGCCACAGAAGAAATTATATCCCTAGATGAAAGCGGAAAAATACTAGGCAGAATAAGAGTAAAAGGCGTTAGAGCGCTGGCACAAAATCGTAAACTTGACCTATTAGCTATTGGCAGTGTAGATATATTAAAAGCAGGCGAAACCCTAACTTTTACCTGTATTTATAAGATTGATATGCACGGGCCGGGCAATAACTTTGGTTTGCAGTATGCTCAAGTAGTTGACACCATTATTCATCCGTTCTATTTTAAAAGCACGTTTTCGTCTTCAGACAATAAAGTTCAGTTTAATAAAATAGCGGTTCTCGAAGATAATCGATTTTATGTTACGCGTACGGGTATAGATAACAATGCTCAAAAATTTGGAGGTCCAGATGATGCGGTCTTACTTTTTGATGCAGATGGCACATATCTAACTCCTGTGTCTGTAAATACGCCTAGTGGCTTATTTAGAGATTATTTTAAGAAACCTATGGGGATCTCTAGTTTTGTGCAGCCTCCTCAAGTATCGGCAGGCGGTCCGGATCATTTTGTGTTTACTTCCATTGGAGAAAATACATCTATTAAAGTACAAATTATTGACTTCATAGAAACGGATTTTGGAGCAAATTACGAACCTAGAATTCTTGTAGAATCAGATACTACAGTTGCCGATGGTAACCTAACTACCCCAGATAGATTTTCTCAGCCAGTATCTACGCTGGTTACAGGTGACGGTTCTAACTATATTTTTGTGGTAGATAAAAGTAAAGATTCATTTTATCAATTTACAGTAACTGGACTGGAAGGAGTAAAACCGCCTACTGGTGCAGCAAGCAGCAAGTATCAATTAGCTAGCTTTGGCGGTAGAGGTGAGGGACTATCTCAATTCAATTCACCAAGCGCCGTAGCTTACAAAAACAGAGTAGTTTGGATATGTGATACCGGAAACGGACGTATTCTGCGATTCAAGTTGACTACAGATTTTCAATAATCAAATAAGTTAGTTCTTATTATCAGACGTAGCTTTTCTTCTTTTTAAGTGAAAATTATCAAACTGGTATCGGTAGTACAAACCTACACCGGTAGTATTTACGTTGGTAATATTGCCTAGTGTAGGGTCATTCGCTTGTTTTTGAAATCCTCTTACTTTAAGTGATCCATCTTCGTTTATGTCATATTTAGCACTGATGTCATACGGTCTATTCTCCGTCGTTACAGCATCTACAGAAAAGGATACTTCTAATCGGTCATTCCAAATTTTACGACGAAGAGAGAGTATCAACTCGGCTTGACTTTTATACGTACTTTGATAATCGACTCCAACCTGCCATCTGGTATCTAACTTACCTAGCCAGTTATTCAACTGACTGCTGGCAAAATCACTTAAGCTATTAATGCCTGTATTGGCGGCGCCGGCTTCTACGAGGGCACTATTCGAGCTTGCAGAACTAAAGCTAGGAGGAATAAAAGTACCTAATACCAACAACGCAAAAACTTGCCTATCCAACTCTTCTTGGTCTAACTTTATACGATCTATGACGTTATTTAGTGCGCTAGAAGCGCTTCCACTTAAACTATTTTGAGTAGGAAAATTAAGATCAAAGTTAACTATAGGGTTAAACAAGAGTCCTGTAAGTTTTAAGTTACAATCTACGGGAATGGCTTGATTGTAGACGTCGAGCTCTTCGGCAGAGACGGTTCCTGTCATTAGTGTACTAGGTACAGGATATTCTCTTTTTATAGCCTCTAAATTTATACGAGCATTATAGGGATTCCCATCCCACAAAAGTGTGCCGCCTTGCTTTACTGTAAAGTATTTGTTAATTAAGTCTAGTGCCGTAAATAAGTAGTTTCCTCTATCAATAGTCAACCCTCCGTACATGTTAAAATCCCCGTATGTATTAATTTCCATCCTTAAATTTCCATGACCAGCCGCTTCAATTTTGTCGCCCAGTAATTCATCAAAAACCATTTTTATATTGGCATCGTTGGTTATTTCAAAATTAAAATCCATACGCACGCCAGCTTGTGATTTTAGCGTATTACTAACACCATTATTGTCTGTTTTTAGATTCACAAACTGCACATAGCCCAGCTTGCCGCTAGATTCAGATGTTTCCAGAGGGATCACTATTTCAGTACCTTTTCTACTCTTGGCATTAATAGTGAGTAAGATGTCATCCAAAGGTCCCGTTATCTCCATGTTGCCATCTACAAAGGCAGTTCCATAAAAAAGGTCATTATCTTCTTTTCGTGTATTCATTATCTCAAAATCATTCAGGTCTTTGAAGTTAAGATTAAATATAAAATCTTGAAAACTACGATGAGTTACCTCGCCAACCACCACGGCTTTTTTCCCAAATCGATCGGTTATTTCAGACTTGCGTAAACTAAAAGAGCTATAATCTATGTCAACCGTAGCACTTCCTGTGTAATGGGTTTGCATGTAGTCCACCAAAAAGTCAAGACTATCTAGCTGCATAGTCCCACGTAATTTTGGACTAGCTAGTGGCCCACTAATGCTAATTTTAGAAGTACTAAAACCACTTATTTGAGAAGCTAGTCCAGTCAAGTATTTTTCAAATGGTTTAATACTGCTTGTTTGTGTAGTTAGTTGTAAGTTTAACGGAGATTGCTTACTATCAAAGTCTATATCTCCTGAAATCTCCATATTATTGAGCAAGCCACCGGTAATTTTACCGTCTATGTCTACAGCAAGAAGGTTGTCTTTACTCGCACTTAGTAGTTTTAAATCCCCCAAGGTGTCCTGGTCTACTTGCAAGTTAGTTACGATTAATTCCGTCTCAATAATAGGGAAGCCATCTCTATCAGAAACATCAATATAGCCATCAGTTGTACCTTCTAGCTTAATGTCGTAACCTGCTAAAAAAGGGGTGAGATTCGCGAGTTTAAAATTGGATAAATTGGCATTCAGTTTATTTGTATTTTGACCTATAGAAGCATCTAAAAAGAGTATTTCAGAGCCGTTTCTGAAGTCAAAATACCTAAATTCAGTGACATTGTTGCTGTGTATTAAATTGGGGAATTTAGTGTTTTTCAGATCCCATGATTTAGTGTAAATGTCCACCTTGGTATTATCCAAAAATACGATAGCACTGTCATTTCGGTATAAGAAACGTCCTGCAAGAGTAATGTCTAAAACATCATCTTTTTTTGATGTAGTTTCAAAAATAACTTCGCCATCCTTTACAAATCCATTGGCGTTTAAGATATTAAAAATGGCACTATCATTTTGCATAAGCCCACCAGTATTTATACCAAAGTTAATGGGAGTAAATGCTCCGCCATTTTTAAGTGAAAGGCTTACAAATGGACTTGAAATTGCATCGTAACTGAGATTTACAAAATTATTTTCTCCGTTGATTTGGCCAAGAAAATGATTGTATGTTACGTCTAAACTCCCACGATCAAATCGAACGGCACCCAAAAATTCTTTAAACACAGGCTGAAATTGATCAATCGTGATAGCAACTCTTACGTCTTTACTGCTTAGTATTTTCTCAGGTTTCGAAAATTGTGAAGGATAAATAATGTGTTTCACAAACGCTATTAAATCCTCAGACTCTGAAGGATAAAAATCGCCTTCTATATTGATTTGGGCTAGGTCACTAATGAGCTTGTAATTCCTTTGGTTCTCTGATAAATTAGCCGTGAGCAGAATATCTTTTATCTGGTAATTTCTTCCCTCTTTTACCAGGTCAAAGCTGCCTAGTTGTACTGTACCACTCAAGTTGTCGAGATTATCCCCAGCAAGGTTGATGTCACCCGTAAACTTCACAAAATTGTCGATGTCGTCTAAGCCTAATAGTCTAAGATTTATTCCAACAACGTTCGCCTTAACGGCAATTTCGGGGATTTGCTTGCTGGCATCTAAAGATCCGTTAAAATTGAAGTTAAAATTAGGGTCTTTAATATCAAATTTACCATTAAACAGTGAGTTAGATACATCGCCATTCACCCGCATGTTTTGATACCGGTAGCCTCCAAAGGTAAATTGAGATATCGTTCCTTCTACGTTACTTTTGAGGGTCTCGAAAGTCAGGCCACTTCCATTAATGCTAAGGTCAAAGGATGTAGTACCAAGTTTTTTTTGTCCTATTAGCATCTCTAAATCAAGATTAGGACTACTGATTTTTCCGGCGTATGCAGCATTGTGATTAGCCAAAAGCGTGTAGTGTACTTGAGCAGTCATACTACCAACATCCGTACCTATATCAGCATCAGTTGTAAAGTCAGTTAAAAGGCCGTTAAAAGTGCCCTGATAACTGATGTGGCCTAAATTTAAAAACTCTTTAGGTGCTGTGTTAATTTTGGCAATTCGCGCAAGATCTGTAGCATTAGTGGTTAAACTTTTTGCATTTACGTTAAAAACGGTGTTTTCTATATCGGGTAGGCCTTTAAGGTGGGCTGAACCTACAAAACGAGTATGACTACCTATGACTAATTTTAAGCGGTTACTGCGCATGTTTGCGATGGTACCGAATACCTTGCCAGACGCTTTAATTTGTTCATTATAGGAAGCGACATTTGTACTAAACAAGGCAATATCGTCTGTGTGTATTGAAGCATCTTTAAAATTTGCTTTTAGAGATACAACGTCTATAAAATCAGAAAAATCTCCATAACTGGTGTAGTTAAACTCTAGATACTCTTTGACGTAACTTTTGGGTGTTTTGAGTTCTAAATCTTCAAATCGCATGGTGGTAGAACTGATAATACTCTTAGCGGTAAGACGATCTATTTGTAAACCTGATTTCTCGGTGCCTGATAAGTTTTCGATAACAAAACGCAACGAATCATTGATGATATTAAAATCATGCAAATGGCCATTTATGTGTTTAAACACCATGTCATTTTCATCAAAGGCTCTACTGGATGGCGGGCTATAGTTTTTATTGAAATAGGCGAAAACCGTGTTTTCTAGTTCGACTTTATCAAAGGTGATAATCTGCTGATGACTAGGTTCATTGCTACGTGGAGGGGTAAAGTAATCAATTAAAAATTGGAAGTTTAACTCCTGCTCATCTTTGTGAATACCTAGGTATACTTTAGCGTTTTGAATAGTAACTTCATCCAGTTGTATGTGTGCGTTACTAAATCTAAACAGGTCGTAATTGACAGCTAATTTAGCAATGTAAATCATGGTGTCATGCTGCTGGTCTTCTATATATAAATCATGAGCAGTAAGCGCATCAAAATAGTTGAGTTCTATTTCACGAATGGATACAGGAACACCCAATTCCTTGCTTAAAAATCGGGTTGCTTTATCCGTTGCGTAATTTTTAAACCATTTAGTTTGCGCAAACGCCAAAAACACCAATGCAAACATGAGTAATGCAGCAAGGGTAATAAGCGGTATTTTAACTATTTTTGGCAACGCTTTTATAGGTATTTCTTAAAGTGTACAAACATACCTTGGAACATATAAATAACAATTCACATATCACCATATTAGGTATAGAATCGTCCTGCGATGATACATCCGCATCCATTTGGAAAAATGGCAAAATCTGCTCCAATGTGGTAGCTTCTCAAAGTGTACATGCTGAATTTGGCGGAGTAGTGCCAGAATGGGCAAGTAGAAAGCACCAACTTAATATTGTTCCAACAGTGCAAGCAGCCTTGCAAAATGCTGGTATTCAGCTATCTGAAGTAGATGCTATTGCCTGTACACAAGGTCCAGGATTAATGGGTTCACTTTTAGTTGGGCATTCTTTTACCAAAGGGCTCGCCATGTCTGCTAACCTGCCTTTTGTCAATGTAGACCATTTAGATGCCCATATTTTAGCGCATTTTATTGAGGATAAATCTCCTCAGTTACCTTTTTTGTGTCTTTTAGTGTCTGGCGGACACACCCAAATAGTGGTTGTTAAGGAAGATTACGAGATGGAAGTGTTGGGTAAGACCATAGATGATGCTGCAGGTGAAGCCTTTGATAAAGCAGGTAAAATGTTAAACTTAGGCTATCCAGCGGGACCCATTATAGATAAGCTCGCAGCTCAAGGTGATGCTACAAAATTCACCTTTAATACGCCCAATCTGGGAGGTCTTAATTTTAGTTTTTCGGGACTTAAAACTTCTATTCTATACTTCTTGCAAAAACAAACGAAATTGGATCCTGATTTTGTGCTAAAAAATAGCAATGATCTGTGTGCATCTATTCAGCGTACTATTGTGTCTTATCTGTTGAGTCAACTTGAAGAAGCAATGAAACTCACGGGAATTACCCAAATAGGGATTGCCGGTGGTGTAGCTGCAAATTCAGAATTACGATTTAAATTGCAAAATCTGGCCCAAAGACACCATGGTGAAGCATTTATCCCTAAGTTTGACTACTGCACAGATAACGCTGCAATGATTGCTTTTGCAGGTGAAATAAAAGTAAAACAAAAAAAATATGGCACACATGGTGATGTGTGTTTTGTAAGAAAATGAATAAAATACTACTACTCTTTTCCGTATTAAGCTACGGTGTGACATTAGCGCAAGAAAACGATTCTATAATGCTGCGGATGAACAAGATCGCCGAGGTCAAAAAAATGCAGTTTATCCATGCCTTTCCCAACAACAAGGATACCTGCCTTTTGGATCATAAAAAACTGGATAAGCAATACCGATTAACCTATCAAAAAGTGGATATGCAATGCATGGGTTGGCCCGGATATGACGAAACTTTTTTAACGTACAATGATAAAGGTCTTACACTGGTAAGCAATAACGTGGATGGTGTAGAAAAGAACAATACTAGTTTTTGGTATACCAAGAATGAAGAAAAACCCGTAAAAACAGTGCTGTTTTTAAGAGAAACCATGGATAGCATTGTTACGAATACCCGCTATTTTAGAAATAAAACTGGACGATTAGATAGTTTCATAGCGGTTGTAAAAAATCAAGACGGAAGCACAATCAAGACTACCAACATCGCTCGTTATGATGTAAATGGTAATCTAAACCAACTCTATGTTATAGATCAGAAACGGAAACCTTTGCAAATGATGAGCTTTGAGTTTGATAAAAGTGCCAAAATGAAAACTGCAGGATTTACGACCTATGGAGAAAAGCCTACATTTTCGCAAACCTATTTTTCGTATAATCAAGATGGTCAACTTGCCAATACCATTAACACTGTAAATCAAAAACAAGAATATTTTTACCATGAAAATGGATTGATTTCAAATGTCTTATCGTACAATCCGAAAGGAGTGTTGGAAATAGAATTTATGTTCGAATATACGACCCACGAATGAATTTAATTTTAGTTTTTATTGGGGGAGGCTTAGGCGCTGCTTGCCGGTGGATGTTAGGTAAAGCCTTTGATGTGGGTGTGCACTTTCCATTTGCTACGCTCACCGTTAATTTAGTAGGCTGTTTCTTATTAGGTTTGGTTTATTTCTTTTCTATAAAAATTCACAATCCCTGGTATTTGTTAGGAGTGGTTGGTTTCTTAGGAGGATTTACGACGTTTTCAAGCTATAGCCTAGAACTTTTTAAAATGCTGGAAAATGGATTTGTTAAGAACGTCGTAATCTATTTTTTGGCAAGCAATATTCTAGGCGTTTTGCTGGTCTATACAGGATACAAAGCAGCAGCTTACTGGTTATCATGAAAAGAGTGCTTATCTACATACTATTGCTCTGCATGGGACAAGATTTAATGGCAGACAAACTGCTTATTCCCATGGATGCTACCCAAAAAAATCATCTTAAGGCTTATGGCATCGCATATTTGGTGTTGAGTATGGAGCAGGAAGTGGAGTGGTTATTAAATTATAAAGGGGGAAGCTTTATGATGGACGATTACGAGAATATTGAAAAAGAATGCCTACTGCGTGGCGTTACATTTACTACACTGAGTGAGGGGAAAGCCAACAGTGTTAAAGACGAAATAGCTAATCCTGCAGTTAATGCCGAAACGGTTAAACTTCTTAAAGTTCCGAAGATAGCGGTGTATTCTCCTAAGTCAGCACAACCATGGGATGATGCGGTTACGATGGTACTTAATTATGCCGAAATACCTTATGATGTTGTGTTCGACGATGAGGTATTGGATGGTAAACTGCCAACATATGAATGGTTGCATTTACATCATGAAGATTTCACGGGACAATACGGTAAATTTTGGTCGAGTTACCGCAATGCATCATGGTACCAGGCGCAAGTTGCAGAAGCGGAAGAAATGGCATCGAAACACGGTTTTGCAACGGTAGCAGAACTGAAATTAGCCGTGACCAAAAAGATTAGAGATTTTACAGTTGGAGGCGGATTTTTGTTTGCCATGTGCAGCGCAACAGATAGTTATGATATAGCTATGGCAGCTGATGGAACAGATATTTGTGAATATATGTTTGATGGAGACCCCATAGATCCAGGAGCTCAAGCTAAATTAGATTTTACTAAAACCTTTGCATTTAAGGATTTTAACATAGAACAAAATCCTATGGTGTATGAAGTGAGCAGCATAGATGTAGACCCCAGAACGCGTAACGTTACTGAAGATAATGACCTATTTGCCCTAAATGAATTTAGTGCTAAGTGGGATGTAATCCCCGCTATTTTAACCCAAAATCATGAACGAATTGTGAAAGGATTTATGGGTCAGACTACTGCGTTTCACAAAGAACAAATAAAAAGTTCAGTGATAATTATGGGTGAAAACAAAAGCCTAGGCGAGGCGCGCTATATACACGGCACTATCGGCAAAGGGCAATTTACGTTTTATGGTGGCCACGATCCGGAAGACTATCAGCACATGGTAAATGAACCGCCTACAGACATGGCTTTGCATCCTAATTCTCCTGGATATAGGTTGATTTTAAATAATATTTTGTTTCCTAGCGTAAAGAAAAAAAAGCAAAAAACCTAAGATACCAAGAAGCGTAACAATCGTATTATTTTGACTCCAAACCCCGAAATATTAAAACAAATAGTAACGGTTAAGATGCCATTTGGCAGATTTAAGGACAGTTTGCTTTGTGATTTACCCGTAAGTTATCTAGAATGGTTTAAGCGAAAAGGGGGATTCCCTGCAGGTACTCTTGGAATGCAGTTAGATACGGTTTATGAAATTAAACTCAATGGTTTGGAAGAGATCATTTTTGAACTCAAAAAAAAATATAAATACACTTAAATAGTGTGCAATAAACACCCATGAATAAAAAAGAACACTGGGAAAATATATATTCCACCAAGACACCTGCCGAGGTAAGCTGGACACAGGCGTATCCTGAAACATCCATAGAATTAATAGCGCAAACGTTGGTAAGTAAAAATTCGCCAATCATTGATATAGGTGGTGGCGATAGTTTGGTCGTAGACTTCTTGCTAAAACTAGGATATACCGATATCACCGTTTTAGATATCTCTGCAGCTGCTATCGAAAGAGCAAAGAAACGACTAGGTGCGGATGCTACAAAGGTAGAATGGCT
>CAMDBP010000013.1 GCA_945889315.1 Chitinophaga pinensis
TAGCTTCACAGAGGGCATTTGGCATACCTTCTGAACGAGAAGGGAGCAGGTAAAACTGGTTTTTCGCATAATAAAGTATCGTTTCTAAATGGCTTACTGGCTTTACGATCGTGAGGTTTTTCAATTTCGGAAAATAATGCAACATTGAATCTTGAATACCCACTATCGTAAAATGAAAGTCGGGATTATTTTCTGCGTAGCTAAGTATTCTGTCTATTCCTTTAATTAAAAATGTTTTATAGTCGGCAACTTGCGCAATAGTGAGCACAGATCTTGGAGTACTTTTGACATTTGTGTTTACGTTGAATAGGGATGAGTCAAATCCATTGAATAAGGTAATTACATCGTCTTTACGACCTCTTATCGGAATCGTTTTTTCAGCTAATTCGTGTGATTTGGGTAAAAGTACTGTCGCATGTTTAATGATAAACCGAATTATGTTTCTGCGCCATTTGGGCATTACGTCTTGCTTAAAGTCAATTTCTTCTTTGCTGAAAACTTCGTATCCTCCAATGGTGATGTAGGTTTTTGTACCGAGTATTTTGGAGAGCAAAATAGGAACGAGCATATGCGTATCCGCAAAAACAGAGAATGTTTTTCGATAGCCTGTAAGCATTAGATAGGTCGAGTGTAGCGCAAATTTGGTCAATTCTATGGGGTAGCCTAAACCTGTGGTTTTTGCGTGAATTAACAATTTGACCTCGAAATGCTTTTCCAATATTTTCACATCCTGCATGCTAAAGGAAGATGGGGAAAGCAAGATAACTAGAAGTTTTTCTCTCTTCATGTAACGGGTCAATTAGTAATGTGTAGGACGATTGATAGGAGCTAGATTAAGTATTCAAAATTACAACCACTCTATCTATTTAGCTATTTTTTATACAGAACGAATTACCGGAGGCCATAGATGGGCAGTTTAGTTACTTTAAAAGCAAGATACTTCATATTTAGTAATCAAACGAGGTGAGTCATTTGGGGATGTATTTTTAGTTATGATAAGAGTAATGCCCGTCATACATTTGTACACTTTGATTCGCGAGGTAAATGCCGGACTTGTACAATTTAAATTGGCGTAAGAAGGAATGACTCAGGAGTCAATGTAATAATCAGATGGGAGTAATTCAAAGACAAGGTAGCAAAAGTACCCTAGTAGCTTATAGCTTTATGCTTATTGGTATGCTCAGCAATCTTGTTATTTACACCGGAATGCTCGAGATAAGGGAATTAGGTATCATCTCATTTATACTTACGACAGGCGCTACGTTTGCTCCTTTTTTATTACTTGGTTTTCATGTGATGTTTATTCGTTATTTCCCAAATTTTGAAGGAGATAAGCATAATTTGTCACGTCTGTATTCGCTTACTTTCTTTGGTCCGATACTATTCACCACGCTTTTTTTACTGGCTTACCTTTTCACTAGAGAAGCAGTTACATCGTATTATTTTGCCAAAAGTGGCCTTGCTCCGGTGGTGATAGATTTGACCGTGTTGGTTGCAGGAATCGTTCCCTTTATAAGTATACTGAATTATGTGTGCAATAGTTTGCAGCGCACTGCCGTCCCGTCTTTACTCAATAATCTTATAAAATTGGTGCAGCCCTTATTGGTGGTTCTTTATTTTTATAAATGGGTTCAATTTGAGGCTGTTATCATCAGTTTAGTTGTTTTTCAAGTAGTACTTTTTATTGGTTTTTTTGTGTATCAACAGTCACTTCTAACTATTAAATTGTCTTTTAATATTAAGGATGTTTTTAAGCTTCCAGAACCCCAAAAATTAATATCCTATGCGGCTTATGGGTTTGCAATAGGAGTAGGCGGAGCATTAATTACCAATATAGATACCTTTATGGTTGCCAGTTTGCTTGGGATGGAAGCCACTGGTTTATATGTTTGGGGGTTAAATATTATAAACGCTATTATTATTCCATACGCGATGCTATCGTCTATCTCAGCTCCATTCATTTCAAAATATTGGACAGATAATGACATGCAGAGTATGAACAAGCTGTATAAGCAAAGTAGTAGTTCGTTGCTGCTTTTTTGTTCTGCACTGTATTTTGCAGTTTGGCTTGGTTTAGATGATTTATATCTGCTCTTGCCTAAAGGAGATCAGTATGCTCAAACCAAATATGCGGTTTTAATATTGGGAGCCGCCAAGATCGTAGATGTTTCTACGGGTTTTAATGGGCCAATCATAGCCTACTCCACCAGGAACAAGGCGTTTCTTTGGATTTTAGGAGTAACGGCAGCAATTAATATTGGTCTTAATTTTATACTTATACCCCTATATGGAATAGAAGGAGCGGCAGCAGCAACTCTTATTTCGTTTATTATTTTCAATTTGATTAAATATTTCTTTATCAAATTGGTATTTAACTTGAGTCCGTTTAATCTTAACTTTTTCTATATTCTCTTCATATCTGTGGCGCTGTTTGGATTGTTTTATTTCTTACCCAATGCGTCTGATCCACTTCTAAATATCGCGTATAAATGTGTAGGTTTTTTAACGGTTTATGCCGTTCTTATTTATTCAGTTAAGGTTTCAGAAGATTTTAATTCACTAGTGAATAAGATCTTGAGAATAAAGAAATGATATCATTGTCCTCTCCATTTTTGAAGCACATTGAGTCTCCAATTCAAATGAATATTTTCAGCTATCGCGGCAAAGTGAGATTTTAAAGGTCCTTGTACCCAGCGTTTTTCTCCGGGGGTTACAAATCCTTTTTTATCCTTTCGCTTGTATATTGCATCGGGCAGTACGTCTTTCATTGCCTCTCTCAGCACATACTTGGTTTCTCCATTTTTTACGCGCCATTCTACGGGTAATGAAAATCCAAATTCTACTAAACGGTGGTCTAAAAAAGGAACTCTACTTTCTATACTAAATGCCATGCTATTCCTGTCTTCAAAATGTAAAAGCGTTGGCAATGTGGTAGTCATAAGGAGATGATATAGGAAGTTGTCCGTTCTAGAGGCAAATTTATTTTCTAAATGAAGACTGCTTTTTGTATAATGGTAATCCGCTTGCTGCTTGTATTTTTTCTTTAACTCTAATTGCATAAAGCTGTTCTCATCTCTAAAAACCAAGATAAAAGAGAATAGGCATGTTTTAACTAACTCGCCAAACGGCACTTGGTGTTCTCTCTGATGCGCTTTTAAAACTTTCGCAAAACGCCAAAATTTTAAATTGCGCAAACAATCTGCAAGAATGCGATAGTAGGTATGCATATAGCCAATGAGATACTCGTCACTTCCCTGCCCATTAATCAGTACTTTTATCTTGCTTTGGCTGGCTAGTTTCATCACAAAATATTGAGAGTAATAAGAACTTCCCGCAGGGGGTACATCCACTCCATCTAAAAAATGATCAAAATGTTTTTCTAAGTCGGCATCACTTGGCTGCTCATACCTCGAATCTATATTTTTGTATCTTTCACTCAGTAGCTGTGCAAAAGGTCGCTCATCTACGGCTCCTTTGCCTTCGTAAAAAATAGTAAATGTTTTATAGTCTAACGTGTTATGATCTTTTGCGATACTGGCTACTATTGCCGAACTGTCTAAACCGCCACTCAAACATGATCCCACGGGGACATCAGAGCGCATATGAAGTTTAATGGACTCGTCAAAGAGTTTTCTAAATTGAGCGATAGCGTCAAGTTCATTGCCTGGAACCGTTACTTTTTCTAAATCCCAATACCTTTTTATAATAATGTTCCCATTTTTCCATACGAGATTATGGGCTCCTCTAAGCTGTGCTATGTGGGAATAATAGGTTTCGTCCTTATAGCCAGCAAAACCTAAATTAAGTCCACGAGCTACTTGTTTTTGGTTTATTTCAGGATTAAACTCAGGAACTATTTTTAATGTCTTTAATTCTGAGGCAAAGATAAAATCTCCCTCGTGGAAGATGTAATTAAATGGCTTTATCCCAAATCTGTCGCGAGAGCAAAAGAGTTCTTCTTTAAGAACGTCCCACAACGCAAAAGCCCACATCCCAACAAAGCGTTTTACACAGTCTTGTCCCCAGGCTAAATAGGCGGCGCAAATCACTTCGGTATCACCGGTTGTTTGGAAGGTATATCCAAGGTCAAGAAGCTCTTCGCGTAACTCTACATAATTATATACTTCTCCATTAAAAACGATGAAAATCTCTTGGTAATGAAAAGGTTGATCTGCACCTGAAGATAAGTCTAAGATACTAAGTCTGTTGTGTCCGAGTACTCCTTTACGTATAGGGCAAGTACCAGTGGCATCAGGTCCTCTGTGGTGTTGCACTTGGAGCATTTGCTCTACATAATAGGCGTCTTGCTCACGCGTCTTATTGGATCTTACTATACCTACTATACCGCACATTTTACCTTGGCAAATTGACTACTATTCTTGCAAAATAAAAATTATAAGCGATAATATTTTTAAAGACCTAATCTTAAAATAGCGCTAATATTGCCAAACCCTTGAATAAGAAAGTTCTTATACTAACCTACTATTGGCCACCCGATAATAGTTCCGGAGTGCAACGATGGGCTTATTTTGCTCACTTTTTGCACCAAATGGGTAACGATATTACCGTGGTTACGGTAAACCCAAAGGATGCATCGTATAAGAATACAGATGACTCATTTATGGAGCTGGTAAGCAAGATTAATGTGGTGCAGACTTCTACCCTAGAACTACTTAAGGCTTATTCGCTGCTTACAACGGGTTCTTTACACAGCGGAATTCCGCGTGGAGGGGTCAATAGTTCGAAAAGTATTATTAAGAAATTGGCTTCTATGATTAAGGAAAACCTCTTCGTGCCTGATGCCAGAGTAGGTTGGAATAGATTTGCTAAAGAAGCAGCACAAGACATAATACAACGAGAGATGCCGGATGTGGTCATTACTACAGGTCCGCCTCAATCCACTCATCTGGTGGGCGTTTCGTTAAAAAAACTATTTCCTGAGCTAATATGGCTGGCTGATTTTAGAGATCCTTGGATAGAATTATTTAGTATAGACCAAGCCAGTAAATCTGCATGGGCTCACAATCGAAACACCAAATTAGAGTTAAGTGTGTTGAACACTGCCGATGGCATACTAACCATTGGGCCTAGCATGCAACGATTGCTTCAACAAAAATTGCCCCAGGCGCAGCAAGATAAGGTAACGTATATCTACAATGGATTTGACGATGTAAAAATGGATAATGCTCCGATTTTGCCTAGCGATACGTTTACGATCACATTTGTAGGTCTAATGGCAGATGAATATCCGTACGCTGGTTTTGTGTCAGCGCTTAAGAAATTAGGAGACTCAGCATCCAAGATTAAACTAATATTGGCGGGTAATATCGCGAGGAAATTCATTAGTGAAGTGAAAGAAATAGCTAATTTGGAGGTAGATGTTAAGGGATTTGTTTCTCACGAGCAAAGCCTCTCTCTTATGAAAAGCGCTTCCATGCTATTTACGATTTTGCCTTCTCTGCCCAATGATGAAATTATTATTTCTGGCAAAATGATGGAATACATAGCGGCCCGAAAACCTATACTTTGCATTGGTAATCAAAAGGGAGATGCGGCTGCATTAATACAAGATAGCAATTCCGGAAAGACTTTTAATGCACAAGATAGCGAGGAGATGTTAGCGTTTATTCAAAAATGCATGCAAGAAGAAGTTGTGTTAAATTTTGATAATCAGTCTATTGCGCCATATAGCAGAAAGGCCACCGCCGTAAAGCTGGACCAATTATTAGATGAATTACTGAAAAAATAAAGTGCTTTTTGGCTATTGTTAGTTTTATGGATTCCAGCAGAACACGCAACGAGTGAAGATTTTTATACCTTTGAAAAAATAATATCGTTAAGAGTAAATAAATAATGAGGAACAATGGGGTGATTCTCTCTTGAGGTAATTACATCTTGATGCACATAGAATCAGAATTGGTTTCAGAGAAAAATAAATTACATGTTTGGTCAAATAAAAAAAGTACTAATACTAGCCCCGCATCCTGATGATGCTGAGTTTGGGCTTGGTGGCACTATCGCAAAACTTATAGCAGATGGCAAAGAAATACATATTGCTGTTATGAGCACCTGTGAAAAATCAACTCCAGATGGTTTTCACAAAGGAGTGATTATTGAAGAAATGTTTAAGTCGTGCCAGTTTTTAGGTATTAAGCCAGAGCATATTCATACGTTTGATTTTGAAGTGAGGGATTTTCCTGCTTTACGACAAGACATTTTGGAGACTTTTGTGCAACTTAGACTGGAATTGAAGCCGGATCTTGTATTTGTACCGAGTTCATCTGATATTCATCAAGACCACATGACGGTGCATCAAGAAGGCATGCGGGCGTTTAAGCATACATGCTTATTGGGATACGAGATGCCATGGAATAACTTTGGGTTCACCTCTTTTGTATTTGTGAAACTTACCCAACAACACGTAGACAAAAAAATGGCAGCACTCAATCTTTATGAGAGTCAAAAACAAAGAAGTTATAACAATATTAATTTTGTTACCTCTTTAGCTCAATTGCGCGGCGGACAAATACAGCAAGAATTTGCAGAGTCTTTTGAGCTTATACGCTTTTTTGATTTTTAAATACAGAAACAAATGACAACGGTAGCGGATATAATTGCATGGTTTGAGAAACGAGGTGTTCCAATAATCTTAGGCAATAACGTTAATGTAAACCAAGCGATAACGCGTCCTAAGGCGATAGATGAAGCGGTACAAGAGCATGTTACTTTTATTTCCTCTAAGTATAAAGCTACGTATACTACACTACTTCAAAATACAGCTTGCAAATGTGTGATTCTAGATCAGGATTTATTTTCAAATGAAATGATCACGCGATACGCAGACATTGTTTTTATACCATCAGAAAATCCGAAACAAGATTTAACAGGATTAATTCAAGGATTATTTAGTCCCATAAAAACCCTAAATACCTCATTTATACATCCCACCGCGGCTATTAGCGCTCAAGCAAAAATAGGGGAGAATGTACACATAGAAGCTTATGCGGTTATAGAAGGCAATGTAACTATTGGCCATAACTCCAGTATAGGCGCAGGCTCTGTACTAAAGTCAAATACGGAAATAGGTCAACATGTAGTAATTGGTGCTAACAATGTGCTTGGCGGCGATGGCTTTGGCTATGTTAAAAATGAAGCCACACAAGAATATGAATTATTTCCGCACCTGGGTGGTGTAGTGATAGAAGACCACGTTCACATAGGAAATAATACGTGTATTGACCGAGGGTCGTTAAAGGATACCATAATTCATCAAGGCGTTAAAATAGACAACCTAGTGCATATTGCACACAATGTTACGGTTGGTAAAAACTCCCTCATTATTGCTTGTTCGATGATAGCAGGGAGTGTCGTAATAGGCGAAAACTGTTGGGTAGCTCCAAGCTCTAGTGTGCGCAATGGCATTTACATTGGAGATAACACCACTATTGGCTTGGGTAGTGTGGTTACTAAAAGTGTTGGCGCTGATGAAACCATAGCGGGTAATCCAGCTGTACCACTTGCGGAGCTTATTAAATTACGCCAGCTGCATACTGCACCGCTCGCTGATAATTCAAAAGAAGAATAGGTAAAACCCTTCTTTATGAAGTGGAATAAAAAGTATCCGTTAAATAATACTCGATACTTTCCTAACTAATTCTATTTTTGAACCTAATCAATCACAACATCAGATGCAAGATTTCTTAAAGAAGTACAAGGCGTATTTTATTATTTTAGGATTAATAGTTTTACTTACAGGAGCTTTTGTTCCTCGTAATTTGGATATCAAGCCGCTTAGTAAAGTGTTTAAAGGCTATTTTCAAGGGAAAGTACCCGTTCAGCATGATATCGTGGAATATCAAGGAGCGTCTCGCGAAGTTTCTGATTATATAGAGTCAGAAGACCGAACCATCCTATGGACAAATGCCCTTTTTTGTGGTATGCCTGCACAAGTAATTAGTAATCCTACCAAGCCAATACTCATTAGGCACTTATTATTCCCTACTAAACCAGGAGTGTGGTCCAAAATATTCTTGTATGTTTTCTGTGCCTTTATTATGCTACTTTCATTTAAAGTAAGACCTTGGCTTGCACTGGTAGGTGCAATAGGTATTGGTTTTGCAACGGAAAACTTTACCATAATAGCCGTAGGACATAATACGAAGTCTATCGCTACGGCATATCTGCCACTTATTATAGCTGGCGTACAATACCTTTTTAGGAAAAAGCATCTGCTTGGCCTAACTATTTTATCGATAGGCTTAGGCTTACAAGTATATATTAACCACGTTCAGATTACCTATTACGCTGCCTTTATGGTGGTTTTGTTCTTTGTTTTTCAATTGGTGAATAGCATCAAGAAAAATGAGATTAAGGACTTTGTCGTGGCATCTAGTTTAGCTCTTTTAGGTGTTGCGTTGGCTTTAGGTGCCAACAGTTTAAATATCTTAATGCTTAATGAATACGCTAAGGAATCTATTCGTGGGGCATCTGCGCTAACGGTTTCTAAAGATAATGTTGCAGTGAGTGAAGATGGACAAAGCGGTTTAACAGAAGATTACGTTTTCTCCTACAGTAATGGTTGGTCAGATATCATAGCAACCTTTATCCCTAATTACAGTGGTGGAGATTCAGATAAATTAGGCTTATACTACGGAGCGATAGGCTCTACCTCCGGCCCTAAGTATATAGGTGCAACTATTTTTGTGTTGATGATATTGGGTCTTGTTTTGGTAAAAGGCCCGAAGAAATGGTGGCTTGTAACGGTAATGTTATTAACCATTGTGTTATCCATGGGTAACAATCATTTCGCATGGTTTAATAGATTTATGTTTGATTACTTCCCACTGTATAATAAGTTTAGAGCGCCAAGTATGGTTATGGTGTTGGTACAAGTAAGTGCTGGGCTATTGGGTATTTTGGGAGTAGAACAGTTGTTGAATAATATCAAAAACAAAGAACTTAACCTTAAACACCTAACGTATGCAGCAGGTGCTGCTGTGGGTTTAGTATTTATTTTAACCTACTCTGGTACGCTTCTAAATGATTTTGAAAGTACCCCGAAATACGACGAAAAAACAGGCCAAATAGCGTACGACAGCGATACCCGTTATGCACAGTATATCTTGAACCAACAAGGAAGACAGCCCGATGCGCAAGCGGTAGCAAGTGTTAAAGAACAGCTGGTTGACAATCGTATTCAAGAGATGAAAAAAGACGGGAATAAAAGCTTGTTTTTTATACTTGCGGTTTTACTGGTGCTTTGGTTAGTCTACAAGCAAAAGATGCAGACCCAATATGCATTACTTTGTCTTGGTCTACTCGTAACCTTAGACTTATGGACGGTAGGTAAGCGCTATTTAGATGATAAAAAGTTTGAGAAGCCAAAAGCGAGAGAGGCAACGTATCTTCCATATCAAGCAGATTTAGCTATACAAGAAGATAAAAGCTATTATAGAGTGCTTGATCTTACCGAAAACACCTTAAGCAGTAACCGATGTGCGTTTTTTCATAATTCAATCGGAGGGTATAGCGCCGCTAAAATTAGAAGATTCCAAGACGTGTGGGATTGGTACTTGATTGAGCAATTAGGACAAGGCAAGGTGCAGAATAATGCTATCTTGGACATGCTCAATATGAAGTATTTTATCTATCCAAATCAGACGGATCAAAGAGGGCAACCCATGTATAGTACGAGTACTACCGCGCTTGGGAATGCTTGGATATTAAGCGATGTAAAAGTAGTGCCTAACGCAGACAGTGCGATAATAGCTTTGGGGACATTAAATACAAAAACATCGGGTATAGTGGAAAAAGATCAAGCAGATTTAATTAGTACGTCTGTAGCGGTAGATTCTAATGCGAGCGTTGTATTAACGAGTTATCATCCGGAGAAATTAGAATACACGTATAATTCTGCACTAGAGTCAAATGTTGCATTCTCAGAAATTTATTACGCCCAAGGATGGCAGGCTTATATAGATAATCAAGAAGTAGATCATTTTAGGTTAAATTATATACTTAGAGGGTTAAAAGTGCCAGCAGGAAAACACGCTATAACCTTTAAATACGAGCCAGCTACCTATGCATTGGGCACTACGCTTTCTGCTACATTTGGTGCCTTGATTTACATTTTATTGGCGATAACTATTTTCTTCGGTATCAAAAACGAGTTTTTTAATCACAAGAAAGAGGTTTAGTGAAGTTTGCAGATGTCCCAGGCTTAGCGCCCATAAAAGCGAAACTAATAGCGAATGTTCAAAATGAACGATTGGCTCATGCTCAGTTATTTTTAGGTCCTGAGGGAAGTGGAAAATTACATTTAGCACTAGCACTTACGCAATATGTGTATTGCGCCAATAGAAGCGATACGGACTCTTGTGGGGAATGCAGCTCTTGCCGTAAGATAAGCACGCTTACGCATCCCGACATACATTTCACTTATCCTACAGTGGTAAAAACATCGGGTAAAGAACCGATAAGTGCGGATTATATCGAAGAATGGCGAAAAGAATTATTAGCTAATCCGTTTATGAACACATCGGATTGGATAGGAAAGATAGCAGACAGCGAAAATAAATCACCTAACATCACACGAAAAGAAACACGTGAGATAGTGACCAAATTGGGTATGAAACCTTATGAGGGGGAAGCTAAAACCTTGATTATTTGGATGCCAGAGTATCTTGCTGAGCAAAGCAATGCACTTCTAAAAGTGATAGAAGAGCCTACTCAAAAGACCTTTTTCATCTTGGTAGCTGAGAACTCAGACAGACTTCTAGCTACCATTACCAGTAGGACACAGCTGGTTAAAATACCTAAATACTCTGAAACTGAAGCGCAACTATTTTTACAAGAAAAATATAACCTAGACAGTAAAAAAGCAGAACAATTGGCCTACCTATCCGAAGGAAATCTGCGAAAAGCGATTGATCTTGTAGAAAGTGTAGAAGATAATTATTCAGAAATTTTTAGGGATTGGATGCTAGCCTGCTATTCTAATAATCTAAAAAAAGTAATGGAGATCACAGAGGAGTTGCACAAGTTAGGCAGAGTTCAATTGCAGTTATTTTTAACCAATGGTTTGGCTATAATGCGGGAGAGCTTGCTTTATAAAACAATTACAGATTATGTGATAAAAGCAGAATCGGATCAGCAAGCTTTTATCAAAAAATTCTCGACCACCTTGAATGCGGCGTGCATAGAAACAAGCTATGAGCAGATTAATGAAGTGATTTATCACATTCAACGAAATGCAAATGCCAAGGTTGCATTATTTAATTTATCGCTCAACTTGCGCTATAATTTTATACGCAAATAGGTTAGTTAGAGACCTTGTGTACACCTTTAAGCACTAGGTGTTGTATTTTTAGCTAAAGTGTTTACTTTTTTGAGATATATTTGAACATCATAAAATAAGAGTTTTAACTCTTATGAAAAGTAACCAATGGGGGCTTATAAAAAGATAGTTAAAACAAAAAACGAGATATAAAGATGGGATGCGGAAGTTGCGGAAATAATAATGGTAGTCACAGCGCTGGTTGTGGCAATAATGGCAGTTGCAGTACCGGTAGTTGCAATAAATTAAATGTATATAATTGGCTTACAGACATGGTATTACCGGAAGATTACCAGCCATTTAACATAGTAGAAGTACGTTTTAAAGGGAGCCAAAAAAAGTTCTTTAAAAATGTAAAAAACCTAGATTTATATACGGGAGATAAAGTCATAGTAGATTCGGATGTAGGATATGACGTAGGTGAAGTTTCATTGAGTGGCGAGTTAGTAAAGCTTCAACTTAAAAAATATGGAGTTGATGAGAATAATGCTGAGATGAGAACCATTCGCAGCGTGGCTAATGAGTTTGAAATAAAAAAATACCAAGAATTTAAGGATATTGAGCAAAAAACATTAGAACAAGCCCGAACGATAGCGCTGCAACTTCGTTTGCAAATGAAAATTAGCGATATTGAGTTTCAGGGCGATGGCAAACGCGTTACGTTCTATTATACATCCGAAGGAAGAGTTGATTTTAGAGAGTTAATTCGTCGCTACGCTGCAGAGTTTAAAGCTAGAATACAAATGATGCAAGTTAGTTACCGCGAGGAAGCTTCACGATTGGGCGGCATCGGAAGTTGCGGTCGTGAATTATGTTGCAGTACTTGGCTTACAGATTACAAAGTAGTTAGTATGAGTGCGCCTAAGGTTCAAAATCTTTCTATTAACATGCTTAAACTCAGCGGACAGTGCGGTAGATTAAAATGCTGCTTGAATTATGAGCTAGAGTTGTATAGTGAAAAACTTAAAGAATTTCCTTCAGAAAAGGTAAAGCTAAAAACAGAGTCAGGATTAGCATCACTTCGAAAAATAGATATCCTGAAAGGAACGGCATGGTACTGTTACGAAAATAGTTTTGATTGGATACCGGTAGATATTGATAGAGTAAATGAAATCATTGCTCAAAATAATCAAGGTAAAACACCACCAACCCTAAGTGATACCGCAAAAGGCGCAGAAGTGGCATTCAAAACCTTAGAATATAAAGATGACTTGCTAGGAGATACAGACCTAACGCGTATGGATGCCAAGAATAAAGGCAATAAGGATAGAGGTCCTCAAAATCGAAATAGCAATCACAAAAAAGGTAATTTTAAAGGCGGGAATAATAAAAACGCACCTAAAAATAGAGCGGATCAGCCCAATGCAGAAGGTGATAAAAAACCGGCACAACAGCCTCGTAATGAGAATAGACCCAAAGCGGATGGGGCAAACAGACCTAAACCTAATCCCAACAAAAAACCAAATCCGAATAGACCAAATAAGGGTAACGCGCCTCTACCGCCTAAAAACGATTAATTAGAATATGCAAGAGCGTCACAGCGATAGTTTACGGTATTTTAACGAGCAAGCACTAACCACCCGAAAATATGTGATTCCGTATTTGGAGTCACTTAAAACAATTGACAGCACGCTTAGCGTCTTAGAAATAGGATGCGGTGAAGCCGGAAATTTAAAGCCTTTTTTGGATAAGGGATGTACATGTGTGGGAATAGATATTTCAGTACCGCGTATAGCAAATGGGAAATTATATTTTGCAGAACATCCCAATGTGGCTAATCTTACGCTCATAGCAGAAGATATATACGATACAGTAAATCCAGCCCAATTTGATATTATAATTACGCGAGATGTCATAGAGCATATCCCAAATCAGGAGCTTTTTATGAAACGATGTCGGGATTTTATGAAACCAGACGGTCTTTACTTTATTGGTTTTCCGCCATGGTACAATCCTTTTGGTGGGCATCAACAGTTATTAAAACACAAACTATTTTCAAAGCTACCGTATTTTCACATTCTTCCTAGACCTTTGTACAAAGGATTACTAAAAACGATAGGGGAGTCAGATGCACAGATTGAAGGAATGTTGGAGATATATGATACTCGTATTACTATCGATAGACTCAACCGTATTTTAAAATCTAACTCGTATAGTATTTTGAAAAAGACGGATTGGTTTATTAATCCGAATTACGAAACTAAGTTTGGTTTAAAACCACGAAAGCAATTGGCAATTATAAGTGCGCTGCCCTTTGTACGAAATTTTCTTACTACTGCCAGTTATTACGTAGTTAGAGCCCAAAAATAAACAAGGAGAATTATATTCTCTTCAATACTTCTTCCATGCACACTTCGTGTACACCAGCAAAATTAACCAGTTCCATATTGAGCTGGCTACTGGCGACATTGTCATAAAATTCTTGGACAGACGCTTCTGTTCGGTACGGGTCGTTTACTCCCGAAAAATAAGACATTTGAATGGGGTCAAAGATGTCTTTTTTGATGTGTAAGTCTACATCAGGCGGCACCAATCCGCTGCAAATCAGAAATTTACTTGGCTTTATATCGCTTTCTGCCAACCATCTAAAAGCGGTAGCTACGCCCTGACTAAAACCTAAAATTACGATTTCGTCCCAGTTTTTTTCAGTGGATATTTCGCAGTGAACAGCATTTAAATAAACCAAATAGTTTTGAATATCATCCTCTCTATTTTCTTTGGTCATCCAACTGGCTCCCACTCTTCCGCTGGTGCCTTCCAGGTAGAATTTATGTAATCCTTGAGGAGCGATAATGGTGTATCCCAGTTCTTCGGCAGGTTGAAACTTACGGATAAAAATCTTGGCCATTTGGCCATATCCATGCAGAACATACAGCAATTTGTTCCCACTTCCCAACCGATGGTAGGTTCCTTTTTGTATGTATGAAATAGCATTTTCCAAAACGTGCTGCAAATGTAGGATAGCAATTCAAAACAACGACTGCTTGAGTGATTATTCTTACTTTGAACGTTACATAAACTTTAATTCGAGCTTTTAGAGATAGCGAATTAACTTTGTACCTGTGAACAAAATATCGCTTATAGTTGCTCGAGCAAAAGACAATGCCATTGGAAAGGATAACGATTTACTCTGGAAAATAAAGGACGACTTGCGTCTTTTTAAGAGTACTACTGCGGGTCATGTGGTTATACATGGGCGAAAGAGTTTTGAGAGTATTGGAAAACCACTCCCTAACCGAAGTAATATTATAGTAACTAGGAGTAATGAGTATAAAGCCGATGGAGCTTTTGTTACGCACTCGCTAGCTGAGGCGCTTGAGTTGGCTAATAGCTTAGAGCAAAATGGTGAAATATTCATTTTAGGTGGAGCGGAAATATATCGCCAGTCATTAGGCCTAGTCGATAGAATGTACCTAAGTGAGGTAGATGCTCAATTTCCGAATGCCGATGCTTTTTTCCCGGAGCCTAATTTAAACAACTGGAAGCAGATAAGTTGTGAAAGCCATGCGCAAAACGAAGTGAACGAGTTTGCTTTCGATTTTTGTGTATGGGAGAAAATATAACCTAATTCAATTAGCTATGGTTCTAATCTTCCATAGTATCTCGGGAAAGGAATTGTCTCACGTACGTGGTCCAATTTACAAACCCACGCAACAAGTCGTTCTAAGCCTAAACCAAAACCAGCATGAGGAACACTACCGTATCGTCTAAGATCTAAGTACCACTGAAAAACGTCCATTGGAAGTTTGTGCTCTTGTATTTTTTCTACCAGCCATTCTTCACTGGTTTCACGCTCGCCGCCACCCACAATCTCGCCGTATCCTTCTGGAGCAAGTACATCTACACCTCTCGCAAAACGAGGATCTTCAGGGTTGCGCTTCATGTAAAATGCTTTAATTTCATGTGGCCAGTCGTACACCATTATCGGGTTGTCAAATAAACGCGTAAGTACAGTTTCGTCGCTTCCCCCAAAATCGTTTCCATACACAAAATCACGCGCAGATTTAAGCCAGTTTGGGATATTGCGTTGGTCTTCTTCCAGTTGTTTAAGTTCCTGTTTTTGACTGTCTATTTTGTTTTGGTTAAAGTTTATCTCACCCTTTTTCATTCCACCTGCCGCAATTGCTGCTTCTCTTGAGGATATGTCTGTTTTTACTTCGGTGATTCTTATTTCGACGTTAAGTAGGTCTTGTTCCAATACTTTGATAGAATTTTGACCATCAACATCTTTATGTCCTTTAAGTATTTCTACCGCTTCGTCGTAACTTAATCTGGGGAAGGTTTTTGAAATGGTTTGTAACTTGCTGATGTCGCGACCTAATACTTCTAATTCTTCTGGGCATTTTTCGATTACTTCCAAAACTACCGCTCTAAGAAAAGCCTCGATAGTGTCCATATTCTCAAAAATGTCACAAAACGCCATTTCAGGCTCTATCATCCAAAACTCCGAAAGGTGACGTCTGGTTTTAGATTTTTCAGCTCTAAACGTAGGGCCGAAAGTGTATATTTTGCCCATGGCCATCGCCATAGCTTCGCCGTAAAGTTGCCCGCTTTGAGTGAGATAAGCTGGTTGTCCGTAGTAATCAGTTTCAAAAAGATCCGTGGTCCCTTCGGCGGCATTTCCCGTAAAGATAGGAGCGTCCATTTGCACAAAACCTTCACGTTGAAAAAAGTTGTGTATTGCATAAATGATGCTGTTCCTTACTCTCATAATGGCCCATTGGCGGCGACTACGCAACCATAGGTGGCGATTATCTACCAAAAATTCAATACCGTGCTCTTTGTTTGAAATGGGGTAATCTTTAGCATTTTGATACACTTTTAGGTCTGTAGCATGTAGCTCATATCCGCCTATTTGTCTCTCATCTAAAACCACCTTGCCCGTAATGGCTACCGAGCTTTCCTGGCCCAGTGATTTAGCAGTGGCAAATAATTCTTCACCTAAATCTTCCACACCAAGAATGCACTGACACATCCCTCTTCCATCGCGTAAGTTGATGAAAACAACGGTTTTACTCTCTCTTCTGTTGGCTACCCATCCTTGGAGTGTAACCTCTTGTCCTACAAATTGGTCTAATTGTTTGGTATGCATCTTGTTGGTACTAGAAATCTTGCTAATTTTGGAGTACAAAAGTAAGTTCTTATACCTACTTTTTACCTAAGCACATGCTAAAACAACATTTAAGTCAAAAACTACTTCAAAAACTAAGCCCTCAGCAGATACAATTTATCAAGCTGCTACAGCTTAATACCCTAAATTTTGAGGAACGGGTTGAAGAAGAACTGCTTGAAAATCCGGCATTAGAAAATGGCAAAGATGATGAGGAAGAGCTTGATTTTAGTTTTAGTGAGTCTGAAGATTTTGATTACGAGAGCACCAAAGATGAATTTGACATTTCAGATTACTTGGGCGATGATGACGGTGGTGTGCAGCTTAGTGGCGACTATCAAGGAGATGCCGAAGAAAAAGAGTTTATGCCTGTGGTGTACCACATTTCGTTTAGAGAACGACTCTTAGAGCAAGTAACGGGAGCACTTAAAACCTCTGAAGAAGAAATCTTAGCCGATCAAATTATCGGAACTCTCGATGATGATGGTTACTTGAGAAGATCACTTGTGGCGATCAAAAACGATTTGCTTTTTACACAAAATATAAAAACCGACGAAGCTACCCTTGCTCGTATTTTAGGGTATATACAAGATTTAGATCCAGCGGGTGTAGGTGCACGAGATCTAAAAGAGTGCCTGTTGCTTCAAATCAAACGAAAACAAGAACTAGGGAATAATCCAATCTATAAACTTGCCTATGGTATTATAGATGAGATGATGGAAGATTTTTCTAAAAAGCACTACGCTAGAATTCTCAAAAAGTTTGATATATCTGAAGAATATCTTCGAGAAACATTGGAATTTATTGCCAGACTTAATCCAAAACCAGCGCAGTCTGGATCGGAGGGTGCTGAGAGTAAGGATTTTATTATACCAGATTTTATTGTCAAAGAAAATTATGGCAATTTGGAAGTGAGTTTAAATTCAAAAAACGCTCCTGAGCTTCGCGTTAGCAAATCCTATAACGAAACGCTGCAAGGTTTTGATGTTAGCAAAGAGAAATCTCAAACTCAAAAGGATGCGGTGCAATACATCAAACAAAAGCTGGATGGAGCAAAGTGGTTTATTGATGCGGTAAAACAACGTCAAAATACCTTGCTGATAACTATGCGAAAGATTGTAGAAATTCAACAGGCCTTCTTTATGAGTGGCGACGAGTCTGATCTTAGACCTATGATATTAAAAGATATTGCAGAGCAAATAGGAATGGATATCTCGACCATATCTCGGGTGGCTAGCAGTAAATATGTAGAAACTGATTTTGGTATTTTTTTGCTTAAAGACTTTTTTACAGAAGGAATTACAACAGACAGTGGGGAAGAAGTAAGTAATCGTGAAGTTAAAAAAATCCTGAAAGAAGCTATGGAAGCAGAAGACAAGAAAAAGCCACTCACCGACGAAGCACTCAAGGATATTTTAAAAGAAAAAGGCTATCAAATTGCGCGCAGAACCGTAGCAAAATACCGTGAACAACTAAATGTGCCGGTGGCTCGATTAAGAAAAGAATTATAAATGAAAGGTTTTTTAAACGTTGGTGCAATTGTGTTGCACCCTATTTTTTTGCCGTTATATAGCTTGTTTATATACTGGCCGTTTGTCGTAGGACTCGATTTTTGGGGTGCAGGCGTTGGCTTGATATGGATTGGGTTTTTATACCTTATTTTACCGTTGGTGTATTTTAAAGTAGTTCGCCACATTCATTTAGCAGAACCCAGTTTGCTAGACCGTAGGTCGATTTTTAGAACCTATTCCTTGATAAATTTCGGATTCGCTTTGGTTAGTGTTTTTTTACTTACTGAGTATATAAGTTTCTATATCGGTGCAGGATTTTTGCATCTCTTCTTGTGGTTTTTGGTTTATCTAGAACTGAAAGCGAGCTGGCATGCTGCGGTATGGGGGTTTCTCGTGGGAAGTGCATTGATGATGTTTTATAAGTTCCACTTTGTAGGGATGCCTATGCTTCTTTTGGTCTTTGTAGCTTTATCTGCCTTAGTTATTGCTATACGATATCTGCAAAAAGCCCACACCCCGCTTGAGTTAGCTACGGGGGCTGCAGTAGGAGTTATAAGCTCCTCTTTCATACTGTTTTTTTAAATTTAAAATGAAGTCAGAATACCATACCATTTTATATACCCAAAACGAAGGGGTTACTACAATTACCCTTAACCGTCCAGAGAGTTATAACGCTTTTACCGCTGAGATGCGCAGCGAACTTTTGCAAGCATTACAAACGGCAAGTGCCGATCCTGCGTGTCGCGTGGTGGTTTTAACTGGAGCCGGTAAAGCTTTTTGCTCTGGACAAGATTTGAAAGATATAGCGGGTGTAACAGTAGACTTTAATGATTTTTTGAAGAACGGCTACAACCCAATTATTTTAGCCATGCGTACTATGCCTAAACCCATTGTTGGTAGAATTAATGGTGTGGCTGCAGGAGCAGGTTGTTCACTAGCTCTGGCATGTGACTATTGCATTGCCGATGAGAGAGCAAGTTTGGTTGAAGTTTTTGTAGGAATAGGATTGGTCTTAGATTCGGGGTCTTCTTATTTTTTACCTAGGTTAGTTGGTTCAAATAAGGCATTTGAGTTGGCTACGATGGGCACTAAAGTTTCTGCTAATGAAGCGGTTAGTTTGGGTATGATTAATAAAGCAGTGCCTTCCGATGAGTTAGATGATGCTATTTTACAAGTAGCGACCCATTATGCTAATGCCCCTACCAAAGCTATTGGTATGATTAAAAAAATGCTTAATGACTCAGGTAGTAAAACCCTAGAAGAGGTACTAGATTACGAAGCACACTTCCAAGACATTGCGGGAAGTTCAAGTGATTACGCAGAAGGTGTTAGCGCATTTTTAGAAAAGCGAAAGCCTGTGTTTAAAGGGCAATAAGGCAATTTAAATTCGGGCATACCGAGCGCTAGAAGTGAATTATGCTACATGATGCAATAATTCGTAAATTTTAGTATTTTCGAATCTTATAAAAATCAAGATGCCGAAACAGTTACTTTCTATTTTAATTCTTTTTTTAAGTTTTAGCGCCTTTAGTCAAGAGGTAGAACAATGCGGACATACTGCATATATGGAATACTTAGAATTAATCAATCCTGGGATTAAGCAAAATATGGATGTGACTTTTAAACAAGCGCTAACGCATAGTAAAATCAAAACCAAAACATCACAGGATACGATTCACACTATTCAAGTGGTTTTTCATATCGTGCACAATACCGCTCAACATAATTTAAGTGATGATTTAATTACCTCACAAATGCGTGTGCTCAATGAATGTTATACGCGAACTAATCCAGACACCATCAATACGCGAGATATCTTTAAGCCAGTGGCGGGTGATGCGGGAATTCGGTTTTTACTTGCTACCCAAGACCCTAATGGTAATCCAACAAGCGGGATTGTACGTGTTCAGACTTCTTTAACGACTTTTGGGTCTTCGCCTACCAGCCTTGCCATGACAGACCGTGTGAAGCAGGCGCCCTATGGCAGCGAAGCTTGGGATACGGATAAATATTTAAATATATGGGTGTGTGATTTGTCGTCACGCGGTCGTGACGGTTTATTGGGGTACGCTTATCCGCCTACAGGTGCAGATAATTGGCCAGGCACCAGTTCGTTTACTACAGCAGATAAACAAGGGGTCGTATTGCATTACAAAATAGTAGGAGAGGATAACCCTTCTTCTTTAGCTACAGGAGAGAAAACAGCGGTGCATGAAGTAGGACATTATTTAGGGTTACGCCATATATGGGGGGATGGAGGATGCACGGTAGATGACTATATGGAAGATACGCCTCCATCGAGTGCTGCCAATCAATATTGTTATCCATCCATTAATTCTTGCTACAGTGCTCAGCCAAACGATTTGCCCGATATGATTGAAAATTATATGGATTATACACCAGGGACATGTCAAAATATGTTTACCCAACAGCAGGTAGCCCAAATGAGAGCTAACCTTTCAGTTTTTAGAGCAACTATATTTTCTACTTATATTCCTGCACCACCAGCGCCTCCAATTATATATCCGTTTGGTGTATTTAGCAGTGCACTTAACAATGATGTGTATGTGAGTCTCGGTGAGTTGCCAGAAGATGACGCATCGCAGTATGTCTTAAAGTTCTTTACTCCTTTAGGACAGGTCGTTCATGAAGCAACACTAAACAATGAAGCATATCAGGCGGTAAATGGTATTATTGGGTTACATGGGGCCTTTATTTACCAGCTAACCAGAGATGGGGAAGAAATAGCTAAGGGTAAAGTAGTATTGGGATTTTAAGGAAGGTTCTTGGCGATTAGGGTAAGTTCTTATGCCTTAGCAAATCACAATGCATGTTGTCTTTGAATTAGATTTAGCGCAATTGCGTAATTCCGCAGATGGTTAGGGTATGGTAAAAATGAATTGAGACCCCAGTTTCAGAAATGATAATTCATCGCATGATTTTATTTCATCATTTTTAATGAATCTAACTGTCTCTGACTTGCGGATAAAAAAGCAAAAAGAATAAATTTGCAACTACAATCATGAGCAACACGGTATTCGACCTCGATTTAATTCAAAAAACCTATAAAAATTTAGAAAGTAAAGTAGCTGCAGCCAGAGCTGTGGTAGGGAAACCACTTACACTTTCAGAAAAAATATTATACAGTCATCTTTGGGATGGCAATGCATCTACGGCCTTCGTAAGAGGTAAAGATTATGTAGATTTTGCCCCAGACCGTATCGCTTGTCAAGATGCTACGGCACAAATGGCTCTTTTGCAATTTATGCAAGCGGGTAAAAAGAAAGTGGCCGTTCCGACTACGGTACATTGCGACCACTTAATTCAAGCTAAAATAGGTGCAAATGAAGATTTGCAAAATGCTATTAATACCTCTAATGAGGTTTTTAACTTCTTAGAATCTGTTTCGGATAAGTACGGAATTGGATTTTGGAAACCAGGAGCAGGCATTATTCATCAAGTGGTCCTAGAAAACTATGCTTTTCCAGGGGGCATGATGATTGGAACCGATTCACATACGGTAAACGCCGGCGGCTTGGGTATGGTAGCCATAGGAGTAGGCGGAGCTGATGCGGTAGATGTGATGGCTGGTATGGCTTGGGAGCTTAAGTTTCCTAAGTTGATTGGTGTAAAATTAACGGGTAAGTTTAGCGGATGGTCAGCACCTAAAGATGTTATCTTAAAAGTAGCAGGAATACTTTCTGTAAAAGGTGGTACAGGCGCTATTGTAGAATATTTTGGTGAAGGTGCTACCTCTATGTCATGTACAGGTAAAGGTACTATTTGCAACATGGGGGCAGAAATCGGAGCTACTACATCTACTTTTGGTTATGATGATAGTATGGAGCGTTACCTTAGAGCTACAGGTAGATCTGAAGTTGCTGATCTTGCTAACCACGTGAGAGAGCACCTAACGGGTGACGATGAAGTATATGCGAATCCAGAGCAATACTTTGATCAGGTAATCGAAATAAACCTAAGCGAGCTAAAACCTCACATGAACGGTCCTTTTACTCCAGATTTAGATACCAAAGTTGGTGAAATGAAAGAAAAGGCAGAAGCCAACGGTTGGCCTCTTGATGTAGAATGGGGACTTATAGGTTCATGTACCAACTCTTCATACGAAGATTTGAGCAGAGCAGCATCTATTGCTAAACAAGCAGTGGATAAAGGGATCACCATGAAAGCGCAACTGGGCATTAATCCAGGTTCTGAAACAGTGCGATATACCGCAGAGCGAGATGGCTTGTTGGGTATTTTTGAAGACCTAAATGCTGTAATTTTTACCAATGCTTGTGGTCCTTGTATTGGTCAATGGGCTAGATACAGCGATCCTAAAAATGCGCCTAAAAATAGTATCATTCACTCATTTAACAGAAATTTTAGCAAACGCGCAGACGGTAACCCTAACACCCACGCCTTTGTTGCTTCGCCAGAAATCGTAGCAGCAATCGCTATTTCAGGTCGCTTAGATTTTAATCCTGCTACTGATAGCCTGATCAATAAAAAAGGGGAAGCGGTAATGCTAGACGAACCTACTGGATTTGAATTGCCTCCAAAAGGATTTGGCGTAGAAGATAATGGTTACCTTGCTCCATCCGAGGATGGCAGTGAGGTAAGTGTAAAAGTAGATCCAAACTCGAAGAGATTACAGTTATTAGAAGGTTTCTTGCCTTGGGAAGGTAGAGATTTGAAAGGGCTTAAATTACTTATCAAAGCAAAAGGTAAATGTACTACGGATCATATTTCTATGGCGGGTCCATGGCTATCCTACAGAGGGCATCTAGATAATATTTCAAATAACTGCTTGATTGGTGCAGAAAATGCATTTAACGGGAAGCCAGATTCAATCTTAAACCCTTACACGGGTCAGTACGAAGGTGTTCCTCAAGTAGCTAGAGCAATAAAAGCTTCTGGTGAATTTTCCATCGTTTTTGGAGAAGAAAATTATGGTGAAGGTTCAAGTAGAGAACATGCAGCTATGGAACCAAGATTCTTGGCGGTAAGAGCGGTAGTTGTAAAATCCTTTGCACGTATACACGAGACAAACCTTAAAAAACAAGGAATGTTAGGCTTAACATTTGCTAATTCAACTGATTACGATTTAATACAAGAAACAGATACGTTTGATATACTAGGCTTAGAGTCTTTTGCTGAAGGTGTGCCTTTAACTATAGTCGTACATCACGAGGATGGAACAAGTCATAGTATTGTAGCTAATCACACGTACAACGAAGCCCAGATAGCTTGGTTTAGAGCTGGAAGCGCGTTGAACTTAATCAAACAACAAAGCGCGTAAAAGAGACGTTAAGTAATTTAAGTGTAATATTGCACCCATAGTACAAATTACCAAAAAGCTAACCTTAAAAAAATAAATACAATGACATTAGAAGTTAAAGATCAAAAAAGTAGAAGATTATTGTTCGCTATGATATTCGGTTTATTGCTATTAAACGTTGGTTTAATCTATAAGTTAGTTACCAAAAGTGATCAACTAAATAAGACTACCACGGAGTTGAAAAGTACTTCTGAAGATCTCGAAGAACTTCAACTGTTAGAAACAGAACTAAGAGATAATCTGGCAGAAAAAACGGGACAAAATGCACAACTAGACAGCATCATTGGAATTAGAGATGCTGAATTGCAAGCTAAAGTCGCTGAAATTCGTAAGATGTTAAAAAGTGGGAAATTGACTGCATCTAAAGCCAAAAGCGAAATTGCTAATTTGCGAAGTGAAATAAAAGCATTGACCGATGAAATAGAAAGACTAAGTAAAGAAAACCAATACTTGAAAGACGAAAACTATGTAATTCAAAAGCAAGTAGAAGCGGAGCAAGGAAAAGTAGCAGAAATGGTGGTAGTGAATACTGAACTTACGAAGCAAGTTGCTGTTGGGTCGCGTATTTTCTTTAAAGCATTCGATGTATTGCCGCTAAGAGATGCCGTATTTGGTGATTTTAAAACGACTGATAAAATCAGTAAGCTAGATAAAATAGATGTTAACTATGTGCTAGCCAATAACGACTTAGCAAGTAAAGGTGAAAAAACACTTTATTTTCAAGTCATAACACCAAACAAAAGCACGCTCCACAATAGCTCAGCAGGTTCTGGTACATTTAATTTCGACGGGAGTGAAAGAATGTTTACGGTAAAAAAAGTAGTTAACTTCCAAAATGCGAATGAAAAAGGTAGTTTGAGCATACCTAAAACAGATGGAATGACGGCTGGTAAATACATTCTAAATGTGTTTAGCGATGACCATAAAATGGGAAGCTCTGAGTTTACCCTTAAATAATAAATGAGCATACGCACCGAGAAGATATCGCGTTCCATCCAACGAGATTTAGCCCCTATTTTGTCTCGCTATGGTAGTAAGATTCTTCCAGGAGAACTAATTACTGTAGTAGAAGTAGTAGCAACTGCGGACTTAGGCTTAGCCAAAATATATGTGAGTATTTTAGGATCCAAGGATAGGGAGGTTAGTCTTCGAACTATTGAATTTCATAATAAAGAAATAAGAAGAGAGTTGGCCATGATTATTGGTAAGCGTATTCGTAAAATACCGGAACTCAATTTCTATTTAGATAGTACGTTAGATTATGCGCAACGCATCAATAAAATTTTAGATAATCTTGATTTAGGAGAGGAGTGAGACTTCCTCTTTTTATAGCATTCAGGTATCTTTTTTCGAAGAAAAAAGTGAATGCCATCAATGTAATTACGGGTATTGCGATGCTCGGATTTGGAGTTGGGGCGTTCGCAATGATTGTGATTCTATCCACATTGAATGGGTTTGAAAAAATTCTGGAATTGACTATCAATAAGTACGATCCAGAGATTACAATCACGTCCAATGGACAAAAAACTTTTTATTATACCGATGTTTTAAAGTCGAAAATAACAGCGCTAAAGGAGGTCCAAAATGTGGCACAAGCGTTGGAAGAAAAGGTAGTTGTTAAATACGATCAACATCAAGAAATAGGCAGGATAAAAGGAGTAAGTGAAAATTTTGCATCGGACAAACTAGACTCATTACTAATTTTAGGAAATTATAATTTAGGAGATTCTTCACAGTATTATGGTGTTTTTGGGGGTGGATTGTCACGCAAGCTGAATCTATTTCCAGGTAGTCCTGAGTTAGTTACGATTTTTGTTCCACGCCGAGACATCGACTATAATTCACTCAATCCTATGGCTTCTTTGAGCGCTGGTTACCTAAGAGCAAGTGGTATTTTTACGGTTAATGAAGAAAAGGATAATGAAACCTTCATCACATCCCTGGCTTTTGCTCAAAAACTGTTGACATATCCAGGAGCTATTAGTTCGTTAGAGTTAACTTTAAAAAACGGCGCAGATGCAACCGAAGTAAAAAAGGAACTTGAGACAACGCTTGGTAAAAAATGGGTTATTAAGACCCGACGCGAACTTAATGAGATGATTTATAAAATTGTGAGCAGTGAGAAGTGGTTTACTTTTGCCATTCTGGCATTGGTGCTAATTATTTCGTCTTTTAATATTTTTGGGTCATTAATTATGCTAGTTTTAGATAAGAAAAAGGATATTGGGATACTCAAAAGCATGGGTATTCAGGAGAGCACCATCCGAAGAGTTTTTCTTTGGCAAGGAAGTTATATTGCGATTATAGGTGGAGGTGTAGGTATTATTTTAGCCTGTGTTTTGGTTATTTGTCAGCAACAATTTGGGTGGTTACAACTAGAAAATGCAATTGTTGACGCGTATCCCGTGAAACTAATCTGGACAGACATTCTGCTCACATTTGCTACGGTAAGTATTCTTGGGTATTTGATATCGCTATATCCCGCCCACAAAGCGGCAATAACTCAAATCAATAAAATTAATTAATGTGGAATTGGAAGTCTTTATTCAACTCAAAAGAAGTAGATGAAATGAAATTTTTAATAGCAGGTTTAGGGAATATAGGCGCGGAGTATGCGAATACAAGACATAACATTGGTTTCGATGTATTGGATCAATGGGTAGAGTCACATGGAGCGGAATGGGAGACAGGTAGGCATGCTTTTGTTGCTCAGTTTAAATTTAGAGGGAAACAAATAGTCTGCATAAAGCCAACTACCTATATGAATTTAAGTGGGAAGGCAGTAAAGCACTGGATGAGTGTGGAACGTATAAGCCCTAAGAACCTTTTGATTGTTACCGATGATATTTCTATTGATGTTGGTAAACTTAGGATTAGAGGCAAAGGTAGTCCAGGGGGTCACAATGGTTTGAAAGATATAGAAGCGCAGTTGGGGACGGATAACTACGATAGGATTCGTTTCGGAGCAGGAAATGATTATCCTAAAGGCAGGCAAGTAGAATTTGTGCTGGGTCAGTGGGGCGAGAGCGAAGCCATAGAGGTCTCCTTGCAAAAAGACCGAACTTGCTTAGCTATAGAGGCTTGGATTATAAAAGGGCTAAATGGTGCAATGAACGAATTTAGCGGATAGACTAACCTTAGCTTGTAAACATTTTGCGTTGATTTATTCGAGTGCTTCTGGTTTTGGGAGGATTTCGATTATAGTAGCATCCATCTCCGGATTTCCCTCCTAAGATATATTCAAATTTTAAGCCGATAATTACATAAGAATCATTACATAACGGATTTCCTCGAGGAGAACCTATGTCATTAGATATTAAGGACTTATCGGCTAATTGGGATACAGGTATATTCGGTTGTGCTATGTTAAGTAGCGCAGGGTCGGCGTAAACGGTACTTACATCATCTAGATAATCGGTAAATGTCTTCCTGAAACCCACATCAAGGAGCAACGATGTACTTTTGGCAAGTCTAAATTTGTAACCCAGCCCGCACGGGATTACAATGTCTAGCTCGCTATAAGGTCCTGGTCCGTTATCCAAAAATTGGCCTTCTGTTCCCGCTTTTCTCAAGTCATACCATTCATCCTTTAGCTTGCTCATTGGTTTATAATAAATACCACCCACACCGGTGTAGATGTAAAATCGATTAAAACCGGCAGATCTGCTAAATGGTCTGATTTCGCCTAGCACACTTACTTCAAAGAGGTTAGTTCTTACGCTCAAGTTACGCGCTACCTGAAAGTTTTGACGAGAATATCCGTCATTACTGACTAAACGAGTGCCTAAAGCATTAAGCCCGACAGAAAATGCGCCAGAATTCATGGTGATTCCAGTTCCAAGTGCCAGTCGATTAGCTCTTATATTATAATCAAAAATACCTCTATTCCCTATAAATCGACTCCCTCCTAAGTCTCCCAGCATATTACTTCCACCTACATAGATATTCGTGGACCAGCTTGCGCTTTTGTATGTTTGTGCCATAGAAGTACTTGTAAGTAGTATAAGATTTATGGCAAGACCCCAAGTCGTGTATTTTTTAAAATTCATGTTGAATACTGCAAAGGTGGACTAAAGTAAGAACTTTGCAAAAAGGCTATAGTTCATAAATAGCTATCCTAATTATTTGTATGTGATAATTTAGCTTGCTGGGTTTTTTACATTCTATAAATATCGGTAGGATTGTCTATCAGCCTAGCTTTATTTCCTTTTATCACGATAGGCCCCCTTATTAAACTTGGATTATTCAGCAGTAAATTAGTCCAATCTCTTTCTTCAAAATCACGTCCTCTTATATTAGCTTGGTAGTATGGACTTGACTTATCTAATAGTTCTTTAGGGGACATATTTAGTTTGGATAGAATATTTTCCCATAGGGTCCCAGTGCTTTTAGTCTTAAGTAAGTCTATTACATTTACTTGGTTGCTAATGCTTTTGGCATAGGCAAATACTTTTTTCGATTTTGAGCAATCTGACTTAAGAAATAGCAGTATCTCAGTGCTGGATGAATTAATTTTGTGCATAGCCTTTACCTTATTATACTCCCAATGTACACTTTTATTTTAGATTTGAACAGCACGAATAGCTAAGTGCCTACTAGTAAGCACTACTAAAAAAGGCTTCCAATTGGAAGCCTTTTTTTTAAATCACTAGATTTTACTTGAAATATCTAAAATCGTGTCCAGCTTCTAGCTGACAAAGCAAATGGTACATTAGTTGAATGCAATCTTCAATATCTGAGTAAGCTACGGTTTCGACGGTAGTGTGCATATACTTAAGTGGTAACGATATAAGTGCGCTAGCCACACCAATATCGCTGTAGGCAAATGCATCCGTGTCGGTGCCTGTACTTCTACTAGCGGCTTGTCGTTGGATGTCTATTTTATTTGCTTTCGCTACGTCAATAATCATATTAAGTAAGTTGTTTTGTACAGCGGGTCCAGTTGTTACAGCAGGTCCGCCACCACATTTAGTATCGCCTTGTGTTTTCTTGTCGTACATTGGGCTATGTGTGTCGTGGGTTACATCTGTAACGATTGCTACGTCTGGTTTTAATCTTCTACTGATCATTTCTGCTCCTCGCAGACCTATTTCTTCTTGAACGGCATTTACTACGTACAAGGTATAGGGTAATTTTATCTTGTTTTCTTTTAATAATCGAGCAACTTCGGCAATCATGAAGCCACCACCTCGATTATCAATAGCACGAGCTACTACATATTTTTTATTAAGCTCCATCATCTCTGCATCAAAGGTTACAACGGTTCCTACGTCTATACCCATAGCCAGAACTTCTTTTTTATTAGCAGCTCCAACGTCTATCGTTAAATTAGCTAATGACGGAGCAGGTTCTCTGTCTTTGTTGCGTACGTGGATAGCTGGCCATCCAAAAATACCATCTACTTTACCTTTTGGTGTATGTAAGTGAACACGCATGCTGGGTGCAATTTGATGATCACTTCCGCCGTTTCGAATCACATATATGTAGCCTTTTTCGTCAATATAATTTACAAACCAAGCTATCTCGTCAGCATGGGCTTCTATGACTACTTTATATTTCTGTCCGGGGTTAATTACACCTACAACAGAACCATACACATCTACTTCATATTCATCGATGTATTGCTTCATATATTCAAGCCAGATTTTCTGACCTGCAGTTTCAAAACCTGTAGGAGAGTTAGCATTTAGATAGTCTCTTAGGAATTTTTTACTTTCTTTTCTCATTGGGGCGAAGATAATTTTTTTGTTTGATGAAGGGATGCGCTTTGAATTTTAGTAATTAGTTAGGTAGCTAATAAAATGAAATTAATGGTTTTTAGCGGTTCTGAGCATTTCTACATGCGGAATATCATCTTCCAAGTATATTTCGGATACCTGAATAAAATCAAATCGACTATAAAAAGAGGTAAGATGGTGTTGTGCTGAAATTCGAATATCTTGTGTACCCCACTTATTTTCTATAAAACGCAAGGTTTGATGCATTAGATCATTAGCCACATTGGTTCCTCGATACTCCATCGATACAGCCACCCTGCCGACGGATATCTCGCTATACGAAATCCCCGCAGGTAAAATTCTGCATACCGCAATTACCTGTTGACCTAACTTCCCGTATACGTGAAATGCGGTTAGGTCTTTATCGTCTATATCTTGGTAGGGGCAATTTTGCTCTACCACAAAAATGGAAGACCGCAAAGCCATAATATGATGGTAATTGGAGACTTCTAAGTCATTAAAAGCGTCGATATTCCAGTTCGGTTGGTGCTTCATGTAGATAACGTATCAAATATAACCCCTATTCTAAAAAAAAGCCCCCGTTTCTTGCGAAATTGGGGCTTAGTCTAACCAAAAACTAAAAAACTATAGTTTGAGTTCTTTTCTGTTTCAAAGGAACTGATTTTGTTGATTTAGATCGCTAAAGAACTCGTCAGTATTTAGTCATTTCGGAATTTAGACTTTATCCAAATTCCTAACTTGTCACTTAAAAAATACATTACTGGGACAATTACGAGGGTAAGGAAAGTAGCGAATGTCAATCCATATATAACTGCCCATGCCATAGGACCCCAGAATGATGCATTTTGTCCGCCCCAATATAATTCTGCATTACCTTCTCTAAGCAAACGAGCGAAGTTGACATTGAAACCTACTGCAAGAGGGAATAGACCTAAAACGGTTGTGATAGCAGTAAGTAATACGGGTCTTAATCGGGTTTGACCAGACTCCACTATCGTATCCACAATTTCAGGTATCGTAAGTTTATCATCACTGCCTAATCCTTGTTCTCCTCTTTTTCGTTCTCTAAGTAAGTTGGTATAATCGATCAAAACAATGGCATTATTTACCACAATCCCCGCTAACGAGATAATTCCGATACCGGTCATCATAATAGAGAAAGTTGTTCCGGTAAGCGAAAAACCAAGGAAAACTCCAATGGTACTAAATACCACAGTAACCATGATGATAAATGGACCCCCAATAGAGTTGAACTGGGTCACGATGATTAGGAATATTAAAAACATCGCTAACAACATTGCGCCGCTTAGGAATGCCATTGACTCATCTTGCTCTTGCTGTTCCCCTGTAAAGCTAAATTCATAACCCTGTTTCATTTCATGATCGGCTAGAAGTTCTTTAAATCGAGCGACCAAGGCATTGGCATTTTTTCCTTCCTCTACTTCAGAATAGATGGTAATCACACGATCTAGATCTTTTCGTTTTACGGAACCGTAGGTGGAGTTATACGAAACATCTGCTACCGCACTTATAGGCACTTGACTAATCTTACCGGTGGCCATATTCCTAAACGTTATTCTGGTATTCATAAGATTGTTTAGGTTATATCGGTATTCTTCTTGAAAACGAAGCTGTATTTCATAATCATCTTCACCCTCTTTATATTTAGAAATTTCTTTACCCAATAAAGCAGTTCTAATGGTGCCAGCTATTTGCATGGTGCTTAATCCAAAACGACGTGCTGCTTCTTGATTTACATTGATTTCTAATACAGGCTTGCCTAGTTCTAGGTCCGTTTTTAGTTGGTCAACTCCATCTAAGTTTTCGGCTTCCATTTTTGCTTTAATCTTTTCCACCTCAGCTATTAGGGTAAGATAGTCTTCACCTTTTACTTCGACATTTATTGGTTTTCCTACCGGAGGGCCCATATTATCTTTCGCAAATGTGAGTTGTGCCTCAGGGAAATCGGCACACGCAGCTTTTATGTTTTTCATAATTTCGCTGGTATTGGTCTCTGACAAGAAAACACGTTTTTCAAACTCAAAGAAAGAAATGGTTATACGTGCTTTATTGGGTGACGATCCACTTTGTGGTCCAGCATTTGGGTCTGCTGTTTTTTCTCCAACTTGAGCAAGGACCGCTTCTACAATTACGCTGTCTTTAGCAATAACTGGAAGTATGCGTTGTTCTAGTTTTTTGGTAATCTCGTTGGTTCGTTCTATATCGGTACCTAAAGGAGTCTCAATATAGATGTTTACATAATTTGGCTCGCTATCTGGAAAGAAAACAACTGGAGGCGTTTTTACCGCAAAAAGTACTAGGGTTAAAACAAAGAAGACAATTATCCCAATAAGAAATGCCATTGGTTTCTTTCCTTCCAGCGCAAAACGTAGAAACTGAGCATAGGTGTTTTCAATGCGAGGCATAGAGTACTCCATGAAATAATTAGCTCCTGGTGTAAGTAAATATCTATTCGTGATTCCTATGATTACAGCCCCAATGAAGAGTCCGCCCATTATATTTTGCCCGATTACATACAGTAAGACTGCAATCAATAATAGAATGGCATTTCTTACCCAAAACTTACCGTTCTTAGACTTTTCAGAATTGCCTATCTTAATCCAATCTGCAGTTAGAACAGGATTCACTACCAATGCTACAAACAGTGATGAAGAAAGCACTATAATAAGTGTTATAGGCAAGTATTTAAAGAACTCACCCATCAAACTTGGCCAGAACATTAATGGAACGAACGCCGCGACCGTAGTGGCAGTGGATGCTATTATCGCAGTGGCCACTTCTCCGGTTCCTTCTTTAGATGCATCGTCTCTAGATTTACCTTTTTCGGAAAATTGTCGGTACACGTTTTCAACTATAACAATTCCATTGTCCACTAACATTCCCAATGCGAGAATTAAAGAGAACAACACCATCATATTTAGACTGGTACCGCTATAATCCAATATGGCAATACCCATTAACATGGATAAAGGAATGGCTATTCCAACAAAAAGTGAGTTGCGTACGCCTAAAAAGAAAATAAGAACACCAACAACTAAGAGCACACCCATTATAATGCTGTTCTCCAAGTTATTAACCATATTCTTGGTCATTTTACTTTGGTCATTGGTAATTACCACTTCCAAGTCTTTTGGCAAAACGTCTTGTTTTGCTTTCTTAACTATTTCTTGAATTTTTTCTGCAGCAGCTATTAGGTTTCCTCCACTTTTCTTTTTGATGTCAAGGGTTACCACTGTTTCTCCATTTAAGCGAGCAAAACTGGTAGATTCCTTGGGCCCAAATTTTACCGTTCCTATGTCTCTAAGGTATACAATGTTTTGGAACTCGTTTTTAACGATAACATTTTCAATGTCTCTCCAGTTTTTAAACTCTCCGTCTATTCGGATATTTCTGCGGGTAATATCACTGCCTTCTATTCTTTTAATATCGCCACCAGACATGGTAACGTTTTCTCCTCTAATCGCTTGTTCAACATCGTTTAAGGAAAGTTCTAGTGCTTCCATTTTAACTCTGTCGATGGATACTTCCACTTCTTCATCGGTTAGCCCTGAGATGTCTACAGAAGACACTTCGGAGAGGTTTTCCATTTCTTCCTTTAGGTATTCCGCGTATTCTTTAAGCTTGTCTTCTTCATAGTCACCACTTACGTTTACGTTCATTACAGGAAACTGTGAAAAGTCCATTTCCATCACACTTGGATCTGCTGGTAGATCATTCGGTAAGTCCATTTTGGCCCTATCTATAGCGTCTTTTACTTCTAACAACGCCTTTTCGCCTTTAACCGAAAATTCGAACTCTGCTACAATTACGGAGAAATCTTGGATACTGGTAGAAGTCAACTTTTTAAGACCAGTAATGGTATTAATCTCTTTTTCGATAGCACGAGTTACTAGATTCTCCATGTCGATTGGAGAGTTGCCAGGGTAAGCTGTGTTGATGTATATGATGGGTTGTTTAACCTCTGGGAAACTTTCCTTAGGCATCGTAGTGTAGCTCTTGAAACCAATAATAAAGATGATGCCTATAATTACATAAACACTGATTTTATTATTCACCGCCCAGGTGGAGAGTTTAAACTCTTTGATTATTTCTTGTATTTTACTCATGTTTTTTTAATGATGATGTACGCTATGCAATTAGATCTGAAGACTTTCTCATTGCGGTATACTCTCTCGTTGTGATCTAAAATTTTATTGTGCAATGATTTTTACCTCATCACCTACAATCACACTATTTACTCCTTCTGTGATTACCAAGTCGCCGGTTTCTAGTCCAGATTTCACTACGGTTTCACTCGGGAATTGTTGCGCTATTTCTATGTAACGTTTCTCTACAGTTTTCTTGCCCCCATTCGTTTTAATGGTATAAACAAAATGCTGTTTTCCGTCATTTCTAACTAATTTAGTAGGCACAACAATGGAATTAGAATTATCAAAATCATAAGCAGTTACCATGGCTAGTAGGTTTGGTCTTAATTTGTCTAGGTTCTTGCTTGGCTCCACGTATATGACAAACGTTCTGTTGCTTGCATCTACAACATTACTTACTGAAGAAATTTTCTCTGTCATAGTCAGCCCAATTGAAGGAAAACTTAAGTCTACAGATTGGCCTTTTTGTAGTTTACCGAGATAACTTTCAGACACATTTGCTTTTACTTGTATGTCTGCTAAATTAATGATTCGGGCAACGGGTCCACTAGTCATGCCACCAGCTATCTCGCCTTCATTAATCATAAGTTCGTCTACAGTACCACTGATGGGCGAGCGCAGCGAGTATTTGCCCAATTGCGTGCGAGCAGTTTTTATACTGTTTTGTAAATTTTCAAATTGATTTTTAGCTTGGAGGTATTGCATTTCACTGCCTATTTTTTGTTTCCAAAGCTTCTCTGTTTTTTCAAAGTTAAGTTTGGCTAAACCAAGAGCGCCTTCCAGCTCAGCTATTTGAGAACTTGCTACAGAACCATCCAGGTGGGCTATTATTTGACCCTTGCTTACATGTTGTCCTTCTTTTACTAGTATTTTAAGAATGCGCGCAGGTACCTCTGGACTCACGAGTACGTTTTGGTCCGATTCAACAAGACCTTGTATTTGAAAAGAATTTTTAAATCCACCTTTATTTATTTCTAGCGCCATTACTGCAATTGCATTTGTACGAGCGGCTGTATCTAATAGATCTATTTCCCCTTTCACTTTGGCAATAGCTTCTTGTAGGGTATTCATTTCGGCATTTAGTGCTTCAAGTTCTGCTCGTTTAGCATCTAAGCCATTTTCAGTTTTACCGCCGCAAGCCGAAATAAGAGTTACCAGCGAGAGTATGAATAGTGTATTTTTCATTGATTTATTTTAGTGTTTTTTTGGGTGCGAATTATAATTATAGATTTCCTAAGGCTTTGTCAAAGTCGATTTTGGCTACATTTAGGTTATATAGAGCGTTGATATAGTTGGTCTTAGCTTGCGTTAGTTCGTTCTCCGCATTGATCATTTCAAAACTGCTTCCTAAACCTTCTTTAAATTTGATAGAAGTTGTGCTAAAAATGGATTCAGCAAGTGCTTGACTTTTTTTCTGAATTTCTAGGCCTTTTAGCGCATTGGCATAATTTGTTTTGGCTTGGCTTACTTGTAAGTTCATGCCTAGTGTAGCTTGTTTTTTAGTATTTTCGGTTTTGTTGATTTGGATTTTCGCTTGATCGACTTTTGCTTTTTTATAAAAACCATCAAAAATAGGAATGCTTAATCCCAAACTATAAGTACCATTGGCATACCAGTCATTTCCTAAATCTCCAAATTGACCTTTAGAAGCAAAAGCGCTGGTGCCATAAGAGAAGTTACCGTATAAGCTTGGTAGATATCCTACTTTGTAACGTTTAAGGTCAAGCTCGTTAAGCGCTTGCTGTTGGTTCAATAGTTTCATCTCAATTCTATTGTTAGGGTCAAATGTTTCGGTGATTAAGTCTATTGAATTTTCATTAGGTAAGGCAGAGGTTAGAACAAGTTCTTGGTTTAAATCTACCCCTACGCTGTTTAAAAGTAATTGCCTGGCAAGTTTAGCTTGGTTCTGAAGCTGGCTAATGCTAAGTTCTAAGTTGGCTGCGGATAAGGTAATTCGGTCTACATCGAGTTTTTCGGCAAAACCTTCGTTGTACATGGCTTGTGTTTCTTCTTTTACTTTCTGAATGTTTTTCCAACTGGCCTCAAGCTGGATTAGATTTTCGTCAGAAATTAGCGCCATGTAATAGGCTTTGATAACACTTTCTTTTACCTCAATCTCGGATGATGATGAGCTTAGTCTGCTAATATTAACAAACTCTGACGCTGCTTTTAGTCCTAAGAAAAAAGTTCCGTCAAATAGGAGTTGTCTCACACCTATTCCTGCATTTACATTAAAAGGAACGCCAAATTGTACGGGTATAAAGGTGCCTGGCTGCCCTACGAAATCTCCAGGAATAAGTTGTGTCGGTATTTGATAGGTGTGCGCAAAGCTTGCACTACCACTTACCTGTGGAAGCCCTTGTGATTTGATCTCGTTTACTTGGCTATTGGCAAAATCGATGTCTAACTGAGCGTTTTTTAACGCTACATTGTTGGCCTTGGCGAGAGCAATCGCTTCGTCCATACTTAGTGATAATTTTTGGGTTTGTTGCGCAACTCCAAAAAGTGCAGTGATTGCAAGGGTAAAAGATAGTATATATCTCATTGATCGTTTGTTATTTCGGTTATGTGTTGTTGTAAATATTCTCTTCCTGCATCGGTGCAAATACCATTTAAGTGGTAACTAACCATCTCTAAGTGCAGGGTTTTAAATTTGAAGGTGTTGTCCTTGGAAGCTAGTTGCTGCATCATGCCCTGAATCAAGGTTGCATACATGGATGATACGGTTTGTGGGTTTAAGTCTTCGCGATAGAAGCCTTCTGTTTGCCCTTCTTGTACATTCCTGGCTATAAGTTCTTGCACAAACTCCGTCCGGTGTTTATCTAAGAGACCCCACTCGGCAGGATAGTATTTTTGTAAATCATATATCACCGTCGGGTTAATGTCTTTGTGTTGACGACTTACATGACGACTGATATTAATCATTTTTTGAACTGCATTTTCATGAGAACTATAGCATTCGTTACTTGACTTTACATCATTTGCTATTTCTGCTTTCATTACTGAAGCAATAAGTTCTCGTTTATCCGAAAAATGTTTGTAGATGGTTTTTTTGCTAATACCAAGTTCACGAGCAAGATCGTCCATACTTACACTTTTTACGCCTATTCGCATAAAAAGCTCTAGGGCTCCCATTAATATCTTTTGTGCTTCGTCCAAAATGCGCCGCAAAGAAAACGCAGGAAACTTTAAACTACAAAATAGTTTCCAGCGTTTTTATTGCATTTAATCGAAATAATTCGACGTTTATCGGTGATGAACCAAATTTGCCTAAAAGCTTAGTCGTTGTATAGTCTTAATTGCTTGATATATAACTCTCTTTTTGGCCCCTGTAGCTTAAACTCTAAATCCAAACCAAAATCTAAATAACTGCCGCCCATCATATGGCGCAAGGCATAATAACGCTTGATGTGCTCTAGCTGATTAGCCAGATGTTTGATTTCTTTTTCTGTCATTACAAGAGCACCATTGGTTAAACTAGAAGTGGTTAGAATGTCAATTATGGTTTTATTGGTATAGAGACTAGCATCAGATTGAGGGAAACAAATAAATTGGTCACATGTAATACCTTGCTTAGGTTGCACTACACTTTCTTCCCCTAATTGCGCATTTACGACAAAGCCATGGTTGCCCTCTCGGTAAATATTCTTGGTGATTGCTACTCCATTTACAGCTTCGTTGGGGAAGTTACGATGCACAAGAACGCCCATATACACCTTACGTTGGTCTATTTTATAATAACTGCGCTCCATGAATGCGGCATAAGACCATAGGCTGGCCCACACATCTTTAATCGCTTTCTCTATGGGTTTAGTTGTGTCGGTCAAACTTCCAGTTTTAGAAACGTACAGTCCAGCTCCAGAAAAACCCAATGCATCTTCTGCATTGGTTGAAGAGCGAAATCGCATAGAATTATACAAGGGATCTGAAGCCATTCTTTGTTTCACTTCAGATAAGAGTTTGGTATTTACGGTGCCTTTCTTAATCTGTTTTCGAATTTCGGATAAGGTTTCTTTTATTTTCTCTTCAGACCACGATGGGTGTGCAATCAAGGTGTTTAAAAGTGCTTGAGCTCCGCTGCTCTTTAGGTGTTGGTCGTAGAAATAAAACGGAATAGCGAATGCCCCTTCAGGTGTTTTGAAATCGTATTTTTTACTCAAGTGATAAAGCACTCCAAAATTAGCAGCCTTATTCCCCACTTCTTTACTGGAGTTTCGGGTAACTAAATCTATATCCAGTAAGGTGTTTTTAGTTAAACTCGCTTGTAATTTAATCTTAGCATTGGAGATGGATGTTTTGGGTAAGTGACTTATCTGTTGAATGGAAAATGAATCTGACCTTACCTCATATTGGACCAGCTTACCATTCCATTGTCGGATGGTTGCCTTATCAAAAGCACCTTTCAGAGCGCTTATAGGTATTTTGCGATTTTGGCCTAAAATAGTGAGGTGGCTCAGTGGAGTTTGCAATTCTGAAACAATTATCCCAGCTACACGTGGCAATGTAAGTGGTGTGTGCTTTAACACTAAAATGTCCGTAGGGTAGAGAGGTTCATGGTTTTTCTCTAGATTGTCTATAAATCGAATGGTGCCAAATCCCGTATATTTACTTATGCCTTGGTAGTGCACGTTTTTATAAACTTCTGAAGGTAAGATTACAGAGAAGAAGGATGTCAATTCTACTTCTATAGCCAGGAGTCGTGTGTTATTTAAGAGTACAGTAAGGTCTTTTCCCATAAAACTACTCTCCACGATTTTATGGTAAAAAAACACCAGTGAGGATATCGGCATTTGATCTGTTGGAGAAAGCTCTAAGGCATATTTATCCATAGATTTCAAGTAGTTAATGTTGCCAAGTAAGTATTGTCTTTGGCTATCTGCACCATAATTTAGCCGGTTAAAAGTGGCTAAATCTTGCTCGAATCCTCGCAAATAGTTACAAAATTCGTGGTGCAATTTATAGCGGTGATTATTGATATAGTAGATGCTTTTAGTTTGGTAGTCGTATACTACTTTTATGCTGCTTATCTCCCCGTATTTGTCGGTAAGCGGTGGTCCGCTCATCCGTGTAAACATATCCGTATCTGTCAGCTTGCATTCACTCATTTGAGCATTGCATTGCACAAATAAGAGCATAGTAAGGAGTAAGCCTGTTTTCGAGTATCGTATAAATTCGGCAAGTAGTCCTGACATGTGCGAACAATAAATAGTTGTACCACAAAATTAGGGTAAAAGTAAGTTAGCACGTTTATGGATTAACTAGCGTTATTGTTTTCTTGCTTTAAATAAGAAAGCATAAATCTTAATGGGTATGAAAGGGATGAAAGTTTAGGAGTGATGTAAATTCAGGTTTATACTGTTTTTAATTGGTGTTAAATAGGGACAAAAGGAGAATTCACATACATTCGCACCGTGAGTAGTTCGCCGTCATTTTTAGTGGGTTTAGCAGGAGGAAGTGCCTCAGGTAAAACGACATTTATTCGTAAGTTGAGCGAAGAATTTGGTGCGGATAAGGTTTGTGTTATCACCCAAGATAATTACTACAAGGGTTTATCAGAACAAATGAGAGATGCCAACGGTGTAGTGAATTTTGATCATCCTACGGGAATTGATTTTAATCGTATTAAAAAAGATTTACGCGCTTTATTAAAAGGTAAGTCAGTCAGAATGATAGAATACACCTTTAACAACCCTGATGTTTTTCCCAAAGAAATCGTTTATAATCCTGCTCCCATTATTCTTGTAGAAGGGCTATTTGTGTATGCAGATAAAGGACTAAATAAAATGTATGATTATAGATTATATATTGATGCTGACGATGATATCACCTTACAAAGGAGGCTAAGTCGAGATACCGTAGAGCGGGGGATGAAAGAAGAAGAGGTTTTGTATCAGTGGGAAAATCATGTAAAGCCAGCTTACTCAGAATTCTTAAAGCCGCATAAAGAAACAGCTGATTACATTATAAAAAACAATACTAATTTTGATGCTTGCTTAACACAAATTATTCAAAAATTTAACGAAGTAATAACCAAATAAGAAGGCAAGGTTTAAGCCAATAGGATGAATTAAAAAGAACTTAAACCATCCTACAAAGAATTATTGTTAAGTTAAGTGAATAAATTTACTTTTGCAGCCTTTGAAATTTATGCAAATAATCTAACCCAAGAATAGATATAATGAATAATAAAGGATTCGTCCAAATAGTAACCGTATTGCTTTTACTAGCTAGTATCTACCAGCTATCGTTTACAGCAGTAACCAATTCAGTGGAAAATAAGGCAGAGCAAGCTGCTGAAAAATTGTATCCAGAAAGTGTTGCCAACTATAAGTTGCTTCGCTCTGAGTATGAAAGAAATTATTTAGACTCCATTGGTCCTGTTGAGGTTTATCCTGGATTAGGATTTACCTACCAGCAATGTAAAGAGAACGAATTAAACCTCGGTCTCGATTTACAAGGCGGTATGAACGTAACGCTAGAAGTAGAGACGCCTGCGGTAATTGAAGCAATGGCGGGTAAAACGACGGATCAAGCCTACCTTGCTGCTTTCAATAGAGCAAAAGCAAGTTATTTAGGACAAGAAAACTTTGTGGATGCATTGGCAAGAGAATATGCCAAAGAAGCACCAAATGGTAAAATCGCAGGTATATTTTACGGTAGAGGTTTAGAGCAAGATTTGCCTAAAGGATATAACTCAACCAATGCAGAGGTATACGAATACTTAAAAAAAGAGAGTGAAAGTGCTATAGGTAGAGCATTTGAAATTATAACGACACGTGTAGATAAATTTGGTGTTGCTCAACCTAACATTCAACGATTAGACAACGGAAGAATTCTAGTAGAGCTTCCAGGTGTGGATAATCCTCAACGGGTTAGAGATTTGATTACTAGCTCAGCTAAACTAGAGTTTTGGAATGTGTTCCCTAACTACAAAGGTTTTGAGTACTTAGAGCAAGTAAACAAAGTGATTTACGGTGGGGCTAAATTGAATGAGGTGAAAGATACTAATTCTAAAGCTAGCGATGTTAAAGATACAACAGCCGTTGACGGGTCTCTATCTTTGGATGGCACTTTGGCAGCTAAGAAGGATACCGCAGCAAACGATACTACGAAGTCGAGAGACGAAATTGTAGCAGAAAATCCTGTACTATCTAAAATTATTCCCAACCTTGCTAACGAAGGTAAAAACTGGGCAGAGTCAGCAGAAATAGGCTACATCGATCAAAATGAAATGAAAAATTTCATGGAATACTTTAAAAGAGAAGATGTTAGAAATGCACTCCCATCCAATTTAGTATTCAAGTTTGGCTTTAAGCCAGTTAAAATGGAAGGCAAAGATTACCGCGCTATCTATGCACTTAAAAGTGGCAGAGATGGAGAGCCTGCATTGCAGGGTGATGTAATCACAGATGCTCGTCCTTCTCGTCAAGATAATTTCAAGTTAGCTGTAAATATGCAAATGAACCAAGAGGGTACATCTGCATGGAAGAGAATCACAAAAGCAGCATCTTCTGCTAGTCCTAAAGAATGTGTAGCAGTAGTATTAGACGGTCAAGTATACAGTGCGCCTACCGTACAAACAGAAATACCAAACGGAAGTTCTGTTATCACCGGTGGATTTGATCAAGCAGAAGCAACCGATTTATCCAACATACTTAAAGCGGGTAAATTGCCAGCACCTACCAAAATTGCAGGTGAAAGTACAGTAGGACCAACATTAGGAGCGAAAGCTATCAGAGCGGGTCAGATTTCACTCGTAGTAGGGTTCTTAATGGTTATTGCGTTTATGGCGTTTTACTACGGTAAAGCAGGTATTTATGCAGATATCGCATTGTTATTCAACTTACTATTTATCGTAGGTATTTTAGCGGGTATGCATGCTGCATTAACCTTACCGGGTATGGCGGGTCTAGTGCTTACAATAGGTATGGCGGTAGATGCTAACGTGCTTATTTTTGAACGTATTCGAGAAGAATTAGGTTCAGGTAAGTCGTTTAAAATGGCAGTAAAGGATGGTTATTCAGGTTCCTATTCTTCTATCATCGATGCGAATATTACTACGTTAATTGCAGCAATTATTCTTTGGACCTTAGGTAAAGGTCCGGTAATGGGCTTCGCAGTTATCTTGTTCTTTGGTATACTTTGTTCTTTGTTCACTTCGATTTTCTTAACTCGTTTGTTGATAGAGCGAGACATCGAAAAAGGAAAAGACACTTCATTCTACACAACTGTCTCTGAAAGTTTTGGGCATAAATTAAATCTAGTCAATTGGGATTTTATTGGTAAACGAAAAATATTTTATATTGTTTCTGGTGTTGTCATGACAGCAGGCATTATATCACTTGGAGTAAATGGACTATCTACAGGTGTTGATTTCAAAGGAGGATGGAGTTATGTTGTCGACATAGAAAATGCTTCAGCTAGCGGTATAAAATCGGCTCTAAACGCTAATTTGGATGGAGCTAGTACGGAAGTTAAAACTTTTGGAGCTGCAAACGAGTATAAAATTACGACCACGTATAAAATAAATAGTCAAGAGGAGGGAATTGATAAAATTGTAAGAGATGAGGTTATCAAATCATTGGCTGATTTTAATGTAAAAGAGGCAAATATTATGTCCTCTAGCAAGGTAGGACCTACCATAGCAAAAGATATTACGGTTAGATCTACTTGGGCTATTTCTCTTGCTATTATTGGCATGTTCTTATACATTTTGGTTAGATTTAGAAACATAGGATTTAGTTTGGGTGCTACAATAGCGTTAGGTCACGACGTATTGATTGTATTCTCTCTATATTCTATTTTATGGAAGATTATGCCATTTGAATTGTCAAT
>CAMDBP010000014.1 GCA_945889315.1 Chitinophaga pinensis
AGTCTGCAAGAATTTCAAAAGAAGAAACAAACCTTGGTAAAAGTCCTGTAACGCAGCGTGTTGATGGAATTTTAAAGGAGACTTTGGATGTTGTTGTAGGAGCAGCTAAAACCTCAGATTATTTGCCTTTTTTACAAGGTAAGCGGGTGGCAATGGTGGTGAATCAGACAAGTACTATTGGTTCAGTTCATTTAGTGGACACTCTCCAGAACTTAGGCGTAAATGTAAAAAAAGTATTTGCTCCTGAACACGGCTTTAGGGGAGACCACAGTGCAGGTGCTGTAATCAAAAATGGGTTAGATGTGAAAACAGGTTTGCCTGTCGTATCTTTATATGGGGCCAATAAAAAGCCAACTGCCGATATGCTAAAAGATATTGATGTGGTTGTTTTTGATATTCAAGATGTTGGCGTACGTTTTTACACATATATTTCTACGATGCATTACGTAATGGAAGCATGTGCCGAGCAAGGAAAAAAAGTGTTAATTCTTGATAGGCCTAATCCAAATGGATTTTACGTAGACGGCCCTGTTTTGGAAAAAGAGTTCACCTCTTTCATTGGTATGCATCCTATTCCGTTGGTTCATGGACTCACTGTGGGAGAACTTGCCATTATGATAAACGGGGAGTCTTGGCTAAAGGGTGGTGCAGCGTGTGAGCTTAAAATAGTGACGTGTGATAACTATGATCACGCTACCTTATACCAATTGCCAATTAAGCCATCACCTAATTTGCCCAATATGAATTCGGTTTACTTTTATCCTTACCTAGGGCTGTTTGAAGGGACAAATGTCAGTATTGGCCGCGGAACCTCCACGCCGTTTCAAATCGTGGGTCGTCCGGGTGTAAAGGGAGACATAGAGTTTACTCCTATTCCCATTCCAGGTGTTGCAGATGACCCCAAGCATGAAAATAAGTTGTGCGGTGGTTTTGAGGTGCATGATGCAGAGGACGAGTCTTTTTTTGCATCGCCAAAGCTAAATCTGAGTTGGTTAATCTTGTTTTATAAAAATAATAGAGCAGAAGATGGAGAATATTTTAAAAGCTTCATTTACAAATTATGTGGAACCAAAGCATTGTCAGCGCAAGTAGAACAAGGAAAAAGTGCGGATGAGATTCGTGCTACATGGCAGCCGGAATTAGAAAAATATAAAGAGTTGAGAAAAAAATATCTTTTGTATCCTTAGTCTTGGTTAATTAAAAATAAATTAACATCTTTGCAGCCCTAAAAAACGAAGGAATGTCAAGAGTTTGCGATTTAACAGGTAAGAAAGCGATGAGTGGGAACAATGTTTCTCACTCGAAAAGAAGAACTAAAAGAAGATTTTATCCAAATCTTCAAACTAAAAGATTCTGGCTGCCTGAACAAGATGAGTGGATTACACTTAAAATAAGTACATCAGCATTAAAAACCATCAATAAGAAAGGTATTACTGCTTGTTTAAATAATTTGTTAAAAAACGGTAAAATATAACAGATGGCTAAGAAAGGAAATAGAGTACAAGTAATCTTGGAATGTACTGAGCAAAAAGGTACTAACGTGCCAGGGATGTCAAGATACATCACTACCAAGAATAAGAGAAATACTACGGAGCGTCTTGAGCTTAAAAAATATAATCCGTTTATGAAAAAAGTAACCGTACACAAAGAAATTAAATAAGATGGCAAAGAAAGTTGTTGCAACGTTAAAGAAAGAAGGTTCAGGAAGAGACTGGGCTAAGCTTGTTAGATGCGTTAAGTCTCCAAAAACAGGTGCTTATTCGTTTAGAGAAGAAATGATTCCTACTGAAGCTGTAAAGGCAGCTTTGGCTAAATAAGATATCCAAATAAAATATTTTTTATAGTGAAAAGCTTCCTACTTTTGATGGGAAGCTTTTTTATGTTTATACCTTATGGGTTTATTAGATTTTTTTAAAAAGAAACCAACACAAGAACAAAAGATAAAGTTAGATGATGGTCTGGAAAAAACCCGTTCATCCTTTATTTCTAAAATTTCAAAAGTTGTTGTTGGAAGAAGTAATATTAGTGATGATTTCTTAGACGAACTCGAAGAAGTATTGGTGTCTTCGGATGTTGGGGTTAGTACTACGGTTAAAATAATCGAAAGAATAGAAGCGAGAGTATCACGTGATAAATACCTTTCTGAAACAGAGCTCAACGAAATGCTCAAGGAGGAAATTACTAATCTCCTCGCCGAAACTGAAAAACCAATTCATAACACGGAGGTAAAACCATATGTTATAATGGTAGTAGGTGTGAATGGAGTAGGTAAAACAACCACTATCGGTAAACTTGCTAATATGTTCAAAAATCAAGGATTGAAGGTGGTATTAGGTGCTGGCGATACATTTAGAGCTGCGGCTGTTGATCAACTTCAGATTTGGGGAGAGCGAGTAGGAGTGGAGGTTGTAGCGAAGGGAATGGATACAGATCCCGCTGCTGTAGCCTTTGAAGCTGTGAAATATGGTGCTGAAAATAATGCGGATGTGGTGATCATTGACACCGCTGGTCGACTACACAATAAAATTAACCTAATGAACGAGCTTTCTAAAATTAAGCGAGTTATGGATAAACAAGTAGTTGGGGCACCTCATGAAGTACTTTTGGTATTAGATGCCTCTACTGGTCAAAATGCATTTGAGCAAGCAAAACAATTTACGGCCGCAACTGAAGTTACTGCATTGGCACTTACTAAGTTGGATGGCACTGCTAAAGGCGGCGTGGTAATTGGAATTAGCGACCAATTCAGTATACCTGTTAAATATATAGGAGTTGGCGAGCAAATGAACGATTTGCAGCTTTTTGACAGTAAAAATTACGTAGAATCACTTTTCTCTTAGATGAAAACTAAAACACACAAACCCAATAAGGTTTCAATTATAACTTTAGGTTGTTCAAAAAATACAGTAGACTCTGAAGTACTGCAGTCTCAACTAACTGGTGGCAGAGTTCATTCTGTTCACGAAGATACAGCAGATGCCGATACCATTATTATTAATACCTGTGGTTTTATTGATAATGCAAAGCAAGAAAGTATAGATACTATTTTACAATTTGCTGAGGAGAAAAAAGCCGGTAAAATTGAGAATTTGATAGTTACGGGATGTCTATCCGAGAGATATAAGGAAGATTTATCTCCAGAGATACCTGAAGTAGATAAATGGTATGGAACTTTTGAGTTACCTCAGTTGCTCAATCATTTGGGAGTAGATTACAAAAAAGAACTTCTGGGTGAACGTAAGTCTTCTGTTTCGAGGCATTATGCCTATATGAAAATATCGGAGGGGTGTGATAGGCCATGTTCTTTTTGCGCGATTCCACTAATGCGTGGTAAGCACGTTTCTAAATCAATTGATGAGCTCGTAGCAGAGGCTAAGGGACTTGTACGCGATGGAATTAAAGAAATTATGCTTATCGCGCAAGATTCGACCTATTACGGGATAGACTTATACGGTGAGCGAAGACTTCACGAACTCATGGATAGACTTAGTGATATTGAAGGGCTGGAATGGCTCAGATTACACTACGCATATCCGTCCAAGTTTCCGTTTGAAGTATTGCCGATTATAAACAGCAAACCCAATATTTGTAAATACTTAGATATCCCTATTCAGCATATTTCGGATAATGTTCTCAAAACCATGAGAAGAGGAATTACGAAACATCGTACCGAAGAAGTATTAGATAGAATAAAAGCAGAGGTAAGTGGTATTGCCTTACGTACTACCTTGTTGGTAGGACATCCTGGGGAGTATGAACAAGATTTTGAGGAATTGAAATCATTTGTGGAGCAGTATAAGTTTAACAGGCTTGGCGTATTTACCTATTCTCACGAGGGCGGGACACATGCAGGAACACTTGAAGATCACGTAGCAGACGAAATAAAAGCTGCTCGGGCTGAAGAAATTATGGGTATACAACATGATATATCGTTTATGCACAATCAGGCCCTAGTGGGAACAGAGCAAAAGATAATCATTGATAGGATAGAGGGCGACTTTTATATGGGACGTACTCAATTCGATTCTCCCGATGTAGATAATGAAGTTTTACTGCCATTAAGTAGTGGATATTTAAGGCTAGGTGATTTTGTGAACGTTCGAATTACAGATGCAGAGCCATTTGATTTGATTGGTGAACTCTTGTAATATGCACGTAGAACAGGTATCTAGACGCGAAACATTTTTTCATAATGATTTTATAGAAGCCTACTATTTTTCGGATCGATTAAGTCACCTTAGAACCTATTCTCCAACTATTTCTGAGGTTAAACAAGCAATTCAAGCTAAGTCTGATTTTAGTAATGCACGAAGAAAAATACTGGCAACGGATTTATGGAGGCAATATCAAGACGCTAGAATTGATCTTCCTGATGATACAGCGTTATTTAAAAACATTAAATCACTTGAATTAGATAATACCTTTACAATCACCACAGGGCAACAAATTCATATTGGTTTAGGTCCACTTTATGTCTTTTATAAGATATTGGATGTTTTGGCTATTGCAGCGGAATGCAAAGAGCTGCACCCAAACTATAATTTTGTTCCTATATTTTGGATGGCTACAGAAGATCACGATCTTCAAGAAATACAGTCTGTAAATGTTTATAATCAATCATTTACGTGGGATACAACTCAAACTGGTGCAGTTGGACGAATGAACACTGCTGGTATTTCGGAACTTTTTGATGAGTTGAAAACCAAAATGAACTTATCGGAAGCTCAACTCAGGTTTATTGAAGCGTCTCAAATGGCTTATAGCCAAAGCGCCAATCTTTCATCCGCTTTTAGAACGTTGTTACATGCTTACTTCTCAGATTACGGCCTAGTAATAATGGACGCTGATAGCGAAAACCTTAAAAAAGAGTTTATTCCTGTACTTAAAGATGAATTGAGAGGACTTAATTACAAAGCCTTATTGAATTCTACCGAGGCAGTTGAAACAGAAGGTTTTCAAAGGCAACTCGTCATTAGGGAGTGTAATTTATTTAAGATTAGTCAACATCAACGAGAAAAACATAATATAATAAACTATGAAGATGATATTCTTGATCAATATGTAAAACAACATGTTTTCAATCTAAGTCCGAATGCTGCTTTACGACCATTGTATCAGGAGTGGATTTTACCCAATTTGGTGTATGTAGGCGGTGCGAGTGAAGTTCATTACTGGACACAACTTAAAGGATTGTTTGATAATTATAATATACCCGTACCAATCATACATTTAAGAACGTCCAATATAATTATTCCAGAGCAACTGCTTCACGAAAATACGGACGTTGATGTAACGGATTTCTTTAAAAGTGATCAGTCGTTAATATTTAAAGTTAATAAGGAGCAGGATAAGTTATTTCAAACTATAAGGCAGAACTTTGAAGACGTAAAAAACAATTTATACGCTTATCAGAATTTGGTAGAGAATAATCTGATAGGATTTAATTTGGACGCTAAAGTATCTAAAATGGTTGATAAATTGGATGAAATGAATGAGCTAACCGAAAAGCAATTATTGAGTCAAAGCGCAATGCATCCTGCATGGAATAAATTGTTAAAAACCAAGAAAAAGTATTTTAGTCCAGCACACGTTCAAGAGCGAAAAGAGGATGTGGTTACTTTTATCGATGCATTTGAACAGCATATTTTACAACTGGTGCCGCACTCCGGTTTCACTAGCTCTCAAAAAATAGGAATACTAAAAATGTAAAGGCTTTTAATACTTGGAATAGTTAAATTTTAACCTATTTTTGCATGAATAATACAATAAGTTGCGTAAACACACACACACACACATTATGAAACAGTTTAAAATTATCACTTTAATAATCGCAGTGCTTAGCTTCACTACTTCTGTAGCTCAAACCAACTATTTCTCAAAATTTCCAGAGGCTAATAGATGGTCTGCGGGTATACAATTGAGTCCTAATTTTGCATACAATGATGCAGAGAATATTAAGATAGGATTTGGTGGAGGAGTGCACGCTAAATACTCTTTTGGACAATCTTTTGGTTTAAATTTTAATGCTGATTTAGGAACCCTTAAAGGTACAAAAGATGAATCATCATATGAGTTTACTAATAAGTTTAAACAACTTGATATAACAGGGGTATATACGATTGGTAATATATCTTTTCTTAGACCATTAAGAGATATTCAAATGTATTCTTTCTTTGGATTAGGTTTGACCTTCTCTGATGCGAATGGTACTTTTGGTGATCTTGGCGGGGATTACGCAAGGACTAGTACTGCATACAAAGGCAGAAATGCTGTAGTGCCGCTAGGATTTGGTTTTAAAAAGAATGTAAGTGATAAGTTAGATCTAGCAATTGAATACAGAGATAATTATGTGCGATCAGACATGGTAGACGGCATGGATTTGCCTCAGCAAGCAAATCGTTATGCAAATGACCATTATCAAATGTTTAGCATAAAAGCGTCTATGAAGTTTGGTGACAAAGCGCAAACTGCTCATATGGATTGGTTAAATCCACTTGAAACAATTTACGCAGACATAGACTCACTAATTAGCGTGACTGCAAAGCTTCAAGGCGATGCTGACAAAGACGGTGTAGCAGATATATTCGATAAAGAGGCAAATACAGATTGTGATAAAGTATATGGAAACGGAAAAGCGTTAGATTCTGATGGTGACGGTGTAAATGATTGTAAAGATCTAGAGCCATTTTCTTTATCTAAAGAAGTAGATGAAAATGGTGTAGCTATCGATTCTGACGGAGACGGTGTTCCTGATGGTTTAGATGAAGAGCCTAACTCTCCAGCTGGTGAAATCGTAAATGCAAGAGGTGTTGCAAGCAAAAGTGGTGCCTGTTGTGATTGCAGTAATGTAACACTACCATCTGTAATTTTTGAGAACGGTAGTACAGGTATATCTCCATCTTCATACGGAATACTGTACTCAATAGCTGAAAAAATGAAATCATGCCCGAGTCTTTCTTTGAATGCAACTGGTTACACAACTAGTAAAGCTGGTGAGCAAATCGCTAATAAAAGAACTACTTCTATAGTTGATTACCTTGAAGCTAACTATGGTATCGAAAGAGGTAGAATCAAAACTGTATATTCTACAGGTAAAGGTGTTGAATATAGCACAAGAAGAATTGACCTTGGACAAGTAGACAAGTAATCGTATTTAAAAATAAAATATAACCAATATTAACGGGCTTCAATAATAATTGAAGCCCGTTTTATTTTGTATAATTGCACTTACAATGAAAAAGTTAGTTTCGTTAATACTCCTTGTGTGTTTGGCTATGACCGTAAATGCTCAACTAAAAAATGAAGTAGCATTGGTGATTTCACCGCTTAAATTTGAAAAGGCGACTAGTTATCAAGCGATGTACCGACATAGTTTAAAGAAGGATATGTGGTCTTTACGAGGTGGTGCTAGGGTCTTTGTAAGTACAGATAAAGAGATTAGGTCGGATACGTTATCCAAGCGTTCTGGCACGGTACAGTATGACTTGTCCGCGGGTATTCAGTATAAGTTGCCTATTTCAAATTTGGAAAAAATATATCTTTATGGTGCAAGTGATGTATACTTTAATTCAGAATTTAATCAAAAGTCTTACGAAACCTATTATGGATACTACTGGTCTATTGGTGTTAAACCCATCTTCGGATTAAGCTATGAGCCATTTGAAAATATCAGAATATCACTTGAATCTCGTGGTGATTTTAACGTAAATCTTCAGGATTACAGTGCTCTCGGAGAGAATAGAGATCGACGATTCGATTTTAATCCTGCAAAGCAATTAGCTGCAGGTCTAGGTTACTTGTTTTAAAAACTGTTTGTCAGTGCAATAAAGCTATCAGCATCAAGAGATGCTCCTCCAATTAGGCCTCCGTCTATATCTGAGCAAGCAAATAGTTCATTTGCATTAGAAGGTTTTACACTGCCTCCATACAAGATAGAAATATTATTTGCCGTGATTTCACCGTATCTGTTAGCAATTGTATTTCGAATAAACGCATGCATTTCCTGGGCTTGTTCGGGAGAAGCTGTTTCACCTGTTCCGATGGCCCAAACTGGTTCATATGCAATAATACAGTTAATCAGCTCAAGCTCATTAAGTTGAAATAGTCCTTGTTCTATTTGTAGTCTAATCGTTTCGAAATGTTCACCATCTTGCCTTTGCGCCAAAGTTTCTCCGCAGCAATAAATGGGTTTAAGGCCATGTTTTAAAACATTATTTACCTTAAAGGATATGGATAAACTATCTTCTTGAAAATATTCTCTCCTTTCACTATGACCTAAAATGATGTATTGAACACCCACACTTTTAAGCATTTTAACAGATACTTCACCCGTAAAAGCTCCTTCGTCTTGCTGATGGCAGTTTTGTGCAGCAAGAGCGATATTTGTATGACTGAGCATGGTCTTAAATGTTTGAAGATGCGTGAAGGGAGGTGAAATGATAGAAGTTACATTTGCGTTTACTCCTTTGTCAACAATATCGATAATTAATTCTTTCCCCTCATTTAGGTCTAGATTCATTTTCCAGTTTCCTGCTACTATTTTTTCTCTCATGTATTTATTGATTTTGATTCCCAAAAGCGATCTTTGGCCGAATCTTTAAAAATGGTTGTTAATATATCTTGGTCTACTGGATCAAAATCTAAACCTCGCCGCTGCAAAACTATACTTGCCGTTTCAAAAGCTTTAGGTACTTCATACGTTGCAAAACCTGTTGCTCCTCCCCAAGTAAATGAAGGTATGTAGTTTCTAGGGAATCCAGATCCAAAAATGTTAGCAGAAACTCCAACCACGGTGCCCGTATTAAACATCGTATTTATTCCACATTTACTATGATCTCCCATTATCAAACCACAAAACTGCAACCCCGTATTGATAAATCTATTTTTAGTGTAGTTCCATAATTTTACTTGTGCATAGTTATTTTTGAGATTAGAGCTGTTGGTGTCAGCACCAAGATTACACCATTCGCCTATCACAGAATTACCCAAAAATCCATCATGACCTTTATTACTAAAACCGTAAAAAACAGTATTACTAACCTCACCTCCCACCTTACTATGAGGACCAACCGTTGTGTCTCCATATATTTTAGCACCCATTTTAATGGTGGAATGTTCACACAATGCGAATGGACCCCGTATTAAACTACCTTCCATAATTTCACTATGCGCGGCAATATAAATAGGTCCATGAGTAGAATTCAGAACGCTTGCTTCTACAATAGCTCCTTCTTCCACAAATATATCATGACCAATTAGTGTATTGCTTCCAGAAATAGGCTGAGAAATCCTGCCTGAGGTTAATAGGTCATAATCTGCTTTTATCTCCTGACTATTCTTTAAAAAGACATCATAGGTGTAGTTTATTAAATCACATTGAACGTCAATTATTCGGACGCTTTTAGCAACTTCTTCTAAAAAATCAAACTTCGTAAGATGCTCCGATCCTCGATAAGCAATGAGTATCTCGCCGTCATAAATAGCTTGATTTAGAGCTAGTTTGTTGAGGAGAGAATTGGTTTCGTAATTGGGTAGACATCTACCGTTAAGATAAAAATTATCATGACTAAATTTAACAGGGTACTTAGTGGCTAAGTAGTCTTGAGTTAAAAATGAAAAGTTTCCAGTTAAACGATGTTTCCATTTTTCGGTTAATGTTAGAATGCCAACGCGCAACTCCGCACATGGCCTTGTGAAGCAAAGAGGAAGTAGATCACTTCTACTGTTGTCGTCAAAGAGTATAATATTCATAAAAAAAGGCTCTCCAAATATAGAGAGCCTTTAGTATAATTATAAAATTTTAGTTAATTCTTTTTAGCGTAACGCTTATTGAATTTATCGATTCTACCCGCTGTATCTACAAAGTTCACTTTACCAGTGTAAAAAGGATGTGACGAACTAGAAATCTCTAGTTTGTATATTGGATACTCGTTTCCGTCTTCATAGGTTACTGTTTCTTTAGTCTCTACACAAGATTTAGTTAAAAACTGCTCCCCGTTAGACATGTCTTTAAAAACAACTAAACGGTAGCTACTTGGATGTATTTCGCTCTTCATGATATTAAATTCTCTTTTTTTACTTCCTTTTGTAGCGAATCTATTTAATTAAAAACAATATTCTACTTTTAAAGGACTGCAAATTTAATATAATTTGCATTCTATCAAAATGCATTTAGGTATAAAAAATATAATTAAAATTGGCGCATTCATCCCATTGTTGCTGTCCCCTTTTTGGATCGTAAGACTGTTGTTGCTGCTATCAATCAAAGAGTTAACAATTGAAAATCCTGTAAACTATCTTTTTTACACGATGCGATTTGACCTCAAGGCAATGGTTATTTGGTATGCACCTCTATTTATTATCTTAGGTATAGGTCTATTTCTTAGGCATAAATGGTGGGAAAATGTTTCGCGATTTATTTTTTTACTTTTGTATTTAAGTGCTCTGATTTTTGGGCTCATTTCTGTTTTCTATTATCCGATTAGCAAGACAATCGTTGGCGTAGAAATTTTTCAAATGATAATCGGTCAGAGTTACCTAATTATTTTTGGGTATATGGCAGAGTACTGGTGGGGCATCCTCTTGGTAATTAGCGTTTTGTTTGCTGTGCGATTTTTGGACAAAAAACTCAAAATTGAACTAACAACCAAGTCTGCACTCGTTTTTTGCTTTATATCACTAGTATTTTTGGGACTCATTGCTAGAGGCAGTTTTAAGTTAAAGCCCTTAAATCTTCTAGATGCATATTCTGCGTTGGAGTCACAAGAAGCAGTATCGGCAGTTACACCTATTTATATACTCATTGAATCTATAGGTAAATCAGAAATTGAATATACGGCCTATACATCTGATTCAGCACTTCAGATAGAATTAGCTAAAGATGTTTTGGTTTACCGTAAGTTAGCTTATCAGAAACCTAACATTTGTATTATTTTATTAGAAAGTTTTGGTAAAGAGTACACCTCACTTAATGATGCAAATAGACCAAGTTACACACCTTTTTTAGATAGCATGATGTCTGTTAGTATGAATTTTACCAATGCTTACGCAAATGGACTAAGATCTATGGATGCCGTAGCATCTATCTACACAGGCATTCCTTGTTTGATGAAACAGCCATTTATAGGTTCGTTATATACCCAAAGTAACATAGAATCTATACCCGAAGCGTTGTCAAAAGAAGGATATTTCTGTAGCTTTTATCACGCTGCGGATGAGTTATCTATGGGTTTTAAACCCTTTTTACTGGCGAATGGTTTAGACCAGTATATGGCACAACAAGAATACCCCAATGAAGATGATTTTGATGGAAAGTGGGGCATTTTTGATGAACCATTCTTACAGTTTTTTGCGAATAAGCTATCTAATCAGCAGCAGCCTTGGTGTTCCGGAATATTTACGATAAGCAGTCATCATCCGTATACTGTACCTTCTCAGCATCATGATTTACCTAAAGGGACGTCTGAAATTCATCAGGCTATTGGTTATACAGATAGATCGTTGCGTGCCTTTTTTGAATCTGCGCGTACGGAGAAATGGTTTGAGAATACAATTTTTATAATTACTGCGGACCATACCTCTATTAACGAAACGTATGAGCACCAAGGGTATAGGAGTAAATACGGAGTGCCTTTATTGATTTATTCGAAGCTAATGCCTGCTGGAATAAACGATGATGTGAAACAGCACATAGATATTTTCCCAACTGTAAAACAGCTAGCAGGAATATCGAAACAAGTAGCGATGGGTAGATCTTTGCTAGACGAGAAATCGCAGAGCGCAATACATTATGATGGTACGTTGTATACGTATACCAATGACAGTTTTTGTTTGCAATGGGATGGCACTTCGAACTATAAATTATTTGCGTATAAAAAAGATAAAGTAGACGCTTCCGACCTTGCATCAATACATCATAGAGAAGGGGATCAAATGCTTCACGAACTGAAGGTAGGATTGCAAAAATATAACTATCGTCTTTTGAACAACAAATTTCACTAGGGGTAACGTACATTTGCACTGATGCAAAAGCCTTCTAATGCACCCGGTACACGAGACTTTGGTCCAGCGGTTATGCGTAAACGAGATTTTATCTTGACTACAATTACACGTATTTATAAAAAATTTGGGTTTGAATCATTGGAAACCCCTGCACTTGAGAATCTAGACACACTAGAAGGCAAGTACGGAGAAGAAGGTTCAAAACTCCTGTATAAAATCCGCAGTAACAGTCCAATTTCTGCTGAAATTACGGATGATCAAGCCGCTAAACTTAATGGTATTATACCCGGAAAATGGATTGCAGGCACTTCTAAATTAGGATTACGCTACGATCTTACAGTGCCATTTGCGCGTTTTGTGGTGCAACATCGCAATGACTTGACGTTCCCGTTTAGAAGATACCAAGTGCAAAATGTTTGGAGGGCGGATAGGCCAGCAAAAGGAAGATTTAGAGAGTTTACACAATGTGATGCAGATTGCATTGGGTCAACTTCATTATTACACGAGGCAGATTTAATTCAAATTTACAATGAAGTGTTTGTATCTTTAGGTTTGTCTAAGGCTGTTCTTAAAGTAAATCACCGCAAATTTTTAGAAGCTTTAGTTGATGAATTGCAACTCAATTTCCCGGTAGCTAAATTCACATCTACCTTAGATAAGCTGGATAAGATTGGTGAGGAAGGGGTTATGAAAGAATTAGTTGGATATGGAATTGATGAAGAAAAATGCCATCAACTTTTTGCCATCATAGGGAATTCCGAACTTACTAAAGAAAACCTACTTCAATTTGCTAAAGCGTTTAATAATAATCCTATTGCACAAAAAGCAATCGAAGATTTAAGTGAAATACTTGCTTATATAGAAGATTGTAATTTAACTATAAAGGTGGAGCTTGACTTAAGTTTAGCCCGAGGATTAGATTATTACACGGGATGTATTTTCGAAGCATTAATACCGGACAGTGGTATGGGGAGTGTTTCTGGAGGTGGCAGGTACGACGATCTAACAGGTGTTTTTGGACTAAAAGATGTTTCAGGTGTAGGTATTAGCTTTGGTATTGATAGACTTTATGAAATTATGGAGGGTCAACAGAAGTGGCCCGATAATCTACAGGTGAATGATAGTGTGCTTATTTGTCATTTTGATAAAGCTACGCAACTTTACGGAGTGAAACTGGCCTCTAAACTTAGAACTGAAAATATAAAAACAATTGTTTTTCCTGACGATAAGCGAATTAATAAGCAATTTGATTTTGCCAATAAAATAGGAGTCAGGTTTGCAATTGTGATAGGCGAGAGTGAAATGAATACAGATAGTGTAACTATAAAAAATTTGCAAGCAGGAGAACAAGTTACGTTATCATTTGACGAAGCTATAAATTATTTAAGAAATTGAAACGATTTAATTTTAAGGACCAAATCGTTTTTGAAAACGAAAATTATATTGCTATAAACAAGCCAGCGGGAGTGTCAAGTTTGCACGAGAGGCTTGGAGTAGCTAATTCAGTTATTGAGCAAGCGAAAAATTACGATGAGCATTTACAACTTTGTCACCGTTTAGATAAAGAAACCAGCGGAGTTTTATTACTATCTAAACATGCCGCAGCATATAGTCATGCCGCCGTGTCATTTGAAAAAAGAAGGGTAACCAAAACCTATCATGCAGTGTCAGATGGCGCACATAAATTTGAGCACTTTGAAGTTAATTTGCCGCTTATTACTACTAGAAGTGGGAGAAGCGCTGTGAGCAAACAAAAAGGTAAACCCAGTACTACTTTTTTTACAACCATACAGAATTTTAAGCATCACTCACTTATTGCTTGCGAGCCAGTAACAGGTCGTCAGCATCAAATACGAATTCATCTTGCTTCACAAAATGCACCTATAAGTGCAGACGGAATTTATGGTGGTAAAATGCCTTACCTATCCAGATTTAAGAAAAACTTTACAACGAGTAAAACAGAGGAGGAGACTCCAATGATTACGAGGTTTGCCCTACATGCGTATTCGTTGTCCTTAAATGATATGGACGGCACGCCTTTAGAAATAGTGGCAGAATATCCCAAAGACCTAGCCGTTTTTATAAAGCAACTTAGAAAATTTGATGCTTAGTTTCTAACATGTGGGATGATGCTAACATCACTTTTAACTGTTATTCCATTTTTATACTGCCATAGTTCATTACATTTACCACCATGCGTAAGCTTATTTTCATACTCACATTAATTAGCACGATGGGTGCAGATGCACAAATCGCTATTCAGGACGTTGCGCATCAACTTTCCAATCATAAATATAGAAAAGTGTACAAGAACTTTGATGCTAACATGAAGGATAAAGTACCCGCGTCACAACTAAAATTAATTTGGGAACAAATGGAAAGGTCTGCTGGAGAACTAAGTGCTGTTGTTGATGTGCGCAAGAGTATTCGAGACGAAGGTTCTAGACAATCGGCCATGCTTCAATTTAAACAGGCATCGGTACAAATGACCTTGTCAGAAAATGAAAATGGTAAAATTAACGGATTGTATATTTCACAACTAGCTTATGTGCCTCCTTCGTATGGAAAAGATTTAGGGGTAGGTAAAAAGTATATTAATTTTTTGAGTCATTCTTACAATATATCTGGTGAGTTAGTTATCCCTTTGGAATGCCAAAATTGTCCAGTGGTACTATTGGTGCATGGTTCAGGTCCAAATGACAAAGATGAAACAATTGGCCCCAATAAGGTCTTTAACGATTTAGCATTGGGTTTTGCCAGCAAAGGTATCGCTACGTATCGTTATGATAAAAGATCTTACCTCTATCCTGATTCGTTCAAGGGTCAGTTTAATCTTTACGATGAGACTATAAATGACGCTATATCTGCGTTTTACCATTTGCAGGCAGACACTTCATTACACTTTGGAAAATACATAATGCTTGGCCATAGTTTAGGTGCATATGCTATGCCTATCATCGCTGATTCGTTGAAGGATAGATTAAATGGAGCAATCTTATTCTCTGCAAATGCAAGTAAACTAGAGGATTTAATTACCTACCAAATGAAGTATTTGACGGAATACGATGGAGAAATAACAAAAGAAGAAGCCAAGATTATAGCTGAGAACACAAAACAAGCAGAAAATATCAGGCTTAACAAGTACACTGCTGAAACAACAGCGGATGAGTTACTAGCCTACTGGCCAGGAACGTTTTGGAAAGGCATTAAAGGTTATGACCCAATAAGCGCTTTAGCAAAAAATACTGCCACTCAATTTTTTATCGTACAGGGCGAAAAAGATTATCAAATACCCATGACAGAGTTTGAATTATGGCGAGCCACTGTTGGCGCTAGTGAACATGTTAAGATGCAAAGTTATCCTAACCTCACCCATTTGTTCACACCTACAAAGACAGACAGACCAAGCCCCGCCGATTATTTTTCACCTAATAATGTAGAATTTCAGGTTATATGGGATATGTCAGATTGGATAAAACTAGTCGCGCAGTAAATCGAATTTAGTCTGATCTAAAAAGCTCAGTTTACGATTCAATGAAAAACATCTTAGTTTGCACTAGGATGTTTTTCATCAACCACAGTCCATGTTTTAAACCCTTTTACTTTTTGGGTTATTAAAGCATGTTCTAGTACTTCACTCATTTGGTCTACAAAATGAAAGGTAAGGTCAGATATGTAGGAAGGTTTAATGTCATCTATGTCTTTTTTATTGGCGCGACACATGATAATTTCTTTGATCCCCGCTCGTTTTGCTGCGAGTATCTTTTCTTTGATACCGCCTACTGGAAGAACCTTTCCTCTTAAGGTTATTTCTCCTGTCATCGCGAGTCTGTTTTTAACCTTCCGCTGGGTCATAAGTGATGCTAATGCGGTAAGTATGGTAATCCCTGCACTAGGACCATCTTTAGGTACAGCGCCTGCAGGAAAATGGATGTGCAGGTCGTATTGATCAAAGATTAATGGATTAATTTGGTATGTCTCTGCGTTTGCCTTTAGCCAAGTAGTTGCATTTATCGCACTTTCTTTCATTACATCACCAAGTTGACCTGTTAAGGTTAGCTTTCCTTTTCCTTTTGTCAATGAACTCTCTACAAATAATATGTCGCCTCCTACACTTGTCCAAGCGAGACCAGTAACAACCCCTGCCACATCATTATTTTCGTAAAGATCTTTTTCGATTTTATCGGTTCCGAGAATGGTTTCTATATTTACTGAAGTAAGAATAGCGTCTGGATTGTTTTCATAAACTATTTCCTTTGCTTGCCATCTGCAAATTTTAGCTAACCGTTTATCTAAGGTTCGCACACCACTTTCACGGGTGTACTCATCTATCACTTTTTCAATTATTTTGTCACTTATTTTTAACTGTGTAGGCGTGAGTCCGTGTTCTTTTTTCTGCTTGGGGATCAAGTGCTTTTTAGCAATCCCTATCTTTTCTTCTATGGTATAACCTGTAATATCGATGATTTCCATACGGTCACGTAATGCAGGTTGAATGGTATCTAATCGGTTGGCCGTTGCGATGAAAAGTACTTTGCTAAGGTCGTAGTCGAGATCGACATAATTGTCATGAAAAGCGTTGTTTTGTTCCGGGTCAAGTATTTCAAGTAGAGCAGAGGATGGATCTCCTCTAAAGTCATTCCCAATTTTATCTATCTCGTCAAGTACAAAAATGGGGTTACTAGTTCCTGCTTTTTTGATAGATTGAATAATTCGGCCAGGCATTGCACCAATGTAGGTTTTTCGATGTCCTCTTAATTCAGATTCATCATGCAAACCACCTAAACTCATTCTTATATATTCTCTCTCCATAGCTTTGGCTATTGATTTGCCAAGTGATGTTTTACCAACACCTGGAGGGCCATACAAGCACAATATAGGACTTTTCATATCACCTTTTAGCTTGAGTACAGCTAGGTGTTCTAGTATTCTTTCTTTTACTTTTTCTAATCCGAAATGATCTGCATCTAAGACTTTTTTAGCTCTTTTTAGGTTGAAACTATCTTTGCTGTATTTATCCCAAGGCAGTTCTAAAAGCAGTTCTGCGTAGTTCAAACTTACCGAGTAATCAGGGGTAGCTGGATTCATTCGCATAAGCCTGTCTAGTTCTTTATTGAATGCTTTACTAACTTTATCGTTCCATTTTTTCTTTCTACCCCTCATACGCAAGCTTTCAATTTCTTGATCTGGGGAGTCGTGACCTAATTCTTCTTGTATTGCTCGGATTTGTTGCTGTAAAAAGTACTCTTTTTGCTGTTGGTCTAGATCTACCTTGACCTTGCTTTGAATCTTGTTTTTGAGTTCAAGCATTTGCAACTCTTTGTTGAGATAGTGAAGAACTCTATTGGCTTTTTTCTTAAAGTTTGGAAGCTCCAGTAATTCTTGTTTTTCGTCAACAGTTATATTAAGATTAGAAGAAATAAAGTTGACTAAAAAATTAGGGGAGTTTATATTTTTAAGGGCAAAGTTAGCTTCAGAGGGTATGTTCGGAGATTCATCCACAATACGTGATGCAAGCTCGCGTATACTGTCTATAGTTGCGTTAGATTCCTTTGTTTTGTTGGCTTTCCCGTCTGTGATAGCCACAATATCTCCTCTAAAATAGGGCTCCTCTTGTGTTATATTGGTTAATTCAAATTTTCGTTTCCCTTGTATAATGACAGTGATATTGCCATCTGGCATTTTAAGCATTTTAAGGATAACGCCTAGTGTACCCGTGGGATATAAATCAGCTGCTGTTGGAGACTCTATACTTTGATCTTTTTGCGTAATAACTCCAATTATTTTATCCTTTTTATATGAATCTTGAATCAACTTTATAGACTTGTCCCTGCCCACAGTTATGGGGAATACGATGCCGGGGAATAATACCGTGTTGCGAAGCGGCAATAATGGCAGATTAGTGGGGTAGTCACTGTTGTTATCCTCTTCAAAATCACTATCCGCTATTACGGATATGATCTCTGACCCATCCTCGTTATTCATAAACTCGTTGCTTAGTTTAAATCTATTATCAAATGTCATTTTTTGTCAAATTGTCACTCATGCTTATTTTTATGAGTAGAACTCTTAGTGAGGCAAAGCCTATGCCAATTATAGATAAATAATGAACTAGAAATATAGTTCCGTTTTTAAGCTGTTTGTGATGAAATGTAATAATACTATAAGAAAAATATTTTTCTTAAAAATGATAAATTATGAATCTATATTTGAAGTTCAAAATTATAATCTAACATGAAAAATATTAAATTTTTATCTTTAGTTGCTCTAATGTCAGTTGGGGCAATATTTTTAACCAATTGCGGTCCAGAAACGGTGGAAGCTCCTAAGCCAATAGTTAATTTTTTAGCGGATGCTAAATACGTTTCTGCAAACTCGTCATTAGCTGCAAGTTCTGATTTTACCATTGGTATTACTGCTACGCACAGTTCAACATTAACTACTTTAACGATAACTAAAGCCTTGAACGGTGGTCCTGATGTGTTAAGTGGTAGTATTGAGATAAGTGGCAACACGCTTGCTATATATGAGTACAAGGGTGTAACAGAAGCAAGCGCCGGTACCGAAGTATATACCTTTACAGTTGCCGATAAAAGTGGCAATTCTACATCAAAAAGTATAACTATTACCAATATTGGTGATCCTGGATTAGAATTATTAGATTTAACCGTAGATAATAATGGAGATTTTTTCAGAGTATATAACTTCAGAGCTCCAACAGGATTTTTAGGAGCATATTACTTAGGTCAAGGTCCGCTGGCATACAATGATCCTAATTCTCAGAAAGATATTCAGGATTCTACTGCAGCAGGAGAGAAGTGGGTTGGAAGATGGACTTCTAGAAATGGAAGTACATTCAAAAAAATACCAGCAGATAAGTGGAATACTATAACCAACGACGCTACCATAAATGCAGCATGGGCAGCGGCAACAGGAGAAGTATCTGTAATTACGCTAAAAGAAGGAGATGCTTATCTAGTTAACATAAAAGGAACATCTACCAAATTTGCAGCAGTTTTAATTACCGCGTTGGATAAAACCGTTTCTCCTAAGGAGTTCGCTCAATTTGTGTACAAGATACAGCAATAATAATCTGTAACTTGTGTACTAATAATATTACGAAAGGTCTTGCATTAGCAAGACCTTTTTTATTTTTACACCATATTAACTTTAACTAAAATAGTTTGAAAACAATAGGAGTATATACCAGTGGAGGCGATGCCCCAGGTATGAATGCATGTGTAAGAGCCGTAGTTCGTACTGCGATATATAACGGCTTAAATGTAAAAGGAATAATGAGAGGCTATGAGGGAATGATATCAGGAGAAATTATCGATCTTGATAGACAATCTGTTGCGAATCTAATTCAGCGTGGGGGTACATTTTTGAAAACAGCCCGTAGTACTGAATTCATGACGCCAGAAGGGAGAAAAAAAGCCTACGATAATGTGATTGCAAATGGTATTGATGCATTAGTGTGCATTGGCGGCAATGGTTCGTATACAGGTGCTAAAATATTTACAGAGGAATATGGAATTCCTTGTATTGGGTTGCCTGGTACTATAGATAACGACTTATATGGAACTGATTATACAATCGGTTACGATACAGCAATCAATACAGCTTTGGATGCGATAGATAAGATAAGAGATACCGCACACTCGCATGAGCGTGTTTTTATTGTAGAAGTTATGGGAAGAGATAGTGGCTTCATCGCACTAGATGTTGCCATAGCAGGCGGTGCCGAAGGCGCACTTATACCGGAGGATATTGAGGATTGGGATAAGGTAATTAAGCACTTTAGTAGAGAAGGAAGAAGACAGAAGTCTTTTTCAATTATAGTAGTCGCGGAAGGCGATGAGCAAGGTGGTGCCTTAATATTAGAAAAAAAATTAGCAGCTATTTATCCGGATTTAAAAATAAGAAGCACCATACTAGGTCACGTACAACGAGGGGGTAGCCCAAGTGCTCGTGACAGAATTCTTGCTTCTAGGCTGGGATCGGAGGCCGTAAAAGCCTTGATAGATGGACAAAAATCTATCACTGTAGGTATTGTAAATGATCAAGTATCCTATACAGAATTTGATTTAGCTATTCATGGAAAGAAATCTGTTTCTAAAGACTTAATCCAATTGGCTGAAATTTTAGCGACATAGGTAAATTAATTTATCGAAATATAATATTCATAAAAAAGCCCATCTTACTAGTTAAGATGGGCTTTTTTAGGGGAAGTGAATATTCTTATGCGTCTATTCTTGCGTATTTGGCATTTGCTTCAATAAATTCTCTACGCGGTGGCACTTCATCGCCCATGAGCATAGAGAAAACTCTATCTGCTTCAGCTGCATTGTCTAGAGTTACTAGTTTTAACGTTCTTCTCTCAGGATCCATCGTTGTTTCCCAAAGTTGTTCTGCATTCATCTCACCTAGACCTTTATATCGCTGTATTTTTACGCCGTCAGGATTATCTCCACCCATATCGCGCACTAAAACATCTCTTTCGGCATCACTCCAGCAGTACTCTGCTTTGTTGCCTTTTTTCACTTGGTATAGTGGTGGTGTAGCAATATACAGGAAACCTTGCTCAATAAGGGCTTTCATATATCTAAAAACCAACGTAAGAATAAGCGTACGAATATGGCTACCATCGACATCCGCATCGGTCATAATTACAATTTTATGATATCTTAATTTAGCGGTGTTTAGCTCACGTGCATCTTCTTCTGTACCTATAGTTACGCCCAAGGCAGTAAACATGTTTTTTATCTCCTCGTTGTCATAGATTCGGTGTTCTAATGCTTTTTCTACATTTAGAATTTTACCTCTTAGTGGCAAGATGGCTTGGTAATTCCTATCTCTACCTTGTTTTGCGGTACCCCCCGCAGAATCACCCTCTACCAGATATAGCTCACAAATGGCAGGATCTTTTTCAGAGCAATCTGATAGTTTACCTGGAAGTCCAGCTCCACCCATAGGTGTTTTTCGCTGTACCATTTCACGTGCTTTAGCCGCAGCGTGTCTTGCTTGAGCGGCAAGCATTACCTTTTGCACTATTATTTTAGCCTCGTTTGGATTTTCTTCTAGATAGTTGGTGAGCATATCTGTAACCGCTTGACTTACAGCTGCGGTAACCTCTCTATTACCAAGTTTAGTTTTAGTTTGTCCTTCAAACTGAGGTTCAGCGACTTTAACCGAAATTATTGCAGTTAATCCTTCCCTGAAGTCATCGCCAGCTATCTCGTATTTTACTTTTTGCAAGAGTCCAGATTCATCTGCATATTTTTTGAGTGTGGTGGTTAATCCTCTTCTAAAACCGGCCAGGTGAGTTCCTCCCTCGTGGGTATTAATATTATTAACATACGAGTGCAAGTTTTCACTGTAAGAACTATTATATATCATAGCAACCTCTACAGGTATTCCATTCTTTTCACCTTCCATGGCAATTACATTTGACATGATGGGTGATCGAGTAGCATCAAGATAGCGAACAAATTCACTTAATCCTTCTGTGCTTTTAAAATCGTCTCTTACAAACTCTCCATTATCGTCTTTTTGACGTTTGTCGGTAATGCTCATTTCTATGCCCTTATTTAAGAAGGACAATTCACGCATACGCAATGAGAGAGTTTCATACGTAAATTCTGTTGTTTGCGTAAATATTTCAGGATCCGGCAAGAAGGTAACCATAGTTCCTTGATCTTTAGATGGTCCCACTTCTCTTGCCGCATACTTTATTTTACCTTGGCTGTATTCCTGTTCGTATTCTTTGCCGTCACGATAAACAGTTGCTTTAAGATCTATAGATAGCGCGTTTACACAAGAAACGCCCACACCGTGAAGTCCGCCTGATACTTTATACGAATCTTTGTCAAATTTTCCTCCGGCGCCAATTTTAGTCATAACAACTTCAAGAGCAGATACACCTTCTTTTTTGTGAATAGCCACCGGAATACCTCTGCCATTATCTTTTACAGATACAGAGCCATTTTCATTTATCCATACGTCTATCTTAGTGCAATAGCCTGCCATTGCCTCATCTATAGAGTTATCTACCACCTCGTAAACTAAGTGATGCAGTCCTCTTACACCCACATCTCCGATGTACATGGAAGGGCGCTTACGTACGTGCTCCATGCCTTCTAAGGCTTGGATACTATCGGCACCGTAACTTTTGTTTTCTTCGCTCATAATTCTGTTAAAATAAAGCGTGAAAGTACGATTTTAGGCGACTTTAGACCGTATAATGTGTGGCGGATATATCCACATTAAATGCACATGAGAGTAAATTTAATGTGCTGTTTGTCAGGCTTTTACGTTACGTTATCTCCCCTCTTAGATTTAGAGAGAGCATAGCTCGCCTCTCAGGTACATTAAAGTTGCCAATTACCCACATAAGTTTGGTTAACGCAGCCTCAGAAGTAATATCCTTTCCGTCTGTAACAATTGTGTTTTTCAGAATCTTACTGCTTTCATACTGACCAAGTTCAATTTTGCCATTCGGACACTGCGTAGTAGCCAGTACAAGGGTATTGGTATATTCACATTCGGATATGAGTTCTTGCCAACTTTCGCTCGCTGGCAAATTTCCAGCTCCAAAGGTTTTGAGAACGATACCTTCAATTTTTCTACTTTTCACTAAATCAATAAGATGTCGGGGATTATACCCAGGGAATACCGTTACATTTACAACTTTATCACTAAATTTTGTTTTTAATCCAAATTCCTCGATTGTGGGTGAATGATAAAGTAAATGTTCGTTGATCAAGATTTGCTGTTCCAAATTAGCAAGGTTACTAAAATTAGGGGAGCTAAATCCTTCAAAATCATTGGTACTAGTTTTAACGGCGCGATTACCTCGCAATACATCGTCATTAAAGCAAATACATACTTCGGGTATACATGCTAAATGGAAGCTTTTATAACCTGCTATATAGATTGCGTTACTTAAGTTTATAATACCATCTGTACGTGGATGAAATATAGGTAACTGCGCCCCGGTGAGTACCACGGGTTTCGATAAATTTTGAAACACAAAACTAAGAGCAGATGCAGTATAGGCTAGGGTATCAGTACCATGAAGTATAACAAATCCATCATGACTTTCGTAATTTTCTTGTACGTAGAACGCTATTCTTTCCCAAATTAGAGGCGTTATGTCAGAAGAATCAATAACCGGCTCCAAGGTTTCGAACGTAAATTGTATCTCTGAGAAATAGTGAAAGAATGTCTGATTTTTTATCGCGGGTAAATAATCGATAATTTCTTCCCATGTACTCGGTTGTAATCCATTTCCTTCGGCATTTTTCATTCCAAAAGTGCCCCCAGTATAGAGTATATAAACCTTACTTTTCACCGATTAGCTGTTTTGTTTTCCAGCGAGCAGATACAAGATTGCCATTCGGATCGCTACACCATTCTCTACTTGATTAAGTATAATACTCTGCTCAGAATCTGCAACTTCACTGGTAATTTCTACTCCGCGGTTGATTGGTCCCGGGTGCATCAAGATTATTTCCTTTTTAAGATTTTGCAACATAGGCATAGTAACTCCATATTGTAAGGAATACTCTCGAAGACTTGGAAAATATTTATCTTCTTGCCGCTCCAGTTGGATGCGTAACATATTGGCGCAATCACACCATTCTAATGTTTCTTGTAGATTATGACTTACCTCTACGCCAAGGCTTCTAATATGTCTAGGCAATAGGGTAGGAGGACCGCAAACGGTAACTTTTGCTCCAAGTTTTTGTAAGCAGTATATGTTACTTAAAGCCACTCTAGAGTGTAATATATCTCCGATTATCGCTATTTTTTTATCTTTTAAATCCCCTAACGATTCTCGAATTGAAAACGCATCGAGTAATGCTTGTGTTGGGTGTTCGTGCGTTCCATCTCCGGCGTTTATGATATTGGCATCTATGTGACGAGACAGAAATTGGTGGGCACCGGGTGCAGGATGCCTCATTACCACCATGTCTACTTTCATAGCCAATATATTGTTCACCGTATCAATAAGGGTTTCGCCTTTTTTTACGGATGAGTTTGAGCTTGAAAAATTGACTACATCCGCAGAAAGTCTTTTTTCTGCTAGTTCAAATGAAATTTTTGTTCGGGTACTGTTTTCAAAAAAAACATTCGCTATAGTAATATCTCTAAGCGAGGGGACCTTTTTTATGGGTCTGTTTATGACCTGCTTAAAATTTTCAGCAGTTTTGAAAATAAGATTTATGTCATCTTCTGTGATGTCACATATACCTAATAGGTGTTTTGAAGAAAGTTGAGACATTATTTCGTGTTATCCGTTATTATCCATACTTTACATTTAGTATCATCCCATTCTACCTTGACGTAATCATCAGTTCGAGAATCAATATTTTCGCCAATATAATCTGGTTGAATAGGAACTTCTCTTTTATATTTTCTATTGATTAGAGTCACTAACTCTATAGAAGCTGGCCTGCCATAATCATTTACAGCATCTAATGCTGCTCGAATACTTCTTCCGGTATACAATACATCATCTACTAGAATAATTCGCTTATTCTCAATTTCGAAGTCAATATTTACTTCATTAGGTATGAGTAGTTTATCTGATCTTCTGAAATCATCTCTATGAAAAGTAGTGTCGAGTTCACCGTAAGTAGCATGAATTTCAAATAATTTTTCTAATTTTTGAACGATAGCTTTTCCCAGCAGTATTCCTTTTGGTTGTAGAGCAAGAATAGCCGTATGTTTAAAATCTCCATGATCTTCAACCAATTGGTGGCAGATCCGAGTCAGAATTAGGTCTACTTGTTGATGTTCTAATATTATTCTTTTCATAAGGTGGTCTGCGCCAACTTCATAATTTCTTCAAATTCAAATTCTTGCACGGGCCCAACGGATAATCTGCTTTGCTTAACTAATGCCATAGATGACAAGGTATCACTAGCTTTAATAGTTTCTAGTTTTACCGGTTTTTTAAGTGGTTTTATAGCTTGAACATCTACCGCAACCCATTGTTCATCTTCAGTGGTAGGGTCTGGGTAATGTTCTTTTATAACACGCGTAAGTCCAACTATTTCTTTTCCTTCGTTGCTATGGTAAAATAAACATATATCACCATTTTGCATTGCTTTCAAGTGAATTCTCGCTCCATAGCTTCGAATGCCGTCCCAAAAAGTGCTATTATCTGCAACCATTTGATCCCAGCTATATTTGAATGGTTCAGATTTGATTAACCAATAATTCATTCCGCTTCAAAACAACATATTTTTTTTCATTTTGCAGCTATACTTGATAAGAAACAATGGGACAAAAAAAATCCCGACCACAAAGGCCGGGATTTTTGAATAGTTTATTGAAAATTATTTGCTCAATGCATCTATAAGCTCAGCTTTCTTCAAAGAGGTATAACCTTCTATACCTTTTTCTTTGGCTAATGCTTTAAGTTGTGCAACTGTCATAGCATTTAAATCACCTGAAACTTCAACTTCTGCAGTTGATTCTTCTACTTTCTTAGCTTTTGGTTCTGCTTTTTTTGCTTCCTTTTTAGGTGCTTCAGGAGCAGCTTCCATTTTTGCTTTTAGATTTGCTAGCACATCTAGCTCACCCATTGTAGAACGTTCCGCGCTCTTATTCATTTTTTCAACGAATTTAGAGGTGTTAGTTGCTTGTTTCTTTCGGTTAGAATCTTCTTCAGAGTTTTGCGCTCTTTCTGCTTCTTTCCAGATGTCTGTATGAGAAACCAAGATACGTTTTGCATCTTTATTAAATTCAATTACTCTTACTACAAGAGTATCGTCCATAGATGGTTCAGTTTTATTTTCTTTCTTGATGTGTTTTTTAGGAGCGAATCCTTCTACACCGTAAGGTAGAGTTAAGATAATGCCTCTATCATTAATTTCAGATACAACACCTTCGTGCTCAGAACCTAGTGTGAATATTCCAGAGAAAGTATCCCATGGATTTTCATCTATTTGTTTGTGTCCTAAGCTTAATCTTCTGTTATCTCTATCTATTTCTAATACTACAACGTCTAATTCTTCACCTTTCTTAGTGAATTCAGCAGGATGCTTTATTTTCTTCGACCAAGATAAATCAGATACGTGAACTAGACCGTCAACACCTTCTTCTAATTCTACAAAAAGACCATAGTTAGTTAAGTTTCTAACTATACCAGAATGTTTAGAGTCAATTGGGTATTTCTCTTCAATTTTTTCCCATGGATCTGAAGCTAATTGTTTCATACCTAGAGAAAGTTTGTGCTCGTCTTTGTCGATGTCAAGAACAATTGCTTCTACTTCGTCACCTACTTTTACAAAGTCAGATGGGTTACGTAAATGCTGAGACCAAGACATTTCAGAAACGTGAATAAGACCCTCGATGCCTGGTTGTATCTCTACGAACACACCATAGTCAGCAACGGTAACTACTTTACCTGAAACCTTGGCACCTTCCACTAGATCGCCTTGCATGCTTTCCCATGGATGTGCAGTAAGTTGTTTCATACCAAGAGAGATACGTTTTTTGTCGTTATCAAACTCAAGTACGGCAACCTGTATTTTTTGGTCAAGTGTAAGAACATCTTCTGGGTGGTTAATTCTACCCCAAGAAATATCTGTGATGTGAAGAAGACCGTCAAGACCACCAAGGTCTACGAATACACCAAAAGATGTCATATTCTTAACCGTGCCTTCTAAAATTTGACCTACCTCCATTTTAGAGATCATTTCTACTTTTTGAGCTTCAATGTCATCTTCAATAAGAGCTTTGTGAGAAATTACTACGTTTTTATAAACCTCGTTAATTTTTACAACCTTGAATTCCATAGTTTTACCTACGTATTGGTCGTAATCTCTAACAGGTTTAACGTCTATTTGAGAGCCAGGAAGGAAAGCATCCATACCCATAACGTCTACTACAAGTCCACCTTTAGTTCTAGATTGGATGTAACCTTTAACGATTTCACCGTTTTCCATAATTTTTTGAATTCTGTCCCAAGCGCCTTCAGCAATTGCTTTTTTGCGAGAAAGAATTAATTGACCTAAAGCATTTTCTGTTTCATCTACAAAAACTTCAACAGTGTCACCTACTGTAACGTCTGGATTGTCTCTGAATTCAGTTTTAGAAACTAAACCGTCAGATTTGAATCCTATGTCGATTACAAAGTCATCTCCTGTCATACCAACGATGGTACCCGTTACAAGTGTTTTTTCATCTACTTGTTTGATCGTGTTGGTGTAAACTGATTTCATCTCATTGTTTTGAGAATCATCATACATTCCAAAACCTGCTTTATCCATGGTCCAATCGAATGCGTTTGGATCGTGAACAGGTGTTTCTGATGTTTGGTGGAATGGATTAGCAGATTTAGATTCTGCTGCTACTACCGTTTCAGTTGTAGTTTCTGCTGTAGCTTCTACTGTGGCATCCTTGGCCTCAGTGGCTTCATTCAAGATTGCATCTTGAGTTTCTTCTGTGTTAATGTTCAAAGTGTCATGTCCTCCTTTACGAAAAAATGACCGCAAAACTAAGATTTATTTCTTAAAAATGTATTACAAAGTATTGATTTTAGTAATAACTATTCCGTTTTTGGTGAAAAAGTGGTTTGTAGTTAAACTGAAATTCCGAAAAGGTGGCCAATTAATGCGGTAATTCCCATAGCCATAGTGCCCCACCATGTTACGCGAAGTATTGCTTTAAGTATAGAAGATCCGCCTGTTTTTGCTGCTACAGATCCTAAGGTTACTAGGAATAATATAGCAAAGCCGTATTGTAAGTATATCATTTGAGATAAGTTGCCAAAAATAGCCACAACTAAAGGTAGCGTTCCACCTATAACAAAAGCTGCCCCTGAAGCTAATGCCGCTTGAAATGGTTTAGCCTGTGTAATCTCATTAATGCCTAACTCGTCTCTAGCATGCGCCCCTAGTGCATCGTGATCGCTAAGTTGCTTAGCAACTTCTATAGACAATTCTTTGCTTAAACCTCTGCCTTCATAAATTTTTGCTAACTCTAGCATTTCAGCTTCAGGCATTTCATCTATTTCTTTTTGCTCTCGTTCAAGATCTGAATTTTCTATATCGGCTTGTGAACTTACAGAAACATATTCTCCTGCCGCCATTGATAATGCACCCGCTGCTAGGCCTGCAACGCCTGCTAAAATAATTGGCTCTCGCGTTGCGCTAGCCGCCGCAACTCCTATAATAATACTGGCAGTAGAGAGAATTCCGTCATTTGCGCCAAGAATAGCTGCTCGAAGCCAGTTGCTCCTGTTTACATAATGTTGTTCAAATTGCATATACTATCCTCTGCGTCGTTCTAGAAGGATCATCATCATCAAACCAAGCATCATTCGCTCATCATCCTCCTGACCCGTTTCAACAAGTTTTGTTATTTCAAATTTATGGCCCCAAAATGAGGCTTCTTTTTTAAGTCTTGCGACTGGTTGTAAATCGTTATTTGTTACTATGTAACTGGGGTTGAAAAAGTATCCCGTCAATAATCCTAAAAAAGGAATTTCAGAGAGTAAACCATCTAATAGTTTTATCCAGCCATTTTCTTCCTGTATCTTGTGTTGTGGTCGCTCATTTGGGTCTATAAGCAAATACTCTGCTTTCCAAATAGACCTCCATCCTTTGCGGGCTAATTTCCCTATTTCTACTCCTTCATGATTTGTGATGCTATACGCAGCAGAAAAATCAATCCATCGATCTGCTTTAATGGTAAAACTCAAATTAGTCTGTGACTCATCAGTAAATACAGAAATGTCTTCTTTTAGTTTAAATAATTTTTGCTTTACATAAGCAACGCTTCTTCCATTCGCGTCGCGGGCACTAAAATCATTATGCAATGATGATATATTGAAAACTAATTTAATAGGAAAGTCAAGATTGTTCATCGAAGGTATAGTTTTAGTATGGTGTTATAGTAGTTTTAAAACCTTCAAACTTACGAAAAACAACGAATGTGTTTTAGATGAATTTTATGGGTTGATTTGTTTTTGCATATTTGCCCCATGCTAAAAAAGCTTAATTTATTAATCTTAATTTTATTTATGTCAATCACATCCCAAGCTATACATTACGCAGTAAACTTTAATAAAGTTAAATCTCATTATGTCTCGGTTCAATTAGACGTAGAGATTAAAGGTAAAGATTTTGTGGATTTTAAAGTGCCGGTATGGACACCTGGTTCGTATAAAGTACGTGAATTTAGTAACGCATTTGAAAATGTAAAGGCGGGAAATTTGTCCGTTGTAAGAAGAGATAAAAATACATGGAGAATCGCTACTAAAGGCCAATCGAAATTAAGTATAACCTATGATGTATATTGTTTTGTGGTGAGTGTGCGTCAAAGTTATGCGGATGAAAATTATGCTTTTTTGCACGGCACTTCCGCATTTGGATATGTAGAAGGATTTGAAAAAGAACCAATAGAATTGGAAATAAAACCCTACAAAGGCTGGGAAAATGTAGAGGTTTCTTTGCCTCAAATCAAGCCAAAAGAATTCATTTTTACCGCAGAAAACTATGATTTACTTGCTGACTCACCCATTGCCTTGGGTAATTTTGAAACTATATCTTATGTGAGTTCAAAGGTGCCTCACAAAGTTGTAATGATTGGAGAGGGCAATTATGACTTATTAAAAATTCAAGAAGATTTTAAAAAAATTAGCGATATTCAAGTTAGCATGATGGGCGAGCATCCTAGCCCACAATACATTCACTTTATTTACAATGTTGCTAATGGAGGTGGAGGTTTGGAGCATCTAAACAGTCAAACGAGTATGATGAACAGATGGAGCTACTCCAATCCTTCGGCTTATAAAAGTTTCTTAGGATTGGTAGCGCACGAATATTTTCACTTATGGAACGTTAAACGCGTAAGGCCAATTCAGCTTGGTCCATTTGATTATAATCGTGAAGTATATACAGATATGCTTTGGATTGCAGAGGGTATTACGAGCTATTACGATGACAAAACGTTACAAAAAATGGGTTTATATGAAGATGAGGAATATCTTAAAATCATTGCTGGCCAAATCAGTCGATACGAAAATACGCCTGGCAAAGAAGTAATGAGTTTAGCGCATAGCAGCACCTTAGCATGGGTAAAATCTTATCTGCCCAATGAGGAAAGTATGAATACCTCAGTGAGTTACTACAACAAAGGAATGATTGCAGCGGTGTTATTGGATCTGGAAATCAGAGCAAATTCTAAGCATTCTTTAGATGACGTAATGCAGGTGTTATACAATGACTTTTATAAGAAAAAGGGCAGAGGTTTTACCCATGATGAGTTTATTAGCGTATGCAGTAAAATTGCTGAAAGAGATTTACAATCGTTCTTTAATACTGTAATTTTTAGCACCAAAGCGATAGATTATAATGCGGTGTTTAGTCCGTTTGGGTTAACGCTAAAGGATGAGAATGCAGATAAAAATGAATGTTGGAGCGGGGTAATAAGCACACATAGTGGAGGAAAAACTACTATCAATAATCTATATGCAAGTAGTCCTGCTGTTGAAGCAGGTATGAGTGTAAACGATGAAATTATTAGTGTAAACGGCTGGAGAGTGAATGAAACACTCGAGTCATATGATACTAAGCACAATGTTGGCGATGTCGCTGAAATACTTTATGCTCGTGATGGAAAAATATTTACAGCAAACTTACAATACACCAAGAATCCGAAAGTAGCTATGAAACTAGATATAGTTAATAAGAATAGCTTGTACACGTCTTGGCTCGCAAATTAAGGTTTTTCGTTTTCAAGCACTTTTGAGTGATTGGGGGCTGGTCTGAATGGAGTTGTAATAAGCCGTTTTGAACATAACTTTGGTTGCATTAAGTATTCTAATGCATGTCATTAAAATCATTAATGAAAATTATTAAATAGAGTATTTCTATTTTGCCAATAATTAGGAAGAGCTAGTGTAAGACGTTAGTGCAGTTCATAAGTGTTTGGTTCCCTTGTAATGATGTTTCATAACATAAAATTAGAAGCAAAAAGGAGTCTGCAAGCTCGTCTTATTTAATCCTAGTATGCATGAATGAGAGGTGGTGTGTTTTTAAGGATTTTTAGCTTTCACTTATAAACAAGGTTTATTTCTATCAAATTAAACTATCACCTCCTATTCATCTTACGTTGATTTACTTATTTGGGTCAAGTTAAAGGTCTATAATACTCTCGTGTACGTTGATTAACTTTTGATAACTTATCTATTCAGTGTCATTAACTAGTTGTGAACTGGGTTACCTTTGCCTAAATCTAAGAAAAGTGTCAGTAATCAATCTACAAAAAGCTTATTTAGTGCTGGAAGACGGCACTTTTTTTGAAGGTAAAGCCATAGGAAAAATAGGTACAACCTCAGGAGAAATTGCCTTTAATACGGGGATGACGGGATATCAAGAAGTTTTTACAGATCCTTCATACTTTGGCCAAATACTAGTTATGACAATGGATCATATCGGTAATTATGGAGCTCGAAACGCAGATACAGAATCCGGATCAATAAAGATTGCGGGTTTGGTGTGTAAAAACTATTCTCCAATGCACAGCAGAACGATGGCTAATAGTAGTTTGAATGATTATTTTATTGAGAATGGTTTGACGGGTATAAGTGATGTTGATACACGTCAGATTGTAAAGCACATAAGAGATGCTGGAGCAATGAATGCTATTATAAGTTCGGAAATATTAGATGTGGACGTACTTACGAAGATGGTAAAAGAGGTGCCTAGCATGGAAGGCCTAGAACTGAGCTCTAAAGTGTGGAGCAAGGAGTCATATGAAGTTAATCCTGAAGGTGATCTAAAAGTAGCGTTGCTTGATTTAGGCTCCAAAGAAAATATAATTCGTTGTCTCACAGAACGTGGATGCCATGTAAAGGTCTTTCCGGGTGACACCAGCTATGCAAATATGAAATCATGGAATCCAGATGGATATATGATAAGTAATGGTCCTGGTGATCCTTCGGCAATGCCATATGCGGTTAAAACCTTACAAGATATCCTAGACGCCAATGAAAAAATGTTCGGTATATGTTTGGGTAGTCAACTTCTTGCTCAAGCGGTAGGTATGAAAACCTTTAAACTGCACAGCGGTCATAGAGGTCAAAATCATCCTGTTCAAAATTTACTTACCGGTAAGAGCGAAATAACTTCTCAAAATCACGGTTTTGCTATAGATCCTGAGAGTAACACAGGTAAAGCAGAAATTACACACATTAATTTGAATGATAACACAGTAGAAGGCATTCGTATAAAAGATAAGAATGCCTTTGCTGTACAATACCATCCTGAGGCAAGTCCTGGTCCACACGATAGCAGATACTTGTTTGATGATTTTGTAACTATGATGTCTAAATGAGAGAGTAAGACTGCTACTTCTTCAAATAAAAAAGTAGACGTAGCGTGTAAATATCGAACAATCGATAGCACAGCCTGCCTAAAAGAAATAATCACATTAGGATTGTTTTTTGCTAATTGAATTGGATTTAACAATCTTAAATCCTTAGGTTTAGGACTTAATTCTAATTGTTTTGATAACAATATAGAGGTTAAAGATTGTACAGAGACATTTATAAGTAAACAAGCACATAAAAATACGAAATAAACTATCATTGTAAGCCGAACAAGGTAGATGCTATATAACATTAGGTAAATTTTAAACACATTATAATAGAACTAAACCCGACAATATGAGCGAAATTACACACATACACGCGAGACAAATTTTAGACAGTAGAGGTAATCCTACGGTAGAAGTAGATGTATTTACAGAAGGCGGTGCTTTTGGTAGAGCAGCCGTTCCTAGTGGAGCTAGTACAGGTATTCACGAGGCAGTAGAGCTAAGAGATGGCGATAAAGATAATTACCTTGGCAAAAGCGTAATGCGCGCAGTGACGAATGTAAATACAGAGATATTTGATGAAATCGTAGGTGAAGATGTTTTTGAGCAAGTACACATAGATCATAAAATGATTATGATGGATGGTACTGAAAATAAAAGTAATCTAGGTGCAAACGCCATGCTCGCGGTAAGTCTTGCTTGCGCTCATGCAGCAGCTGAAGAAAGTGGTCAACCGCTATACCGATATCTGGGCGGGGTAAATGCAAATACATTACCCATTCCTATGATGAATATAATTAATGGAGGCAGCCATGCGGATAATTCAATTGATTTTCAGGAGTTTATGATTATGCCAGTAGGTGCAGATACGTTCTCTGAAGCATTGAAAATGGGAGTAGAGACTTTTCATCATTTAAAAAAAGTACTGAGCAGTAAAGGATACAGCACCAATGTAGGAGACGAAGGTGGTTTCGCGCCAAATATCAAATCGAATGAGGAGGCAATTGAGATCGTACTCATGGCAATTGAAGCTGCGGGTTACAAACCAGGTGAAGATATTTATATCGCTATGGATGCAGCTACATCTGAATTCTACGATAAAAAAACAGGCCTTTATACCTTTGGTAAATCGGATGGCAGACAACTAACCAGTGAAGAAATGGCTGAGTATTGGGCTAACTGGAGTAAGAAATATCCTATTTTAAGTATAGAAGACGGCCTAGATGAAGATGATTGGGCGGGATGGAAATCTTTAACGGATAAAATTGGAGATAAAGTTCAACTTGTAGGTGACGACTTGTTTGTTACGAACGTGAAAAGATTGCAGCGTGGAATTGATGAAGGAATTGCTAACTCGATACTTGTGAAGGTAAATCAAATTGGCACCCTTACTGAAACTATTGATGCCATAAACTTAGCAACTCGAAATAGCTATACCAATATTATTTCACACAGAAGTGGTGAAACGGAAGACAGCACAATCGCCGATCTTGCAGTTGCTATGAATAGTGGCTTAATAAAAACAGGTTCCGCGTCTAGAAGTGATAGAATGGCTAAGTATAATCAATTGCTTAGAATAGAAGAGGAGTTAGGGCATACAGCGAAATACTTAGGCAGAAGCTTCAAGTTTTTGTAAGATTCATTAACGTTCTTCATAGCTATTTATTTGGCGCAAAAAACGCAAGAAAATGTTTTTTACGTATTGTAATAATGGTGCTCACACAGTTGTTTGTGTCGCTCAAATTCTTTCTTAAATGTCAGTGTAACGAACTAAATCGGATGTATTTTAGTGTGCTAATTTTAATATTTTACATGAGGCAATCATGACTTTATATTTTATAGTACACTTACATGATATTGTTTACAAAAGTTAGTCTGTTCACAATTGGATAGCACTATTTTCGAAACTTTAAATACAATGTCATTGCTCGGTATAAAAACAAAAAAAGAAAAGGAAAAAAAAGAAGCTGATCTCCCTAAGGATAATACACTAAGAAACAAAGTAATAGGGGGTATTTTGCTCGTATTTAGTGTCTTCATCAGTGTTGCTTCTTTAAGTTACTTAGTCTCTTGGCGTGCGGATCAAAGTATATTAAATTCAGGAATTTCTGATTTTGCTTTTGACATTACCGACAATATTCCAATAAATGTTATGGGGAAATTGGGTGCATTAGCCGCTCACTTTTTCATTTATAACGGTTTTGGTATAGGGGCTTTTTTCTTGTATCCCATTTTTGCAATTTTAGGATACAATCTTTATTTCAACAATAAGTGGGCTGTACCTTATACGACAGTGAGTAAACTATTAGTGACAGCGATTTGGGTTTCTTTAGTCTTTGCACTTCTTTTTTCTAAGTCACTTCCTTTATTAAGCGGATTACTTGGGTATGGGGTATTCATTTTTTCAAAATCATGGATTGGTACAGTTGGAATGATACTGGTACTTGGATTGGCAACAGTCTTCTTTTTATACGTTGCATTTAGCATAGATGTTCTGGAAAGTATAAAAAATAGAAAAATGCAAAAAGTGGATCCAAATCATGGATTTGACGATGATTTTATACATAATGGGAAACCAGCATTTGGTAGCGAAGATTCACTTTTTGAAAAAGATAAGATAGGAATCTTAGCAGATGAGGATGAATTTGATGAGGATGAACTTCCAGAAGGGAACGAGTTGGAATTAACGTTTGATACACCTGAGCCGGAGGATAGTCAGGCTGTTGAAATAACAAATTTAGTGCCTCTTGCTGTGCCAGCAGATCATGACGACATTGAACTAGTAATTGAGGAAGCACCTGAAGAAGAGAAAGTACAACATAAGGAGCACTATGGAATTGATGAGCCCTTCGATCCAAGACTCGATTTACGCGATTTTATTTTTCCTGAAATATCGTTTCTTAATCAATATGGCGAAAGTGGTAAAACCGAGGTAAGTAAGGATGAGTTAGAAAAAAGCAAGAATATGATTTTGGAGACGCTTAGTAACTACAAAATTGGGATTGCATCTATAAAAGCTACTATTGGTCCTACGGTGACTCTTTTTGAAATTGTGCCTGATAAGGGTGTTCGAATTTCTAAAATAAAAAATCTGGAAGATGATATTGCACTTAGTTTAGCAGCTTTAGGTATCAGAATAATTGCGCCAATACCTGGGAAAGGGACCATTGGTATTGAAGTGCCTAATAAGAAGCCGGAAATTGTGAGTATGCACTCGGTAATAAATAGTGCAAAGTATCAAAATAGCGACGCAGCCTTGCCGGTGTGTTTAGGTAAAACCATCTCCAATGAAGTCTTTGTAGCAGATTTAGCTAAAATGCCACACTTGCTTATGGCTGGTGCCACAGGACAAGGTAAGTCTGTTGGATTAAATGCCATAATTATTTCGCTACTGTATAGAAAACATCCCAGTGAGCTAAAGTTTGTTATGGTGGATCCTAAAAAAGTAGAATTAACACTTTATCAAACCATAGAAAGACATTATCTAGCTAAACTCCCCGGAGATAGCGAAGCTATTATTACGGATAACAAACAGGTTATCAATACACTTAATTCGTTGTGTATTGAGATGGACGAACGCTACGCATTGCTACAAACAGCCATGGTTCGTAATATTAAGGAGTATAATGATAAGTTTATAAAACGCAGATTAAATCCGGAGGAAGGGCACAAATTTTTACCCTATATTGTGGTCATAATAGACGAGGTCGCTGATCTTATAATGACCGCAGGAAAAGAAGTAGAACATCCAATTGGACGTATTGCGCAGCTAGCCCGTGCTATTGGTATACACTTAATCTTAGCAACTCAGCGTCCATCCGTAAATATTATAACGGGAACAATTAAAGCTAATTTCCCTGCACGTGTGGCATTTAGAGTCTCAAGTAAAATAGATTCTAGAACCATTCTCGATGGCAATGGAGCAGACCAGCTAATTGGAAAAGGAGACATGCTTTATTCTAATGGAAGCGAATTAATTAGGTTACAATGCCCTTTTGTTGACACACCAGAAGTAGATACGATAACTGCATTTATTGGGAATCAAAGAGGTTATCCAAGTGCACATATGCTTCCAGAAGTAAGGGAAGATTTTGATGGGGAAGCTGCTAATTTCGATCCTAATGATAAAGATGATCTCTTTGAAGAAGCTGCTAGAATTGTAGTACAACACCAGCAAGGAAGCACCAGCTTGATACAACGACGACTAAAAGTTGGTTATAATAGAGCGGGACGCTTGATAGATCAATTAGAAGCAACTAATATTGTAGGCCCGTTTGAGGGTAGCAAGGCTAGGCAAGTATTGATTCCAGATGAATACGCTTTGGAACAATTCTTGAACAACCTACATTAAGAATACAAACAACAAATGAAAAAAGTAATGTTACTCCTATCGGTTTTAAGTTTAGTACTTATTAATCCGATTTCATCCGTCTCAAGTGCACAAGACAATCAAAGTAGTGCATTATTAAGCAAATTAAGCAAAACATACAAGACCTATAAATCTGTAAAAGCAACATTTACCATTGATGTAAAGAACAAACAAACGGATGCAGGTGTAAAACAGAGTGGTGTACTTTATCAAAAAGCTAAAAAGTTTAGAATCATCATGTCAGGCCAAGAAATTTATTGTGACGGAAAAACGATATGGACCTATCTAGAAGGAGCTAATGAAGTACAAATTTCTAAGTACAATCCAAAAACTATGGACATTAACCCTTCTGAAATTTTCACCATTTATGAAAAAGGATTTATACATAAATATAGCGGACAGGTTACCCGAGGTTCTCAAAAAATCGATGTAGTAGAACTTACACCCATTGACAAAACCAAAGGTTATTTCAAAGTAAAATTAGGAATTGATAAAGTAGCCAATAAGGTAAAAGAATTGTCTGTTTATTCTAAGAATGGCATGGTAACCACTTATGATATTCAAAAATTTGAACCCAATATTGCAATTAACGATACTTACTTTAAGTTTAATCCAAAAGAAAAACCAGGTGTTATACAAATCGATTTAAGATAAGTAATATGAAAACCAAAATGATCTTAACGCTGCTCTTTGCAGCGTTTTTTATTGCATGTCATCCAAGAAAAAGTATTCAGAAAAATATCTTATCTAAGACGTATATATCCATTGAGAAAACACCTTGTTATGGCACATGTCCTATTTATACTATGTCAATTGATGGTGATGGAATAGCCTTGCTTAGGGCGGGAGATTTTATGGATGATACAGGTTTTTTTTACGCTAGATTAAACGCTGATTCGGTTCATTCTTTATTTACGGACGCGAAAGCTTGTGCATGGGAAACCTATGATAGTACGTATTTGAATCAATATCTTGATCTTCCCACTACAATTATTCGCTTTGCTACGAATGAGAAAGATACCATAACGGTGGAGTATAACACAAGCAATACACCAGAGGAATTAAAGTTGTTGGGGAATAAACTTGGTTTACTCCAAGAGCAGTTGGATTGGAAACCCGTGGTTAGATAGTGCCCTGTTAGACATCTAATTTTTCATAAATAGAATTGTTACTGATGTACTCAGGAACAATTTTTTTCATTGTTTTTACCAGAACATCATTTTTTAGTGAATCTTTTTGCTCGTACAAGGTCTCTATGACACTATTAACCTCAAGATAGTTGTAATTCGGAACTCTTGCTATCATGATTTTAGGATTGTGCGTACCAATGGTATTTTCGTTATCGTTCAACAGTTCTTCCTTTAATTTTTCACCTGGTCTAAGCCCTGTAAAGGTAATCTTGATGTCTTTGTTTACTTCATAACCGGAGAGTTTTATCATTTTGTGAGCAAGATCAATGATTTTTACAGATTCACCCATGTCAAAAATGTATATCTCACCACCCTGACCCATAACACCGGCTTCTAGTACAAGTTGACATGCTTCCGGTATAGTCATAAAATACCGTGTAATCTCAGGATGGGTGACCGTTAATGGGCCTCCTTCTTCTATTTGTTTTCTAAATAAGGGAATTACCGATCCATTGCTTCCTAATACATTTCCAAATCGCGTTGTAATATATAAGGTATGTTGGTCAGATTCTAGTTTTAATTTTTCATTGAGAGATTGCACATAAATTTCAGCGATACGCTTCGATGCACCCATTATATTGGTAGGGTTTACGGCTTTATCGGTACTTACAAATACAAACTTCTTGACCTGGTATTTTGAAGACAAATTTGCTATATTTTGTGTGCCAAAAACGTTCGTATTTATAGCTTCATACGGATTGTTTTCCATTAGCGGGACGTGCTTGTAGGCCGCGGCATGAAAAACATAAGATGGCTTAAAATGCTCGAATATTTTTTCCATTCTTGCTAAATTTCGTATATCTCCTACGACTATCTCTATTTTATTTCCAGCTAGTTCGTTCTCAATGTCATATAGGGGAGATTCTCCTTGATCTACGAGGACGATGAGTTTAGGTTCAAAACTGATACATTGCCGAACAATTTCACTTCCAATTGATCCCGCTGCTCCTGTAATTAGGATAACTTGATTTTTAAGTTCGCTGCTTATTTTTTTCTTGCTCAGTTTTATGGGCTCACGCTCTAATAAGTCTTCTATTTTAATCGATTTTATATGTTGAAGATTGAATTCCCCATTAATCCATGCATTAACTGGCGGGATTGATTTAACAATTATTTTATGTTGCAAGCAACGCTCAATTATTCTTCTTTTACGAATTAAGCTCAATTCATTTAAGGCTATAATGAGCTCTACATTATGAGGGTTTTTAACAATTTGCGCAAGATCTATTTCGGGCGAATAAATTTTGACGCCTTCTACTGTTTTTCCATGTAATCGTTCATTATCATCCAAAAACGCGACTACTCTTTTTCCTAGCCTGACATTTCGCTCAACCGAACGTTTTATAATAATACCCGCTTCACCAGCGCCATAAATAATGAGGTCTTGCGTACCCAACGTTTTGAAGGGAGCGTAGGTATACAGTAATTTGAATGCAATTCTAAATCCCGTAAGTGCAAAAATGGCAATTAAGGCGTCTATTATTACAACAGCGGGATTTATATACATGAAATTAGAATTGAACTCGAAGATTAACTCTCCTGTAAGCAAGATAGAGGTACTAATTGCTAGTGCAAGAAAGATTCTAACAGCATCTTGTGTACTGGTGTATCTCACTATTCCTGTATAAGATCGCGTAATACGAAATGCGATTAGCCTAACGGTAAGCACAAGCCCTAATGGAGTTAAATACTGAGAAATCGAAATATCTATCGATTTAAGAAAAACATCCGTAAGAATGCAGGCAAAAGAAAATGAAATTGCAGAAATTATGAGATCTATAATTAAGACAACCCATCTTGGTGTGTTTTGTCGGGTTACTAACTTGATTGAATTTAACATGTATAACTATAGTGTCTTATGTCTCTTAAAAGTTCAACAAATCTATTGTAGTTTTTCCAAGTAAGGTAAATTATTTTGATAAATGGTTTTAAAAAAAATGGAATCAACTTCTTCGTAGCTTGGCGAATTTTAAAACGAGTGTTTTCTCTCCAAACTCTGCAAAGTTTATAGTTGCTTTTTCACTTCCTACATTTCCTTCCAGTGCGGTTACCGTTCCTTTCCCAAAACGCTGGTGTTCTACATCCATTCCTATGGAAATATCGTGAATATCCTCAGGAACAAAATCGGTTATTGCTGGCGGTCGATTGATAATAGGTTGATTTTGTTTAGCAATGGTCCTGCGCAAAGAGCTAACTGGAAGATTGTTGTCTGTTGTACTTTCGCTACCCAACGTTTGTTTTTTAGTGGTTAATTGTTTCCTATCTAATTCTAAATATGAACTATCAATTTCGTCTATAAATCTACTTGGTTCGCAAGGCAGTAGTGTGCCAAATTTAAATCGTGAAGTCGCAAATGAAAGGACTAAGTCTTCTTCAGCTCTTGTTATGGCGACGTAAAAAAGTCGCCTTTCTTCCTCTAGGTCTGATCTGCTACCTAGCGACATTTGAGATGGGAATAAGTTCTCTTCTAAACCAGAAACAAACACCTTCTTGTATTCTAGTCCTTTTGATTGATGAATGGTCATCAATGAAACACTATCTGCGTCATCCACATTTTTATCAGAATCAGTCAACAAGGCGATATCTTGTAAATAGCTTCCTAAATTCTTCTCAGACTCATTGGTGTCATCTTCCACAAATTCTTTTATACCATTCAGTAATTCCACTACATTCTCGTATTTACTGATGCCTTCAATCGTTTTGTCTTCATTAAGGGATTTAAGTAAGTTCGTTGTTCTGGCAACATGCATGGCCATGTCATAGGCAGTTTTGGAATCATTCATGATCACGAAGCTTTGCGTCATGTTTACAAAGTCTCGGAATTTTGGGATAGCGGATTTTAAATCGGCATAATAATTTGCATTAAAAATAATCTCCCAATAACTCTTATCCTCCTGAATTGCAAGCATGCCCACTTTATCCATGGTTGTTTTGCCTATTCCGCGGGCGGGATAGTTAATAATACGCTTTAAAGCTTCTTCGTCATTATGGTTAATAACCAATCGCAGATAGGCGATAAGATCTTTTATCTCCTTACGCTGATAAAAACTCATACCTCCGTATATCCTGTAGGGAATATTTAATTTTCGCAGGGCTTCTTCCAAGCTTCGTGATTGCGAATTGGTGCGATAAAGTATTGCAAAATCACTGTTGTACTTCTGCTCTGTCATTTTCGTCTCAAAAATATTTTGAGCGATTAACTTGCCCTCTTCATTGTCCGTTACGGCACGAATTATTTTTATCTTGTTACCCAAATCATTGCTCGTCCATACTTTTTTTTCTAGCTGATCTTTGTTTTTCGCAATTACACTATTCGCAGCACTTACAATGGTTTCGCTTGAGCGATAATTTTGCTCAAGCTTAAAAACTTTTAAATCAGGGTAATCTTTTTCGAAGTTGAGGATATTTTTTATCGTCGCACCTCTGAATGAGTATATACTTTGAGCGTCATCCCCCACTACACAGATGTTTTCAAAAACAGATGCAAGTTTTTTAACAATCATGTATTGACAGTGATTTGTGTCTTGGTACTCATCTACCATTACATATTTAAATTTATGTTGATACTTGTTCAGTACATCAGGGAAATTATTAAGTAGTTTAAAGGTGTTGAGCAGCAGATCGTCAAAATCCATCGCGCCGGATTTAAAGCAACGTTTGGCATACTCTCCATATATTTCTGCAATTTTACCTCTTCCGGTAGTTTCATCATAGGCTATTAATTCCGATTGTTTTAGATAAACATGCGCTTGGATAAGGTTGTTTTTAGCATTACTAATACGCGAAAGGACATAAT
>CAMDBP010000015.1 GCA_945889315.1 Chitinophaga pinensis
TATAGTAGCTATTGTCCTTATTGCATTGGGTGCATTTTTAGTACACTACAGCGAGAGTTGGTAAGGGTGGGTGTTACCAAATAAAAAAGCCACCTGCAAGGTGACTTTTTTATTTGTGGAGCTGCCGGGAGTCGAACCCGGGTCCGAATCGGAATAGAGTTGCGCTTTCTACACGTGTAGTTTTGCTTGATTTTCGAGACAGGCCAGGTGCATTACAAACCCAAACTATCCTTATCCTACGTTATAAATTTTGGCTTGGTAGAAATACACCAAAATTATCTCAGATTATCGACCGCCTGTGATCCCTCGTATCCGAGACATGACTTGGGCAAGCGGATGGCAATTGCTTAGTCTCTAAGACTACGCAGCCATGGCAAAGTTAGACTCGCCGTTTACGTTGTTGAAAGCGTTATTTAAGAGCATACCCTCAAGCTCTACGTGCTTACACATCTATTGGCCAACCCGTCAAAAGCCAGAACAGCCCCAGATTAGTTGATTGTGCTACGATTATAAGTTTAACCTCTTAAAAGCAGCATGCAAAAATACAGTCATTCGTCCCATTTACACTATTAATACTGAGACTTAATCCATTTTAACACAGTCTACCGTTTCAAAATAGTACATTCGCCTTGTGAAGAAGTTAGTACTTGCCCTGTTTTGTGTGTTTGCATTTGTGCAATGTAGACCTACACTTTATTCGGTAAGTCAATTGCCTACGGAATTTGTAGAAATAGGATCCTACGGTGGTTTTGCAGGCACTACAACTTCTTACTATATACTACCTAACGGTCAGCAGTTTATGACCTCAGGAACCCTAGGCTTGCCGCTCGCAAGCAACGAGATTGCCCCTGTTACAGCCAAAGTCTATAAGGCGATGTGCTCTCGTTTAGACGCTATACGTTTTAATCAATTATCAGGTAACGAAGTGGGAAACATGACGTATTTCGTGAGACGCAAAACCAATAAATCAGATCATAAAATACAATGGAGTTCTATGGATAGTGGACCTCCAGAGCTTGTTTCGTTTTATAATGATGCCCTAACTACTATCAAACCACAGGCTATAAATTGAGCCAAAAAATATCATGAAGTGTCGTAAGCGGCAAGTTGTATCACCCTAATAATCCCTCAAAAAATAAAAAATCACATGAAAATTGGCTTAATACGAGAATGGAAAGTGCCGGCAGACAAGAGAGTAGCACTTACACCTGCTCTGTGTTCCGTGTTTAAGAACCGCTACCCACACGTAGAGCTGGTAGTCGAGTCGTCGTTAGACCGAACATTCACCGATCAAGAATATGAAGCTGTTGGGGTTATGGTAGTTTCAGACATGGGCGATTGTGATATTTTATTGGGTATTAAAGAAGTGCCCTTAGACAAACTCATCCCGAATAAAACGTACTTGTTTTTTTCGCACACGATAAAGGCGCAGGCGTACAATAAGAAACTGTTACAAGAAATTGTAACCAAAAAAATTACGCTTATAGATTACGAACCCCTAACTTGGACTGGCGGCGGTCGTATTCTTGGTTTTGGTAAATGGGCAGGCATAGTGGGGGCATATAATGCTTTCTTAACCTATGGAAAAAAAACGGGTCAGTATGAACTACCACCGGCTTATGTTACCAATGATTATCAAAAATCAATGGAGTTATTAAGTCAGCTCGATTTGCGAAGAACGCGTCTGGTATTTACCGGAAACGGTCGTGTTGCAGAAGGCATACGTGAGGTGCTAGATCTCATGAAAATAAAAGAGGTTTCGCCACAGGAGTTTATTTCGCAGCCGCCTACAGGAGCTTATTTTACGCAACTTACCAGCTGGGATTTGTATCACCGTAAGGATGGAGGCTCGTGGCAATTAGGCCATTTTTACGATTATCATACCGAGTATTGCTGTGAGTTTGATAACTTTTTGGCACACTCAGATATTCTCATTAATGGCATGTATTGGGAAGATGACATTGCACCCTTATTCAATAAAAAAGACACCCAACTTCCCAATTTCAATATCAAGGTAATAGCAGACATTACTTGCGATGTAGAAGGAAGTGTACCCATTACCATGAAGGCTACCGATATTTACGATCCTACATTTGGGTGGAGTAAAAGCGAGCAAAAGATGGTTGCTCCGTTTGGCGAAGATACTATAGATGTAATGGCGGTTACCAACTTACCTACCGAAATGCCTAAAAATGCAAGTGAAGAATTCGGGAATTTACTGCTTGAACATATTATGCCTTTACTGGTGAATGGCGATCAAGATGAAATCTTAAAACGGGCTAGAATTACCCAAAACGGTGAACTTTCCGAAGAATACCTGTATTTAAAAGATTACGTAAATAGTAAATAAACAATTCAAAGAATTTAATATCATTGTCGCTTAAATGCGAGTAATTACCTTTTTCACTCACGAGTTGAAGAGCATGCAACAGTTCTATAAAATAATGGGTATGGCTGCGCTCTTACTTTTGAGTACGAATGCTATCGCTCAACAGTCCTATACCTTATCAGGCTACGTAAAAGAAGTGGGTAGTGGGGAATTACTATTGGGTGTTTCTATTTACACCAGCAATAAAAGCGCAGGTACGGTTTCCAATAATTTTGGTTACTACGCATTACAGTTACCCGCAGGCAAGCATACGGTGGTTTACCATTTTATAGGTTACAAACCCTTAGTTCAAGTAGTGGACATTACAGCAGATAAAGTCTTATCGGTTACCTTGAGCGATGCTCAAACAGATATCGGAGAGGTTGTGGTGAAAGGGAGTAGAACCCAAAAAAATGTTAGTGAAGATGTGCAAATGAGCACAATCGAAATTCCGATCAAAACGATCAAAGACATTCCGGCATTAATGGGTGAAAAGGATGTGCTGAAGGTACTGCAGCTTATGCCAGGAGTGCAAAGTGGCAGCGAAGGACAAAGCGGTCTCTATGTAAGAGGCGGTGGTCCTGATCAAAATCTAATCATACTTGACGGTGCGACGGTGTATAATGCGCAACATCTTTTCGGATTTTTTTCATTATTTAATGGAGATGCGCTGCGCAGTGTAGAACTTATAAAAGGTGGTTTTCCTGCCGAATATGGAGGTAGACTTTCTTCTGTTATAGACATGAATATGAAAGACGGCAATAAGCAAAAGTACACTGGTGAATTAGGTATAGGTGTTATATCTTCTAAAGGCTTACTTGAAGGCCCGTTTGCCAAGGGTAAAGGGTCTTTTATTGTTTCCGGAAGACGCACGTATCTTGATGCATTAGCACAACCCATAATCCTAGCCGCTAATAATGGGAACACTGCAGGTTATTTTTTTTATGACTTAAATGCAAAAGCTAATTACGAAATCAATGCGAATAACAGAGTATACCTAAGTGGCTATTTTGGCAGAGATAAGTTTTACGCCAATTTTAATGAAAAATCAGATAATAGCACGTATAAAAGCAAAACGAGTTTTGGATGGGGGAATGCCACAGGAACTGCCCGATGGAATCACATTATCAGTCCTAAATTATTTTCAAATACATCTGTGGTCTCTAGTTTTTATGAATTGGCTATTAAAGCAGAAGAATTAAATAATGATACTTCTCAGTTTGCCTTGAGGTATGGTTCTGGAATACAGGATTACAGCTTAAAACAAGATTTTGATTGGTATGCAAATAATAATCACAAAGTAAAATACGGATTTGTAGCTACACAACATACGTTTACCCCAGACGCTTTGGTACTCACAAGTGCTTTTTTTGATGAACGTATCAATAGGAAGACCATCTATAAATCTATAGAAACAGGCAGCTATATTCAAGACGAATGGAAGATTAGTCAACGAATGAAAACCTTAGTTGGCTTGAGATTGAGTACCTTTACTTCCGAAGATAAAACCTACGTAAATCCAGAACCAAGGGTGGCGCTTTCGTATAATTTAAAGCAAGATTTAGCACTTAAAGCATCTTATGCTACGATGAACCAGTATGTTCATTTACTAAGTAATAGCGGTGTGGGATTGCCTACGGATTTATGGGTGCCTGCCACCAACAGGGTTAAACCGCAAAATAGTCAGCAGGTAGCTGCAGGTGTTGCCAAAGACTTTGAAAAGTTAAATTTCAGCGTCACCGCAGAAGGGTATTACAAAACCATGAATAATATAATTGGCTACAAAGAAGGGGCATCCTTTTTAGCTATTCAAGATGGTGCAGAAGGGGCTGAATCTATTTCATGGGAAAATAATATTACTTCTGGACAAGGCGTAAGTTACGGTGGGGAGCTTTTAGTTCAACGTAAACAAGGTAAGCTTACCGGTTGGGTGGGATACACGCTATCCTGGACTACGCAACAGTTTGACGAGCTAAATAATGGACAAAAATTTTATGCGCGGTATGATCGACGTCATGATGTTTCGGTTGTGGGGATATATGAATTAAAAGAAAATGTAACGTTCTCTGCTACGTGGGTATATGGTACAGGAAACGCCATAACCTTGCCACTTAGCACCTATGAACTCGGTTCGCTTAGCACCATTAATTACGGACAAGATTTTGGATTTTACCCAACAGGAACAGAGTATACTGCTAGAAATGATTTTAGAATGCGGGCGTATCATCGTGCAGATATTGGTGTACAGGTAAGTAAAGTGGCAAAAAGAGGTGTTCGCACGTGGGAGTTTAGTGCCTATAACTTGTACAATCGTAAAAATCCATTTTACTATACCATTGGTCCTGAGAAACAATTTGATCCAGATAGTAAACAAGTCCTGAAGCAAATAAGTCTCTTTCCTATCTTACCTTCTGTCAGCTGGAACTATATATTTAACTAAATCATGAAAAATTTTTGGATATACACAGCGTTAATTCTTAGCATAACATCGTGTCAAACCGTTCTTGAAAATGTACCGATACCAGAGATTCCTCAAAAAGCGGTAGTCTTTGGTAATATCGAAGTAGATGGTCAGTATCATTCATTTCGCATTACCAAAAGTAAGCCCATCTTGAATGCTTCTGAATCGAATGATTACGATGTCATAACGGATGCGGATGTAACTGTTTCCAGCGGTGTAAATAGCTATACGTTTACCTACAGTAAAGTGGAAGAGCTCTATGAATACTTCGGTACACTGAATCTAACGGCGGGTGAGGCAATCTTGCAGGTGGTTACACCAACCTTAGGAACCTTAACTTCTACGGTGGAAGTACCAGAAGCCATTGGAGCTTTTGACTTAAAAGTAGATTCCATTGTAAGGGATTATGAAGTACAGTACAATATACTCTTTACATTCCCGGCGCGGGATGTGCCTCAGTATTTTAGATTGGAAGGATTTACAGGCTACGCCAGCGATACCTTCCCAGCATATGCCACCAATGAGTATTTTACCAACGAAGAGAATTTAGATCTTCCCATAAAATTAAAATCTAGTCTATATAAATGGAAAGATGATCAGGGGGGAAGCGCAGATTTATTTGTGAATGTAACTAGAATTTCGAAGGAGTATTATACGTACGGCAAAGCACTGCAAACCTACAACCCGGATAATCCATTTGCAGAACCAAAACCTTTGCCCAATAATATAACTAGAGGATTAGGGCTGTTTGCCATTACCAGAACCATTCGCGTAAAAATAGAATAAACAGTTAAAACACGGGATACAAAAAAGGCGGAGCTTTAGCTCCGCCTTTTTATTAATATATCTTTCGGTCTATTGTAAATTGTATCTAAGTGTTACCCCAAAGTCTGTTAATGCCGATGGGAATGAGTTACTAGTAGCCGGATTATTTGCATTTCGATTGTAGAACATTCTAAAATTAAGAGCGTCACTTATCTTGTAATCTATGGATGGTCTTATACTTACTGTTTTTATACCGCCCGTAGGGATATAGGAGTCTTTGCCAGGTCCGTTACCATCAATGATTCTAACAACCGTAATACCATCGCGAATAGAGAAGTCAAAACGAATGTTGAGATCATTACGAAGTAATATATTTTTTCCGTCTAGCTTGATGGGTAAGCGAACACCTGAAGCTCGGTAACCTGCGCCTATTACAAATTCTTTGTTACGCATTTCTACCATAGTTCGCGTAATTAGGTTCATTTGTAAATTACGGTCGGTTTTATATTCAAACTTGGCGCTTATTCCTTCTTTGGTAGTTATGTCTACACCAATAAGTGGGGTAAGTCTTTCTATGATAGAAACTCCACTGTTGTATTGGTATTGTGTTGCTATATCGTGTCCTACGGTAAGAGAATCTTTCCCATAATCTTGTGGTCTTTGGTAAGTGCCTATATTTAAGGTAGAACTGTAGCCGTGGGTGATAGAGATATTACTAAAAATATCTTTAAAAACGTCTAATTGAGTCAGTCCATTATAGGTTACTCTCCAATTGGGAATAGGTATTTTTCTAAATGCATCAAGGCTTGAGTTACCAGCATTTTTACCTGTGTAAGCGGCTAAGAAGGAGTGAAGTAGTACTTCCTGATGACCGGCCGAATAACCAAGTGGGTAACCCGAAGTATCCTTATCGTTTAGCTGCGCACCGTATAGTTGCTCGTATACTCCGCCAGCGCCTAAGTCTCTACTTTGTAAGCGTTGCGCTATAACAAATCTGTTGTTTTTAAACTGGTTAAATGCATCAGAAGAAAAGTCTTTGTTCAGCTTATCAAACATGGTAGCCCAAGAGCCATACGAGGTAGTAAATGTCCCTACTTCGGTATAAAATTCATCTTCAAATGTACCACGTGCTTCTGAGTATTTGAAATTACTATTGATGTTTAGACTTTGTCGTTTGTTAAAACTAACGTTGATTCTAAATCCTGTGATGGGCTCAACGGTTGCACTGCCATTAATATCTACGCCGTGCAAGTTCACATAGCGCGATATTTGGTTGGTGTCTTGGGTTAAAAATCCGTTACTTGCAATAGTATTTCTGAAGTTTTCACTTTGACCTCCTAAAATAAAGGGCAACCCAGGTGCGTTGTTTTTAAAGTTTTGACCAAGGTAATCGATGGTTTTGTTAAATCCAGGAAGTGTTGTTCCATCGGTAAAGGTAAAAGTGCCTTGGGCTTGTTTTAGCATCATCAGAAACTGAAAAATTGCTTTTGTTGTTGCGCTTAGGTCGTCTTTTTCTTTCTTGGCATTAACGGCGTCTGGATCTTCTTCATCCCTAGCTGGTGATTTTTTTGCTGACGGTTTGTTTACTTTTTTCAAGAAGGGCACCTTATTGTAGAAAGAAATAAAGTTCAAGTTACTGGTAACTCCCATGGTTCTGGAATTTTGTATGGTGTTACCCAACGATACGGCTGCTGGTGGCGCATTTTGCCACTGGTAGTTTCCTGTATATCGGGTAGTTACTGTCATCCAATCCAACATTTTTATCTTTCGCAGTGGGAGACTGTAGTTCGCATTTACGGTCTGGTTAAAATCACGTAATTGTCCAAGTGATGAGAAATCTCTCCACATAGAATCTTTCTTTTCGCGGGAATCTAATGCTCCAAAAGGTTCTTCAACCCACGAGTTAGCAGAAGAGGCATAGTCTACTGATAAAGATTTGGTCAGATTCCACTTTGCGCCATAAATACGGCCTATGTTAAAGGTTTTGTCATACAAAAGCGGAACAATGCTTTTGAAATTATCATTATCTCTGTTTTTTAGTTCGGCATACCTTCTGTCTACTTCTATCCTAAAGTTAAGATTAGAAGGTTTTAAACCAAGATTAAAATCTTTGATTAAGCTTAGGTTTTTAGATTTTATACTCTTTTTGAAAGGTTCCCACGATAAAGGTGTTGGCGAAAAATTATAGGCTAAGCTCGTTCTGTAAGTTTTAACGTCATTGCGCTCTATAATCTGGCTTCTTCTAAATAGACGCTGATACGCAAATGAGTAATTCCAATTGGATACGTCATAAATATGCGACTCTCCTGTACCGGTTTTGTTTTTCTTAACGTTGGTAAAGTTTAGACTGTAACGGCTGTTGTAGTCTTGCGCAGCAATACGAATGGCATCCCTTTCGGTTTGTGTTTCCGCATTATTAATTGCTGTGCGAAGCAGAATATCTGGATTTAGGGGATAGAATTTAGGATTAACAATATTCTCACTGTAGCCAATAAACATAGGCACAGTAATGCCTGATTTCTGGGAGAAAAACTTGCCTAGTTCTAGGTTTGTAGCTATATCGTATTGTATTTGCTCAGTGATATTACGCTCATTTAGCTTTTTATCTATACCACCAAAACCTATGGATTGGTAATTTCCAGACACGGCGACATTGGCAAAATCGGCTAGTTTAGCCACCATTCGTGTGGTTGCAGCATAACCTCCTTTATTGGCAAAATCTACCAAGCGCAATTCATTAAACCATACTTCCGCACAGAGGGCATCGCTGCTACCATTACTTGGATTTTTTACACCTAAGAGTATGGTTCTTACGTTACTCAAATCGGGTAAACCAATGATACTAATTTTATGTCCGTTTGCTAGGGTTTCTGAATAGAATCCGTTTGGGTTAGCGCTGTTCGCTAATTGCCGGTTGAGTTTTACTCTATAAAACTCTTCTAATTCTATGAGTATTTCATTTTCGGTAGGCCATACCGAAGCCGCATTAGCATTGCCATTGGGCGATATAGTAAGCGGTATCTCGTATTGATAAAAATTGTTTTCTAAGTCGGTACCTATACGCATAATCGCTACTACATCTCCTTTTTGTATCAAGGGATCTTGAGACTCTGCGTGTACAAACATTTTTAGTTTTTTGTAGTTACGTATATCATATTCTAGTGGTCTATAAGCTCCACGAGCATCATCTTTGCCTAAGTTACATACGGCTACAGAAAGCGACTGTTCGTTTTGTTGAACATTGGCTTGTTGCGTTGGGTCTATCTCACGACTAAATCCAGGAGGTACTACGTATGGTATGGGAACTCGTTTACTGTTTTCGTTCACATTAACCGTTGAAACTACCAATTCAGTGCGGTCGTTAGGATCTATAGCTGGACCAACGCGCGGTGGAAATTTTAAGGTATTGAGGTAACGTCTCCAATCTGCGCGTACCAATTGTAAGTTTCCGAAGCGCAGCACTAGACTATCTTCAAAGCCACTTACGTACATTCTCATAAATCGAATCGATTTAAAATCTTGAATACCTCCTACTTTTTTATCGTATTGGCGTATAGGTATTTTGAGTTGGTACCAAGTTATTTTGTTGGGTTCTGCTCCTGGATCTATTTGGTCCGCATCGGCGTACACAGAGTCGGTGACAAAGTTTTCGCCTATTCTGAGCTTATCGGGTGAAATTTCAATTTTATATTGATAGTATTCCTCATTCAGATTTACGGTGTAATCCTGATTAATGTCTTCGTCATCTGGAATGGTATTGGCAGATTTTGGAGTTCCGTCTGCTAATTTATCGACCGTACTGTTGCCCTCAAAACCGTTGTAATTTTTATAACGTTGAAGGACCAAGGCATTACTTCCGTCATAAACAGGATCGCGCGGGTACAAATAATTATCTGCAGAAGGGTCGGCTTCAGCAATTTTGTAGGCTAACGACGCTGTGCCATGTTTGGCTGCAATACCATCCAGGTAAAATTTAAGACTTGTTTGTTCTACCTCATCGCTCATGCCATCTAAACCTATGTCTTGAGCCGTACGTGCAGCTGGGTCATTGTCAAATGCTTTATTGATGATCTGACCACGTGGAGTTAATGCGTATTTGCTAGAATCTACGGTATAGTTCCCATTAGGAACGGGTAATCCGTTTTCTGCAGATCTTTTTCGGTCAGGAATTATATCTTCAGAAACACTTCCCAAGTTGATGTATAGCTGACCGGTATTGTGTTTGGTTCCTTGGTGTTTGGAATACACAAACGGATCCATGAGCCACACTTCTATATAGTCTATGTTGGTAGCTTCAAAGTCGTTGGTTTCTATTCTTCGCATGATACCTGCCCAATTTTCTGTTGGATTATTGAGTGTACCGTCGGCTTCCATGTTTTGAGAGTTATAGTTATACTGACCTCTTTCATCTGGATAGTAGCTTAAATCTAGGGTTGGTAACTGCTGTGGCTGACCTTGTTGTAGTTCTATTTCATCAAACAGTTCTTTAAGCGTTACTGTTCTTACCCAGTGGTTAGACTGTTGTAAGGTGTTGATATTGGCAGGAGTAAGATTGCTTTTAGATTGGAAAACAGGATCTATGTTGTACCATGCCAGCTTGGCTCGTTTACTGTTGTATGCACTGTCTGCTTTAAATGAAGTGGTGGTTTCTGGGAATAAATCGGGTTGCCCTTGTGGGGTACTGGCCATATACCAACTACGTACATATTTTAAATCGTAAGGTGTTTCTGCACCTTCAAAATCGTCAAGATAAGAAGTCCCTTTGTCACCCTGCGTTTTTGCTTTGTGGGGTATAAGGTGCGCAAATTCTCCGGTTATGCTAATGGTAGACTTCTCTTTGGTTTCGATGAAAGGGAGCTTATCGACCATGCGAGTTAAGAAGCGCGACTCGGTATTGTATGAACCGTCTAATCCCCAAATAGAGTTACGCAAGGGCTCTTCACCTATGTTTACTTTATTGGTAAGTGGACGCTCATTCATGTACATGTAGGTTCCACCTAGTAATAATTTGTCGGAGTGTTTGTAATCTAGTCGAGTGCCAATTAGTGATTTTTGTTGAATATTGATAAGGGAATTACTCTCGCACGTTGCTTTGATTGCTGCGCCTGAGTTAAGTATTCCTTGATTTACAATGGTAACATTACCCATGGTATAATCTACGGTATAGTCTGACCCCTCATTTAGCATATTACCATTAGCCGTAACACGTACTGAGCCTTTGGATATGTTATAACATTGTAGTTTTATTTTATCGGACGATGATCCCTTAAACGTTCCACGTAAGAAAAATTTATTATGCTTTAAATCTTGTTCAGCATTCCACTTGGTTGTTTGGTAGAGCGAATCGTACACATAATAGTCGGCCTTGGTTTTATCAAGAAACTGTTCGCGTAAAAATGCACCAAAAGGTTCTCGAACAGGAAATATAATTCGGCCTTTGGTAGCGTCGATGGTTACGCCATTTATGAGGTCAAAAACGCCGTCAGGCTTTGCTTCTTGTTGTTTATTTATCTTGTCTAGATTCAGAACGGTAATCAGTTGTTTTTCTTTAATTCGTGTTTCGCTGGCATCTACAGGCAGGTAGTTTAGGTCTGCACCACTTGGATCATCCGCATACACTACATTCATCGTAAAATCCTCTTGTTGAAGGTTATACGTATTTAAGGAATAGATGTTTTTCATCATCAGATTCCATGTAGGTAAATTCGTTTTGATAGTAGAATTTTTGAGTAGCTTAAGGTTTAGGTGACTATTGTCGCCAGTAGAAATGGAATTATTTACCGTAAGGTCTCCTACTTGATGATTTTCGCCATTAATCGTATAGGTATAGGCTACCATGAGTAGCTCATCATTATTAAGAGACTGATTTAGTGACAAATAACCCAGCGTAGGGTGGTACGAGAATTCATTTTCATTCAACTTTCGCGCATTGCTTAAGCATTCATAGTCTGTGCCTATTTGCAATCTACTATCAATAGGGTTACAAAACTCCTTACTTCTATCGATAATATCGCGGTATAAGCTAGTAGCATAATTGTCCGGATAGGCATTGGCAGGGCCTACCAAGAAATCACGGTAGGTATTATCTGCATTTTCACCTAGGTCCATATACCCCATGACATTTCGGGTGTTGCCTACCGAGTTGTTACGATTGGTTATCCAAACCTCAATATAGCTTATCTGCACATTTGACGCTATAATAGGCAGTCTTGAAAGTGCTTGGTTATAATTATTGGCAAAATACTGGGATAAGAAGTAGTGTCTGTTTACGTCGTAATTGTGTGCTTGAATATTGTAATTGGTGATTTGAGCACCTCCAGTAACCTGTGTTTCTTTGGTTTCGCCTTTATCTTGGGTTGCAATTACTGCTACTTTAAGTTTTCCAAATTGAAGTTGTGTTTTTGCACCAAATAGGTTTCGTCCTCCTTGAATTAAACTACCATTAAGCGGAAGACTCACATTCCCAAGTTCTATATTTTTGAGGATATCATCTTCTTCTCCGGCCCAGTTGAGTTTCATTTGGTTTTCAAACTCAAAAGTCGCTTCGGTATCGTAATTCCAGTTCAGCTTCATCCGGTCACCTATTTGGCCGGTAACGTTGAGCTGCATTTTCATGCCGAAATCAAACTGTCCGTTACGTTGTTGGCGAACCGGAAAATTAGGGTTTTCTACTTTGTTGAAATTTCCACCAAAGGTAACTTCTGCACTTCCAGTGGGTCTAATGTCTATAACCCCACCGCCGAATACTTTATCAAATATCTCTGGAGTAACGGCAATTTTAGGAATCAACCCCCCGCCTTTTATGTAATTGTCTGCATTGCTTTTTTTACGGTAATACACATTGAGATCTTGTCGCTCTTTTGCTTTAGAATACTCAAGAGGAGTAAGCACGCGTGGTGAGCCAAGTGGTTTTTCGCCTACGGTGATTATTTCCAGGTAATTACCTGTGGTAGGATCGTATTGATAAGTGGTCTTAATGTTTGGTGGATCTTTAAGATCTATAGGTGTGCGTCTGGGTTCATCTTGTCCTAACGCAGTGTCACTTCCAAAACTATACGCAGCCAATATCACCAAAGCTATAAGAACTCTGTGTACATTTGTTTTTAAAATTCTTTCTTTCAAAAGCGAATACTGGTTGGTTGTAAAGTATAGTCTTCTTATATGCTTTGATTAATTTTTGGCTAACAAATTTACAATAATTGTAAAGACTTCTTAATTAACTCTTCTGTGGAAGCATTATTGCCTGCATCAGCACTTATTCTTAGCAGTATTTTGGCAATAGCAGGTTTAGCAAAACCAAGTGCCATAAGTGCTTCCATGGCTTCGTCCATTTGGGTGCCGCCACCACTTAGGGTGTAGGCTTCGTCAGAACCAATACCTCCCAGTTTATCTTGGAGCTCTACTACCAATCGTTGGGCAGCTTTAGGTCCAATTCCTTTTATGGTTTTTAACACGGCTATGTTATTATTGGATATAGCACTCACCACGTCATCTACGCGCATACTACTCAATATCATTCGAGCGGTACTCGGACCCACACCATTCACACCAACAAGTTTGACGTACAATTGACGTTCATTGGTGGTTGCAAATCCATAAAGGGTATGACTGTCTTCTCGTACAATGAGGTGCACGAAAACCTTTACCTGTTTTTGGTCTTTTAGTACCTCAAAGGTATTCAGTGAAATATGCAGTAAGTATCCTAAACCGTTGCAATCGATTACTACTTCTGTAGGCGTAATTCTATCTACCTTACCTGCTATAAAGTCATACATAAATGCAAGGATAACAAACCAATACCATTCATAAAAATAAAGGATGTGGAAAATCCGCTTTTTATTTCGAAAGGATGAGATTTAGTAGACCTGCCACCGTTAAAATAAGTGACGCTTTGAAAAAAAAAATCGTCATTTGTAGCCTTGGTATTAAACAAAAAAATAGGGGTTCACGTAGCTATGTTTAGCGTTGCATTGTTCTATGCAGCCAATTATTCTATTGCCAAATGGGCGATGCCAGAGTTTATTTCACCTTTTGCATTTATAACCTTGAGAGTGGGTTGTGGCGCACTTTTTTTTGGCTCCTATTATTTTTTGGTAGACCGAGAAAAAATTGAAAATAAACGAGATTTTTTTGATTTGGCGGTATGTGCATTTTTTGGGGTAGCACTGAATATGTTGGCTTTTTTTAAAGGTTTAAGCATGACTTCAGCCATAAATGCCAGTGTGCTCATGATGATTTCTCCTATAATGGTAGTTCTTTATACCGCTATAGGTAGTAAAACCCACGTAAAGTTCAATGTGTATTTAGGCATATTCATTGCTTTTATGGGTGCTGTCTTATTGATGAAAGTAGGCACTTTTTCGCTGAGTAGTGAGGGATTTATAGGCGACTTATTGATTATGCTGAATGCATCTAGTTTTGCTTTCCATTTGTACTACGTAGCGAGATTGCTAAAAAAATACAAGGCTACTACCGTTACCGCCTTTATGTTTATGATTGGTTTTGTATTGGTACTGCCTGTGGGGTATAGCGAGTTTGCCGCGGTAGATTGGTCTAGCTTTACAGACAAAGCCATTTTTGCATTGTTTTTTGTGGTGCTATTTGTCACCATTGCAAATTATATACTCAATGTATGGGCGGTACAAAACAGCAGCAGCACGCTCGCCGGCAGCTATATCTACTTACAACCGTTGCTCGCTGCACTTATAGCTATAGCATTAGGTATGGATGTGCTAACTTGGAGTAAAGCGGGTTTCGGGTTGCTTATTGTTTTGGGACTTTGGCTGGTGAATAGGGGGAGGTGAGCCTAGTCAAATAATGATACTATAAAAATCAAAAATTATAGGTTACGCTCTTAGCTACTACTAGAAAACCAGCTCCGTCTGCTAACGTTAAACCACCAACCTTTCTCTTTTTTAATGTGCAACATGAGTTATTACAAGTCACTGTTGCACTGTTTCCTGTACTCACTACAGATGGCTTACATCCCGAACAGCCATCACACCAAAATGCATAGCCTATAACAACCTGAGCCATAGGTAGAGTGTCACAATCTATAGGAATCCAATATACGTTATACCCAATTGGAAGCGGATCATACTCTACGAATACACTATCATTTGGCATTGACACTACGGGATAATGAAAGTCTTCTAAAACAAATGCCTTTAAACCTACATTTTCAGAATTCTGTTCAGTTGATTTATCAATACTAATATGTCCATTAGAGTTACGGGTTATCGTTAGGCTAATTACTAAGTTGGGGACATTATTAGATGCTGATTTTATTTCAGTTACGACATTGGAATTACTAAGCGTTTTAGAAAATGTAAAACCAAAGAAAGTTAATATAACTACTAGGAAGAATACTTGAATACTACGTTTCATAAAAATTTAATTAAGATAGTTAACTGAAGAAGCGACAATACTCACTAAAAAAACAATAAGAATACATGACTTTTCAATAAGTTTATTATTCATAAGAAATCTGTTTTAAACCAATTAAATTCTGTCTACCAAAAAAACGTGTAGACATCCGCTTACATACTCTCAATCCTTATGTCTAGCATTCGGAGATTAAGAGGTCGCTATTGACAATAGTAATAGAAAAATAATTTTGATAAGAAATTTTTAATAAGTTGGTATAATTTGCTGATTTCACAACGTTTTTTTGCACTTCTAATAAACTAAAGCTTTAATTAGAACTGTAATATAGAACTTATATTTGCCCAAACATAATGATCCGATCAATGACCGGCTATGGTATGGCCGAAAAGCATACCGAAAACTATAGCGTAAAAGTAGAATTACGTAGCCTTAACGGAAAGTTTCTCGACTTAAGCCTACGTGTGCCTCGCTTCCTAATGCCTAAAGAAATAGAAATTAGAAACACGTTTGGCAAAAAAATAGAACGAGGAAGTGCTACGCTCAGTATAAACGTGGTGAAGCACAAAACCAATGAAAATGACATTCAAATAAATGAAGCGTTGGCCGCTACCTATTATCATAAGCTACTTAACTTGAGCAAAAAACTGGGTGCGCCAGAGCACGACATTTTTAGAATAACCACCACCATGCAAGATGTGATTTATCAAGATGATGAAAAATTGGATGAAGACTTATATAGCTTGGTTAAAGAAGTAGGAGAGTTAGCCTACATAGAGTTTGATGCATTTAGACTTAAAGAAGGGGAAACGTTAAGAAGCTTATTAAATGACTATGCTGAGACCATTGCTGAAGGCATACCTGCTATTGAAATACTAGAACCCATACGCACAGAGAGTACCAAAGAAAGACTTCAAAAAAACCTGAAACAATTGGTGGAAGATGAGTCTTTTGATAAAAATAGATTTGAACAGGAACTCATTTATTACCTAGAGAAATACGATATTAACGAAGAAAAGCATAGGCTCAAAACGCATTGCGAACACTTTTGCGAAGCATTAGAAAATAACCCTAAGGGTAAAACGCTAAATTTTATAGCGCAAGAAATGGGTCGAGAGATTAATACGCTGGGGAGTAAGGCTAATCACGCTGGTATTCAAAAGGAAGTAGTTGCGATGAAAGAAGAATTGGAAAAAATAAAGGAGCAAGCACTTAACTTACTTTAATACGAATAATGACCCAAAGACAAGAAGAAGTTGACGCAGAAGCTAATACAGAAGTGACAAACAAATTAATCATATTTTCGGCACCTAGTGGCAGTGGTAAAACAACTGTAGTACGTCATTTGCTGAATACGATACCAGATTTAGAATTCTCGATAAGCGCCACAACGAGAGCCAAAAGACCCAATGAAACGCACGGTGTAGATTATTATTTTTATACCAAAGAAGCATTCTTAGAGGCCGTTGAAGAAAATAAATTTATAGAACACGAAGAGGTGTACAACGGGATTTTTTATGGCACACTTAAAAGTGAAGTAGATCGACTTTGGGCAGCTAAAAAAACCGTTATTTTTGATTTAGATGTTCAAGGTGGACTTGCCATAAAAAAATATTACCAAGACAGTGCTTTAGCCTTGTTTCTAAGGCCGCCTTCGGTACAAATTTTAGAAGAAAGATTAAGAAATCGCTCAACAGAAAGTGCATCTCAATTGGAAGAGAGGATAGCCAAAGCAAAAACTGAACTAAAATTTGAACATCAGTTTGATAAAGTTATTGTTAACGATGTGTTAAGTGATACCTTTGCTACCGCAGAAGAGGTAGTTGCAAGTTTTTTAAAATCAGAAGTTTAGAATGAAGGTAGGATTATTTTTTGGGTCATTTAACCCCATACATCATGGGCACTTAATTATTGGTCAATATATGCTTGACCAAGCAAAGCTAGATGAAGTATGGTTTGTGGTTTCACCGCAAAACCCATTAAAGAAAGGGAAAGATATTATGGATGCTGATCACCGACTAAACATGGTGAAACTAGCAATCAAAGGGAATGAGCAGTTTAAGGTAAGTGATGTAGAATTTGATATGCCTATTCCTTCGTATTCGTCTTACACCCTTAAAAAATTAAAAGAGCTACATCCTTCTATTGAGTTTCAGCTTATTTTAGGAACAGATAATCTTCAACATTTAGAAAAATGGAAAGATCATGAAGAGATATTAATGGAGTACGATATACTTTCCTATTTCAGAGAAGGTTTCCCAGGAGGCGAATTTGCTAAAAATCAGAAGGTTCGTGTGATGAAAGGACCTATGCTCAACATCTCAGCAAGTTATGTACGTGGTTTGGTACGCATGGGACGTAGTATTAAGTATTTAGTACCTGATGAAGTGGCTGAGTATATGTATTCAAAAGTGAAAGATTAAATTATTTAGAGGATATAAAAAAAGGAGCTAACCACATGGTTAGCTCCTTTTTTTATTGTAATAATTTAAGGTTAATTTTCAGCAGTTTCTTCGGACGTTTCCGCTGCAGTTTCATCTATTTCTTCAGCTTCTACTACCTCCATATTTTCCTCAATTATGGCTGCTGTATCTGCTATTATTAGTTGATCATCTAGTAGTTTTTTGGCGATGGCATCACTTGCACTCATCCCAAAGATCTTTTCTAAATCTTCTTTAAAAATAACTTCTCTCTCTAGTAGTTGATTCGCTAGCGCAAGAACCTTATCTTTATTATCTGCAATTATTTTTATAGCTCTAAGGTATTGCTCATCGGTGAGTTTTTTAATTTCGTCATCCATTAGCGCAGCCTGTTTCTCACTGAAAGGTTTACTAAAACCTTGGTCCATGTTATAATAGGAAACATTTCCTATGGCTTCATTTAAACCATATATACTTACCATAGCCATAGCTTGCTTGGTCACTTTTTCTAAGTCACTAAGTGCACCGGTACTAATTTTATCAAAAATAACTTTCTCTGCTGCTCTGCCGCCCAAAGTGGCACACATTTCATCAAGTAATTGCTCGGTGCGTGTAATCTGACGTTCGTCTGGTAAATACCACGCAGCACCTAAGCTTCTTCCTCTAGGAACTATTGTTACTTTCACCAAGGGGTGTGCATGTTCGCATAACCAACTTACGGTAGCATGGCCTGCTTCGTGCACTGCCACAGCAAGTTTCTCATCTGGAGTGATTACTTTATTTTTCTTTTCAAGTCCGCCAACTATTCGGTCTACCGCATCCAGAAAGTCTTGTTTTTCTACTACTTTTTTGTCATAACGAGCTGCAATAAGTGCTGCTTCGTTACACATATTTGCAATATCAGCACCGCTAAAACCAGGAGTTTGACGTGCTAAGAAATCGATGTCAAGATTCTCCTCTGCCTTTATAGGTTTCAGGTGCACAAGGAAGATAGCTTTACGCTCATTTAAGTCAGGCATATCTGCGTATATCTGTCTATCAAATCTTCCAGCTCGAAGTAATGCAGAGTCTAGAATATCTACTCTATTGGTTGCAGCAAGCATAATAACGCCCGAATCTGTTCCAAAACCATCCATTTCTGTAAGTAATTGGTTTAGCGTGTTTTCACGTTCGTCATTACCGCCTTGCATGGCGTTTTTGCCTCTGGCTCTGCCTATGGCGTCTATCTCGTCAATGAATATAATACAAGGTGCTTTTTCCTTTGCTTGACGGAATAAGTCTCTTACTCTACTTGCTCCTACACCCACAAACATTTCTACGAAATCAGATCCTGATAAAGAGAAAAAGGGTACGTCAGCTTCTCCAGCTACTGCTTTTGCTAGTAATGTTTTACCGGTACCTGGAGGGCCTACAAGTAAAGCTCCTTTTGGTATTTTACCACCTAGGTTACTGTATTTTGTTGGGTTTTTAAGGAAATCTACAATTTCCATTACTTCTTCTTTAGCACCTTCAAGTCCCGCAACATCTTTAAATGTCACATTTACTTTTGTGTCTTTATCAAAGAGTTGTGCTTTGCTCTTGCCAATACTAAATATTTGTCCGCCACCTGCGCCTCCAGATCCACCCATTCTGCGCATTACAAACATCCAAACAAGTACCAGAATACCAACCCAAAGTAACATTTGAAGTATAGGACTTGCCCATGGATCAGACTCTGCTATCCAGTTGGTTACAATGCGTTGCTCTGGTTTTAGATCGATTTGCGCAGCATCTATAGTTTCTTGGAATTTATCCGCAGGTCCAATGTCTGAAAGATAGTATGTGTATATATCTTCTCCTCCTGGGAAGTTAGGCTTGCGAATATCTTTTTTATAGGTGTCTTTTTCTTTCGCTTCTTTGGTTAAATATACCTCGGCTCGGTTTCTATTAACGACATTCAGCTTTGCTACGTCTCCATTTTTTATCATTTGGAGCACTTCGCCGGTATCTTTTTTAAGACCTCCGCTAGGATTTAAAAAAGTGATACCCAAAAATATAGCTGCTAATATGGCATAGATCCATATCGGATTGAACTTAGGCTTTTTGGTTTGTGCTTTTTTATTATCAAAAGGATTCGGCGTACCGTTTTGATTTTCAGGTGTTTTACCTTTAGGTTTATTTTCAGACATCTATTTTTGTTCGTCGTTACAAGTATAGCGATACAACGATTATGCCACTTAAATAGTTCAGGTAATTTTATCCTTTTGTCGTAATTTGGTTGAGTTCTACGCTATAAACAGAAACTTTGGCATTAAAATGATTCTCAATTGGCAGAGAATGTATGAACTATTGCACCACAACCCAAAGACGTGTATGTTTGCCCCATCCAAAAAAACGAATAAAATGTACGATTCACTTAAAGCAAAACTTGACCGAGAACTAGCCGAGATTAGAGAAGCTGGATTATATAAAAATGAGCGAATTATTACCACTCCACAAGGAGCAGATATTAAGACGGATACTGCAGGAGAGGTGGTTAATTTTTGCGCAAATAATTACCTGGGGTTAAGTTCGCATCCCAAGGTAATACAAGCAGCAAAAGATGCTATTGATACGCACGGTTACGGTATGAGTTCGGTACGTTTTATTTGCGGCACACAAGACATTCACAAAGAATTAGAGCAAAAAATTTCTGAATTCTTAGGTACGGAAGACACGATTCTCTATGCTGCTGCATTTGATGCCAACGGAGGGTTATTTGAGCCTCTTTTTGATGCCGAGGATGCTATAATTTCCGATGCGCTTAACCATGCTAGTATCATAGACGGGGTGAGATTGTGTAAAGCTGTACGTTATAGATACGAGCACAACGACATGGCAGATTTGGAAAAGCAGTTGCAAGATTCCCAAGCACAACGAAATAGAGTAATCGTTACTGACGGTTCTTTTTCTATGGATGGTACTATTGCTCAGCTCGATAAAATTGTAGCATTAGCAGAAAAGTACAATGCCAGCGTTATGATAGATGAGTGCCATAGTTCAGGATTTTTAGGAAAATCAGGAAGGGGCACCCACGAACATTGTGGTGTGATGGGCAAAATAGAAATCATCACTGGTACACTAGGAAAAGCATTAGGTGGCGCAAGCGGTGGATTCACCTCTGGTAAAAAGGAGATAATTGAAATGTTGCGTCAACGTAGTCGTCCATATTTATTCTCTAACACGTTAGCTCCAAGTATTGTAGGAGCGAGCATTGCAGTGCTAGACATGCTGAGTGAAACTACAGAATTACGCGATAAATTAGAATATAACACCACGTATTTCCGTGAGAAAATGACTGCTGCTGGTTTTGATATCACGCCCGGCGTTCATCCCATTGTTCCTTTAATGCTTTATGATGCGAAGGTCGCGCAAGAAATGGCTGCACGGATGTTGGAAGAGGGTATTTATGTAATTGGATTTTATTTCCCTGTAGTGCCTAAAGGTAAGGCAAGAATCAGAGTTCAAATGTCAGCAGGCCATGATCAACATCACTTAGACAAAGCTATAGCAGCATTTATCAAAGTAGGTAAGGAAATGGGAGTGATTAAGTAATAAATAACGTAACTGGACTCAATTTGCGAAGGGTATCAGTTGAGTTTCTCTAGTACCTGATCGATAAAAGAGGATACCCACGCTGTATACTGTAAAGCAGAAGGGTGCAGGTTGTCACTAGCTCTATAGTCCGGATTGTTTTCCGCTTCCAACGAGATTTCAGTAACATCGAAATAATCAATGCCTGATTCGTTACATATAGATTCGGAAAGTGCATTAAATAAGGCTAGTTCGTTGGTGATTTGTTCCTTTTTTTCTGCACCATAGGGAGTATATCCATAATTGGGAATGGACAGCACAAAAACACGATTCTTGTTATTTCCTGAAAAGGTAATAGCGGTATCCAAAAGGCGCCTAAAGTCTCTCTCAAAATCAGCTAATGGTAAACCTTGATATTGATTATTAACTCCAATAAGTAGCGAAACGAGATCATAGGTTTCATCTAAATCACTTCGTTTTATTGCTCTTTGTAAATCGTCTGTTCTCCATGCGTTTTGTGCCACAATTTTAACGGCTATGGTTTTGCCTGTTAGAGCGTGGATGCTATCGGCAAGCTGATTGGGAAAATTTACGGGGAATGCGATGGAAGTGCCGCTGGTATAGCTATCTCCCAAGGCTAAATAGGTTTTTGTAAAATCGCTCATTCGTATTTTTGTAAAAGGGGTTAATGATATTCAAGTGGGTTCTTAGAGCATCGTTTACCTCATATAAAAGATAAAAAGAGATGCTAACCTGTGGTCAAAGTTAGACATTTAGAATAGGTTTAAAGATGGGTAAATACCTTCAAATGGTATATTCGTTCAGAATTAGAACAGTATGACAGATTTAGATATTGCCCAAAAAGTAGAAATGCAGCACATAAATACGATTGCTGCTAAGTTAAATATAGATGCGGATGATTTAGAACAATATGGTAAATACAAAGCCAAATTACCGCTTAGTCTTATTGACGAGGATAAGGTAGCTAAGAGTAATCTAATACTTGTAACGGCCCTAACTCCTACTCCCGCGGGTGAAGGGAAAACAACAGTTTCTATTGGGCTTAATGAAGGTTTAAATAAAATTGGTAAAAAATCTGTAGTGGTTTTGCGTGAACCGTCTCTGGGTCCTGTTTTTGGGATTAAAGGTGGCGCTGCGGGTGGTGGTTATTCTCAAGTTGTGCCGATGGAAGATATCAATCTCCATTTTACCGGTGATTTTGGGGCTATTGAAAAAGCAAATAATCTACTGAGTGCACTTATAGATAACAATATTCAGAGTAAAATACGAAATCTGGGGATTGACCCACGCACCATAATTTGGAAACGAGTTATAGATATGAATGATCGTGCCTTGCGCGATATCACGATTGGTTTAGGAGGTACTGGGAATGGTATTCCTAGGCAAGATGGCTTTAATATAACAGCAGCCAGTGAGGTTATGGCTATTCTATGCATGGCTAAAAGCATAGATGATTTGAAAGAGAAGTTGGGTAATATTTTCGTTGGATACACTTTTGACAGAAAGCCTATCTATGCACGGGATTTAAATGCCCAAAATGCAATGACCTTATTGCTTAAGGATGCTATAAAACCAAATTTAGTGCAAACATTGGAGCACAATCCTGCCATTATTCACGGTGGTCCATTCGCTAATATAGCGCAAGGAACTAATACAATAATTGCTACCAAAATGGGTATGAGTTTATCTGATTATGTGGTAACCGAAGCAGGATTTGGTGCAGATTTAGGTGCAGAAAAATTCTTGGATATTAAATGTGGTTATGCAGGGCTAAAACCCAAAGCTGTAGTCATTGTAGCTACTATTAGAGCGCTAAGACACCACGGAGGCTCGCCTGCAGACGAGTACAATACAGCTAGTTTAGAACGCGTGCAAAAAGGATTCGCTAACTTGGAAAAACACCTTGAAAACATGGCTAAATTTGGCTTGCAGCGTGTTGTGGCAATTAATAACTTTTATACTGATAGTCAAGAAGAGATAGATTGGCTGATAGAGAAATGTGCGAGTTTAGGTGTGAAAGCAGTATTGAGTAAAGGATGGGCTGAAGGAGGTAATGGAACTGCTGATTTGGCTAGAGCGGTTGTAGCAGAAATAGAAAGTGGCAAGAGTAATTTCAAACCGCTTTATGATTGGGCAAGTCCTGTAAAAGAAAAAATAGAAACTATTGCTAAGGAAATATACGGTGCTGACGGTGTAGATTACGCTACGGAGGCAGAAGCAGGATTAAGAACTATAGCAAAGCTTGGATTAGACCACTTGCCGATTTGTATGGCAAAAACCCAAAAATCATTTTCGGATAATGAGAAGTTAATCGGTCGTCCGTCGGGTTTTAGAATCACCGTGCGTGAATTTGAGATAGCAGCTGGCGCTGGATTCCTTATTCCTATTTTAGGAAACATGATGCGTATGCCAGGCTTGCCTGCAATACCTGCCAGCGAAGGAATGGACATAGATAACAATGGTGTCATTACAGGATTAAGCTAGGGTTAAATAGAAAACAGTTATTCCCACTTATTTGGATAGGTTTGCACCGTTTTTTAGCAAAGCATAAATGAAGCGTATCAATCAATACAAAAAACTGTTTCAAGTAGAGGGTGAAATAGATCTGAAGGAATTAAAAACCAGCTACCGTAATTTGGTTAAAGAATGGCATCCCGATAAGCACACTGCTGACGATACCATGAAAGAAGAAGCAGAGGAAATGAGTCGCCAACTCACAGATGGATATGCTTTCTTAATAAGTATAGCCCCAGAAACTATTGCCAAAGGATTGGATGAATATAACGAGACGATAAACAATGCGAGTATTGACGACTTACATCACAAAAGCATGTTACTAGAGGTTACTTTTACAGATGGCTCTACGTACGAGTATTTTGGTGTGAATAAAACGCTGTTTTCCAAGTTGGTAAATGCAGATAAAATGCAACGATTTGCTCGCCGTAATATCTTTAACTCGTTCATCTATCGTAAGTCTAAACGGACGGTAGAGCAGGAGTAAAAGAGTGCTAGCCAACGAATAACTTATTTTTTAAGTTAATTTTGAGTGTATCATGACTATCTCGTTTAAAAATGACTATTCTGAAGGATGTCATCCTCGTGTTTTGGAAGCACTTGTCCGCACCAATAGGGTGCAACAAGACGGCTATGGTGTAGATGAATATTGCCAAAGAGCAGCTGCACTAATCTTAGAAAAAGCGAATACTCCAGCGTCTAAAGTTCATTTTGTAAGCGGCGGAACACAAGCCAATATGCTTGTAATAGCAGCCTGCTTGAAGCCTCACGAGAGTGTAATAGCCGCAACTACCGGGCATATTTATACCAATGAAACAGGCGCAATAGAAGCTACCGGTCATAAAATAAATGCTATAGAAGCAAGCTCTGGCAAGCTAACTCCAGCTCATATTCAGCAAGTCTTAGATGCGCACACGAACAAACCTCATGTGCTAAAACAGCGTATGGTATATATTTCGAATGCTACCGAGATGGGAACTACTTATAGTAAACAAGAGCTTACAGACGTTTATCATTTTTGCAAGGGAAACGATTTATACTTGTTTATGGATGGGGCAAGACTAGGTAATGCGCTCGTCGCAAAAGAGAACGATCTGACACTGGCTGATGTTGCCACACTTACAGATGTTTTTTGGTTAGGAGGTACTAAAAATGGGGCATTATTGGGAGAGGCTATTGTTATAAATAATCCCATACTTCAAGAAGATTTTGCATTTCATGTAAAGCAGCGTGGAGCTATGTTAGCTAAAGGGCGAGTACTCGGTATTCAATTTGAAGAATTGCTGCGTGATGATTTGTACTTTGACTTAGCTCGTTATGCTAATGAGCAAGCCATGAAATTGAAGCAAGCATTCTCATACAAGGGAATTCTATTTTGGGAAGACACCACTACTAATCAAATTTTTCCGATTTTAAGCAATATGCAGATTGAGCATTTAGCACAAAAATTTACGTTTCATCACTGGAGAAAGATAAATGAAAACCACTCAGCCATTCGCTTGATTACCAGTTGGGCTACTCCTAGTGAAAATGTGGAGGCTTTGGTTAGGGAGATTGAGCAGTTCTAGTATCTAAAGTCCTGTAGGCGCTATTTATGTTAAATCAGTATAGAATTTGAAGAACACCCTCGTCTTTCCAAGAGGCGCTTCTTTACTAGGTCCGCCATTATCAAAAACTGACAGGAGTCCCAGATGATATATCCTACGTCCTAAATCAGTTATCCTATCTCCTTCCAGCAATTATTTCTTCTACACACTCTGGATTGAGTAGAGTACTTATATCGCCTAAGTTTTCTAGCTCGTTGGCAGCCACTTTTCTTAAGATTCTACGCATTATTTTGCCACTTCGGGTTTTAGGTAAACCTGACGTAAATTGAATTTTTTCGGGCTTAGAAATAGGACCTAAGGTTCTTGAAACCAACTCTTTAATCTCATTTTCTAGTTGATTATGGTGGCTGCCGTCATTCTTAAGTGTGACGTACGCGTAAATACTATTTCCCTTTACATCATGCGGATAACCAACTACAGCACTTTCGGCAACTTGAGGATGTTCGTTTATTATATTTTCTATTTCTGCAGTCCCGAGGTTATGCCCGCTTACAATCACTATGTCATCTACCCGGCCTGTAATGCGATAGTTACCTTCAAGGTCGCGTTTTGCTCCATCTCCCGTAAAATACTTGCCGGGGAATGTACTAAAATACGTGTCTGTGTAGCGTTGGTGGTCTCCGTAAATGCTACGTGCCATGCTCGGCCATGGAAATTTTATGCAAAGTCGACCTTCTTGTTCTCCCTCGGGTAATTCCAGTCCATTTTCATCCATCAGACAAGGCTGTACGCCAGGTAAAGGAAGCGTAGCAAAAGTAGGTATGTCTTTGGTTACTCCCGCTAGGCTACTAATCATAATTCCTCCGGTTTCGGTTTGCCACCAGGTATCAACTATGGGACATTTTTGTTTGCCAATATGTTCGTCATACCATTCCCAAGCCTCAAGATTAATGGGTTCACCTACTGTACCTAGTTTACGAAGGCTTGATAAGTCATGCTGGTTTACTAAGTTTATATCACAGTTGGCTAATGAACGAATAGCTGTAGGTGCGGTGTAAAAAATATTGACTTTATGTTTGGCTACTACGTGCCAAAAACGACCCTTATCAGGGTAACTTGGCACCCCTTCAAATAGTACAGTTGTTGCTCCGGCACTCAGTGGTCCATATACTATATAGCTATGTCCTGTTATCCAACCTATATCGGCAGTACACCAGTATATTTCTCCTTCTTGATATTGAAAAACATTCCGAAAAGAATAGTTGGTATACACCATATACCCGCCGCAGGTATGCACCATGCCCTTTGGTTTGCCTGTACTTCCGCTGGTATAAAGTATGAAGAGTATGTCTTCAGCATCCATTATTTCTGCTACACATACATCGCTCGCCTTTTCAAATTCTTCTTGCCACCATACATCTCGACCATATTCCATAGGTATTTTGGTATTGGTTCTATTTAGTACGATAACCTTTTTTACACAATCACAGCTTTCTAGGGCTTCGTCAATGATTTCCTTAAGTGGAGTTGTTTTTGAACCGCGATAACCGCCATCTGCGGTGAGTAAGATGGAGCATTGAGCATCCATAATTCTATCGCTTAAACTCTTGGCACTAAAACCTGCAAATACCACAGAATGTACCGCACCTATGCGGGCGCAAGCCAATACGGCATAGGCTAGTTCTGGAGTCATGGGCATGTATAAACATATTCTATCTCCTTTTTTGGCCCCGTTCGCCTTAAGCATATTGGCCGTTTTATTTACATTTTTGGCCAATTCGTTATAGGTGATGTGCTGTGATAGCTCGTGAATATCGTTAGGCTCAAAGATGATTGCTGTTTGCTCACCTTTTGTGGCAAGGTGCCGATCGATACAGTTTTCGGTAATATTAAGTTTAGCGCCTTCAAACCATTTTACGTTAGGCTTTGCAAGATCAAAGTCAAGTACATTATCCCATTTGCGGTGCCATGTAAATTCTTGTGCGGCAAATTCTCCCCAAAATTGTGAAGGATTGGAAAGACTCTCAGCATAGAGTTGATTATAGTCGCTTAGGTTTTTTGCTATGTAACGTGACATTCGGCGAATTAACGTAAAAATAGAAACAATGGCAAATGACAATAATCTCTTACTTTTGGCCAATAATGATAAAGTACAACCCTAAAATTTGGTTTACGCAAATACTCAAAGTACCCAAAAGCGATACATTAAGAATATTATTGCCAGAGATGTTGATTTTGGCCAGTATGACGGCTGTATTAACACACGTAGAGCTCACTTACTTCAAGGACTTGCATATATTTAAGGATGCCATTGCGGTATATTCACTCATTGGATTTGTATTATCTCTGCTCCTTGTTTTTAGAACTAACACTGCGTATGACCGCTGGTGGGAAGGGCGAAAAAGGTGGGGAGAGTTGGTAAACAACACGCGTACGCTAGCCATAAAGATAGCATCTACCACTAATGATAAAAATACGATATCGTTTTTTAACCGGATGATTTCCAACTATGTGTTTGCCCTAAAATGGCACTTACGAGATGAGTCTGAAGAGCTTACCATAGCATTATCAGACGAGGAAAATCAAGGTTTTTATGCTGCATCTCATAAGCCCAGTTATATCTCGCAACTCATGTATAATAGACTGCGTGTTATGAAAAACAAAGGTGAAATTAGCGATGTAGAATACTTGGCTATGGACACCAATTTGAATACTTTCTCAAACATAACAGGTGCTTGCGAGCGAATAAAAAACACACCTATGCCTTACTCCTATAATCTGTTTTTGAAGAAATTTATATTCATTTATGTTTTTACACTTCCCATTGGGTTTGTGTCTTCTTTTGGTTATGGTACGGTTCTGATTGCAGTTTTTATATTCTACATTTTGGTAAGTATAGAGGTACTTGCGGAGGAAATAGAAGACCCTTTTGGGCAAGATGATAACGACTTGCCGCTTGACGATATTGCTCATAAAATTAAAGCAAATGTGGGAGATATTTTAAAGGAGTAAAAGTGACTCAGGCGATATTTTATATTCGATTATAAAAAAATCGTCCTACGCAAGCCGTTTCGTTTACTAGGCCTTCCTAACAATTAGACGTTCTTGGTGTTACATAGGCTAGCAATGACCACACTTACTTTTTTCACTGTCACAGAACATAAGTACTGGGCCTTCAAAATGATGGGAGGTGGGTCACGGCTTTTGAAAAACACTAAAGGTCTGTTATTTTTTAAACTTCTAGGTACAGGCAAAAAAGGATTTAGTGTTTTGCCCGACTGGTCAGAATATGCTTTTTTAGCCGTTTGGGAATCAGAAGACGACGCAGGGCTATTTTTCAAGGATAGTGCGTTTATAAACGAGTATAAACAGCGTTGCTCTAAGATAATAAACTACGATTTACGTTGCATAAAAGTAAATGGAACATGGGATGGTAAAACGCCATTCGCAGCTATGAAGCATTTGACCGTAAGTGAGCATGACCAAATAGGGGTCATAACTCGTGCATCTGTAAAATGGCATAAACTCTTTAGATTTTGGAACTACGTGCCCACGTCACATCGGGATTTGTGGGACAACCCTGGACTATTATTCACCAAAGGAATAGGAGATATACCTCTTTTAGAAATGGCAACATTTAGCCTATGGAAAAACCAAGAAGCCATAATGCACTTTGCATACAAAAACGAACATCACAAAAAAGCGATAGCCCTTACCAAAAAATATAACTGGTACTCAGAGGAGCTGTTTGCTCGATTTGTTGTGAAGGAGTTAAGGTTTTAAATTAATTCCAACAAATTTTGGTTTACTTCGTTTCACTAGTATGCGTAATTTCGAATTAATAAATCCAGTTAAGATACATTTTGGTAAAGATACCATAGCAAAACTTACCCAAGAACTTCCTCCTAACGCCAATATTATGTTGCTGTATGGTGGCGGGAGTATCAAGAAAAATGGAGTTTACGAGCAAGTAATCGAAGCTCTCAAGAATTTTGACTACATAGAGTTTGGGGGCATACCTGCTAATCCTGAATATGAAATTTTGATGGATGCATTGACCATTATCAAATCGGAAAAAATTGATTTTTTACTTGCTGTAGGTGGAGGCTCTGTTATAGATGGTGTTAAATTTCTGTCAGCAGCAGCACTTTACGAAGGCGAGGAGCCTTGGGATATTTTGGCAAAGGCGATAAGAACTGAAGTAGGAATGCCATTTGGTACAGTACTAACACTTCCCGCCACAGGCACCGAAATGAACAGTGGTTCGGTGATTTCTCGCAGGGAAATTGGTCAAAAACTAGCAATGGGCGGACCAGGACTTTTTCCCAAATTTAGTATTTTAGATCCTACGGTAGTTGCTTCTATTCCAAAGAATCAACTTGCCAATGGAATAACCGATGCGTATACCCATGTGATGGAGCAATATATGACTTATCCTATAGGTGCAGACTTACAAGATCGTTTTGCCGAAAGCGTCATGAATAGTCTTGTTGCAACAGCTCCTAAGGTAATGGACAATCCAGCGGACTATACTTCAGCCGCAAACTTTATGTGGTGTTGTACTATGGCACTCAATGGACTACTGCAAAAAGGGGTGCCTACCGATTGGGCAGTGCACGCTATAGGTCATGAGCTCACTGCACTTTATGGTATAGATCATGCAAGAACGTTGGCCATAATAGCACCAAGACATTATCATCATTTCTTGGAAAGCAAAAAAGAAAAGCTAGCTCAATACGGTGAACGTGTTTGGAACATAACCGAAGGTACACTCGAAGAGCGAGCGAGAATGGCCATTGCAAAGACAGAAGAATTTTTTCAATCGCTCGACATTCCAACGCACTTATCAGACTACATTAACGACTGTGAGGGAACCGCTGAGAAAGTAAGTGAAACGCTACGTGAACGCGGCTGGATAGCTCTTGGCGAGCACAAGACAGTTACTCCCGAGGCGGTGAAAGTGATTGTGGAAGGGAGTTACTAGAAACGCTCTAATTTAGACAATAGCAAAATTAGCTATACTTGCGTGATGAAACTCATAGAGATTGCAGCCATTTTGGGTGTGCTTACTGGATTTGTTTTTAAAGTATTTCATTGGCCATTCGCTAATGAAATACTTATCGTAGCAGTCAATGTACTTTGTATCATTGATATTTTCGGATCAGTATTACTCTATCAAGATATTGGTCTTCGTAAGTGGTTAAAAGATAAAACAGTCCTCAAGAAAGATCGATTTAAAAGTAATGTCTTTCGCCTTTGCGGGGTGTCACTTGCACTTATCTGGACTGGCTTATTATTTTCGATTAATATATGGGCAGGCGCAGATCAATTTATCTCCTATGGACTTTTAGCGGCACTGTTTGCCTTAGGTATGGTTCTGCGAAAAATTAATACAAAGGATAAATCGTATTATGAGGCTTTAGGTAGATTGGTTCCTATGATCATCCTGGCTCTATTATTTTATCTAAAACCTCATATTTGGATAGACTATTACTACGAGTAATCTCTCACAGTTACCCTTTTATTGTCAAAAAAAACGATTGGTTTTGGAGATTTGCTGCTTCTTCCAAAAATATAATGGAAGTACACGTAATCGCCAGGTTGCATGCTATTAAAACAGCCTATAGCGTTTATGAGTATGAATTTACTTTTATATCAAAAGACAATATAAATTAAAGTAGAATGTACTTGTTCACTTTTCAAAGATACAAAAATTGAAGCTTGAGTTTATATTTGAGTTTGAACTTGACACATTACCTTTGCCCTATGATCAATTGGACTACCGTAAAACAATACGAAGACATTACCTACAAAAAATGCAATGGCGTAGCACGTATTGCCTTTAATAGGCCTGATGTACGAAATGCCTTTCGTCCGAAAACTACCAGTGAATTGTTGGATGCTTTTCACGACGCACAAGAAGATTTAAGCATTGGTGTAGTTTTACTCAGTGCAGAAGGACCTAGTAGCAAAGATGGGGTTTATAGTTTTTGTAGCGGCGGCGATCAAAAAGCACGCGGGCATAAAGGTTATGTAGGGGAAGACAATTACCACAGACTTAATATTTTGGATGTGCAACGCTTGATTCGCTTTATGCCTAAAGTGGTAATAGCAGTTGTGCCAGGATGGGCGGTAGGCGGTGGGCATAGTTTGCACGTGGTTTGTGATTTGACCTTAGCAAGTAAGGAGCATGCTATTTTTAAACAAACAGATGCTGATGTTACTAGTTTTGATGGTGGATACGGTTCTGCGTATTTAGCCAAAATGGTAGGGCAGAAAAAAGCGCGTGAGATATTCTTCTTAGGAAGGAATTATAACGCTCAAGAGGCGTTTGATATGGGAATGGTAAATGCCGTAATTCCCCACTCAGAGTTAGAAGATACCGCGTACCAATGGGCTCAAGAAATTTTAGAAAAATCGCCAACCAGTATAAAAATGTTAAAGTTCGCCATGAATCTAACTGACGATGGCATGGTAGGCCAACAAGTATTTGCAGGAGAGGCTACACGTTTAGCTTATATGACCGACGAAGCCAAAGAAGGTCGAGATGCTTTTTTGGAGAAACGTAAACCTAATTTTAAGAAAGAGTATTTGCCTTAGGGATTGGACGTTTAGATCTTTAGAGTAGGCCATGAATTGCCACGTATCTCTAATCTAACTTTTTAAAATAGTAACTAGTTCGCTTGCTTGTCGCACGCCGCTTTCGCGCCAAACTTGTTTTCCTTGTTTGAAAACCATTAAAGTAGGAACTCCTTGTACGTGATATGTGCTGGCCAAAGATTGATTTTTATCTACGTCGATTTTAACGATTTTAACTTTTTCACCAAGTTCTTTCTTCACTTGTTCGAGAATTGGGACCATCATTTTACATGGGCCACACCATTCTGCACTAAAATCTACCAAAACGGGCACATCTCCACTGATTATATCTTTGAAATTAGCCACGTATTTATTGTTTTTTTATGGTTACAATCTAATTCAAAATTGCGATTAGATATTTAGTCGGGATGGCGGGATTCGAACCCACGGTCTCACGCCCCCCAGACGTGCACTTTAGCCGGACTAAGCTACATCCCGATTATCAGAAAAAAGACATTCTAATAGAACGCCTTTTAATGAATGCAAATCTATGTTAAATAGTGTAAATGAAAATCTGTTTTTTAAAAGAGCATAACCTCGGTAGTTCCCCTCGAAACGTTTTTTTTATTAAGTTTAGCATACTTTTGATAGTTTCACGCAGAAAAATGACGCCGGAATACAATCTTGCACTATAATTATACTTTAAAAGGAGGGTTTAAAGACTGTTTTAAGGATTTTTTAAAGAATTAATAAAAAATAATTGCCTTGAAAATCAGTAAGTTACACTTTTTTTTTAGTAAAATAGACACATTTTGTTCAAAACTTAAAATCATGAGGAACAAGATATTAGCCAAAAATACATATTTGCAGTATTATTACATTTAAACACAAACCAAAATGAAACAACTTAGAAATGCATTAGTTTTAGTAGTAGCTGTTGCAGCTATCACACTTACTTCTTGTTCTCAATCTGACAATGGTGCTGCAGAAGCAGCAGCGGCAGCAACTGCAGATTCTCTTGCAGCGGCAGCAACTGCAGATTCTATGGCAGCAGCTGAAGCAGCGGCTATGGCAGCTGATACTACAGCAACTGCAGATACAACTGCTACTGTAGCTGAATAATTCAGCCTCAAAAAAAATTAAAACGTCCTCAAATTATTGGGGGCGTTTTTTTTGTGCTTTAATGAACTAGGCTAAACTAAATTTATTACCCATATTGCATATCATTTATGTTATCTCAGACTACATTTTCATTTTTACAAGACCTTGCCGTCAATAACACGCGAGAATGGTTTACCCTGCACAAAAAAAACTACGATCTCTCAAGAAGTCAGGTTTTAGCATTGATAAAAGAAGTCCATAGTCAGTTAGATGTGGTTGATAAAATTGAGCATTCTAAGATTTTTAGAATTAATCGTGATGTACGATTTAGCAGTAACAAATCGCCTTATAAAACTAACTTCAGTGGCTATTACACACGTTTAGGGGATTCACGGAGAGGTAGTTATTATATGAGTATTCAACCAGGGAATCAAACTGTAATTGGAGGTGGATTCTATGACCCCTCTAAAGAGGATTTATTCAGAATACGAAAGGAATTTGAAATGGATCAATCTATCATTACTAAAATCATCTCGGATAAAACATTTAAACTTTATTTTGATGAGCTAAGAGGAAATAGAGTAGCAACCGCTCCGCGTGACTTCGACAAAGAGCATCCTCATATTAAATGGATTCAAATGAAGCAATTCTATGCGTTTAGAAGTTTTACAGACGTAGAAGTGCTTGATCCGTCGTTTACAGAAGAAGTGATGAAGACTTTTGTGGCGATAAGACCATTCTTCGACTATATGAGTGACATACTAACAACAGACTTAAATGGGGAATCTATACTAAAGTAGAAAATTCCCATAAAATCCATGACCTATTACTAGTGCTTAAAAGAGGACATTCACCTTCATCATCCAATTAAATCCTGCCATAGGATATACATAATTAAAATCCTGTCTGTCACCACCTAAATACCCACTAAAGGTATATCCATTAGGGGCATAAAATTGGTTAAGGACATTGTTTAAGTAAAGTCCGACATTAATGATTTTAGCGCCTTTTAATTCGGAAGCGGTATAGTTAATACTAAAATCTACATTGGTGAAAGCATCCAAGCTTCGCATATCATTTTGAGTATTGTCCAAATATTGTTTGCCGACATACTTGCCACTTGCATTTAACGTAAAAAAGGCGTTTGCCTTATAGCTCAAAAGAGCTGCAGCGATGGTGTTCGGAGAGAAGGCTATATCGGTATTTACAAATTGCTCACTAATCTGTGTGGGCCAGTTATCCCAGTCATCCGTGTACTGCGTATAGTACTGAATTTTATTTTCTGATAGTGTCACGTTTCCTCCGCCTTGTAATTTTTTAGTAATAGGGTATTGAAAATCAAATTCTATTCCACTACGATAGCTGTTTTTTACATTGGTACGAATAGCTTGCCCCACATCATTTACGGCTCCTGTTAGCACCAATTGATTAGTATACTGCATGCTGTAAAAATTTACATTCAGCTGCTTTCTTTTGTTCGCATATCTATATCCTACTTCTATATTTTCCATAGTTTCAGGCAAGGGCCTAGTACTGGTTTTATTGTCTCTAAAATCATCGCGAACGGGCTCTCTGTTACCTACGGCAAATACGCCGTAAAAGGTGTTGTTTTTAAGTAGGTAGGTAATGCCTATTTTAGGATTAAAGAACAAAAAATTTACTTCTTGTGGAGCAAGGTTAAGACTGTCGTCTAAGCCTTCAAATTGATAATTTATCGTACGATATTGTAAGTCGATATAAGGAATTAAGTTATTGTAGTTATAAGACTGACGGACGTATAAATTCCCATCTATTTTGGTCGCGTTGTTGTCATAATATATAGCATTGAGGGCTTTATAATCCGTAAATTCGGTGGCGATAGCTTCTCCAAAGTGACGTCCATTGTAGCTGCTCAACCCACCGCCAATTATCGTTTCAAATTTATTTCGATTATAGGTCACATTAGCAATGGTTCCTACTAGCGTATTATCTAACCATCTTCTGCGTATCACATCACCTACGAAGGAAGTGTCGCCGGTAGGTTGTACGCTTCCAATACCGTAATTAGCAAGTGTTTCTTGTGCTTTAAATTGCTCAAAGTATCCTTTACCTGTTGTTATATATGCCGCTGTATTTAGCTTTAAAAAGCTACTGAATTCGTGGTCAAAGAAAAACTGATAATGATTTTGTGTATAGCGATCTACCTCATTTTCATAGGTGTAGAAATTATAGGTTTTGCTATTACTTTCTTGTAAGTTTTGAAGATCATCCCCACCTATAGCCAGTTGATTGATGTACCTGTTTTCTCCTGCTATATCGCCCTTATAAACTGGCTGAGGTATGCCCCACCACGCTTGATACGTTCGTTCACTACCTAAGAGGATATTGGTTTTAAAAACGGATTTATCCCAATATTTAGCAGCCACCAAGTTAGCAGATTTTAAATCTGAACTTGCTCGGTCTATGTAGCCATCACTTTGTATCAAGCTGCCTCTGAGTTGAAACGCCCAATTATTTTTTAATCTACCTGTGTTGTGGAGCAGAGAAAATCGTTGCGTATTGAAACTCCCCACTCCAAAGCTTGTTTGCGTAGATGATTCTTTGGGTAATTCATTTGTGCGAATATTTACACTTGCGCCAAAAGCGGCGGCTCCATTTGTGCTTGTGCCCACTCCTCGTTGTATCTGTAAGCTTTCAGTGGAGGTAGCAAGATCTGGCATATTTACCCAGAACATTCCTTGGCTTTCGGCATCGTTTATAGGTATTCCATTCACAGTAATATTTACGCGCGTAGGATCGATGCCACGTACACGAATTCCAGTATAACCCACGCCATTTCCAGCGTCTGAAGATATTACGGTACTTGGCGTCATATTGAGTAAAAACGGGAAGTCTTTACTTTGATCCATCATTTCTATTTCTTCCTTTTTGATATTTGTAAATGTAGATGGGGTAGTATTTTTTGCACGTACGGTCGTAATGACCGCCGCATCTAAAAATGCCATATCGGGCAATAAAAAGAAAATCTTCTCGGGACCTTTTTGTGAATTAACATAGACCACGCAAGAATCAACGAATGTTTTATATCCTACATGGGTTATTGCTGCTTGGTACTTTCCCGATGGAATATTTTCTATGTAGATGGAGCCATTTTCAGTAGAGTAGGTGGTAAATGTTTTTTGCTTGTTACTTAACCTAATAAATGCAGAAGCTATAGGCTCATAGCTACTTGCATTTTTTAGTTGAGCATTGAAGGTGTTTTGCCCAGAGCATATAATGGTAGAGATCACAAATAGTGAGAGTAAAGAAGCTACCTGGCGGCTTATACTAGATTGTTTTTTCATTCCTGTGTTTCATTTTAAAATTACAGGAGTGTTGAGAGATACCGTACTATCTTTTATTCCCTACGGCAGCATTATCTGCATCAGGTTTCGTTCGCAGAAGCGAATCGTGGGTATCATCTCAGCAATGCAGAAATTATGGTCTGCAAAGCACCCCTTTGTTGGGGCAAATGTATATGAACAGATTGTTTTTTAGCTATTACAGTAAAAAGATATTTTTGGGTATGCCGTAACCTAAGCATAGATAGATTCCATAATAGCATTTTAGGGATACAATAGTGTTACACTTGGTTCACTTTTGCAAAAACTAATAACTTTGCACCCATTTAAAAAACGTATTTAATCATGCCAAAAATAATCTATACCAAGACCGACGAAGCCCCAATGTTAGCAACATTTTCTTTTTTACCCATTGTACAAGCATTTACGAGTGCGGCAGGGGTGAAGGTGGAAACAAGAGATATTTCACTTGCGGGTCGTGTTTTGAGTCAGTTTCCTGAATATTTGGAACCTGAGCAACGTGTGGGTGATCATTTGGCAGAACTGGGAGAATTAGCAACTAAACCGGAAGCTAATATCATTAAGCTTCCTAATGTATCAGCATCTGTTCCTCAGCTTAAAGATACCATTCTAGAATTACAAGCTAAAGGATACAAAATCCCTAACTATCCCGATAATCCGATAACGGATGAAGAAAAAGAAATAGCTGTGCGATACGGCAGGACAAAGGGTAGCGCAGTAAATCCTGTGTTACGTGAGGGTAATTCAGATCGTAGAGCTCCAAAAGCAGTAAAAAATTACGCAAAGAAAAACCCACATCGTATGGGTAAATGGTTCGCAGATAGCAAAACCAAAGTAAGCACGATGCAGCATGGTGATTTCAGAAACAACGAAACATCGGTAACGATTGCAGAACCCACTACTTATACTATTGTACATACAGACGAGGTTGGGAATCTTACAGAATTAAAAAGCGAAAGTAAATTATTGGCTGGCGAGATTATAGATGCAACTTTTACAAGTAAGAAAGCGTTGCTTTCATTCTTACAAGGGACTATTGAAGATACCAAGAAAGACGGAACGCTCTATTCATTGCACATGAAAGCGACGATGATGAAGGTTTCAGACCCTATCATATTTGGGCATGCCGTGCGTGTTTATTTTGATGAGTTATACCAAAAACACGAAGCTGTTTTCGAGCAGTTGGGTGTTAATTTGAGTAATGGTTTTGGAAACGTACTAGCCAAGTTAGATGAGCTAGAATCTACCAAAAAAGAGGAAATACTTGCAGATATAGCAGATGTAATGGAAAAGCAGCCTGATTTAAGTATGGTGAATAGCGATAAGGGAATTACAAATCTTCACGTACCTAGTGATGTGATTATAGATGCGAGTATGCCCGCTATGATTCGAAACGGTGGCAGGGTATGGGATTATGCCGGCAAAGAACGAGATACCAATGCCGTTATTCCAGACAGCAGTTATGCATCTGTATTTAGTGCGACCATTGATTTTTGTAAAGCGAATGGTGCTTTTGATCCGACTACTATGGGCACAGTGCCTAACGTAGGATTAATGGCGCAAAAAGCAGAAGAGTATGGAAGTCATGATAAGACCTTTGAAATAGAAAAAGAAGGTAAAGTAGACGTAATAGATAGTAATGGCAATATTTTATTAAGCCATAATGTGGAGGCTGGAGATATTTGGCGTATGTGTCAGGTAAAAGATGCACCTATTCAAGACTGGGTTAAATTGGCCGTAAATAGAGCAAAGGCTACGGGATCACCTATTGTGTTTTGGCTTGATGAAGAAAGAGCGCATGATGCAGAGGTTATCAAAAAAGTAAATATGTATCTAAAAGATTACGATACTACCGGATGTGAAATAAAGATTATGAGCCCTGAGAAAGCTACTCATTATACGTTAGAAAGAGTAAAAAATGGGTTAGAAACAATCTCTGTAACGGGAAATGTATTAAGGGATTATTTGACAGATCTATTCCCCATACTAGAGTTAGGTACCAGTGCTAAAATGCTAAGTATAGTGCCGTTAATGAATGGTGGTGGATTGTTTGAAACAGGTGCAGGTGGAAGCGCCCCAAAGCATGTGGAGCAATTGGTAGACGAAAACTATTTACGATGGGATTCATTGGGTGAGTTTTTGGCTTTAGCCGTAAGTTTAGAGCATTTAAGCGAGCGTTATGATAATCCGAAAGCTAAGGTTTTGGCAGACGCATTAGATGCTGCAACAGAGAAGTTTTTAGAAAATGATAAATCTCCTGCACGAGCTGTTGGAGGAATAGACAATAGAGGCTCTCATTTTTATTTAGCTATGTATTGGGCAGAAGCTTTGGCTAACCAAGATGCAGACGCTGAGTTACGTGCTAAGTTTGGACCTATAGCAGAACTTTTAGGCAGTAATGAAGTGCGAATTAATGAAGAATTGATTGCGGTACAAGGAAAGCCGGCAGATATTGGAGGGTACTACTTGCCAGACGAAGCTAAGACAAGCCGCATAATGCGTCCATCAGAAACCTTAAATGGTATTTTAGGTGGATTAGCGAGAGCCTAAAATTACGAAGTTTAAGCGTTCTATTCATTTTTTCTTTAGGTATTCCCTAACATCGCAGGTAAAGCTTGCGTATATAAGAGTACATAACCATCAAATATGAATTTTTTGAGAAATGCACAGCTAAACATAAATCCAAAAAAAAATGCACAAGAATTTTAATCGTAGTGCTAAAAAGAGAATAATCTAAGTTCCCTTAGATAAAAGATTAAGAGTGTAACGCCCGATTGCCAGTGGCCGCTAGTGCAGCTTCTTTGGTTACTTCACTGGTTGTAGGATGGGCATGGCAAATACGTGCAATATCTTCTGCACTTGCACGAAACTCCATCGCAACGGCGATTTCAGAAATCATATCGGCAACACGTGGTCCTATCATATGGGCACCAATTACTTCATCCGTCTCTGCATCGGCTAGTATTTTTACAAAACCATCAGTATCCATGCCCGCAACAGCACGACCATTGGCTCTAAATGGAAATTGACCTACTTTGTATTTTATTCCTGAAGCTTTAAGTTGCTCTTCTGTTTGGCCGATTCCTGCAATCTCAGGCCAGGTATATACTACGCCTGGGATAAGATTATAATTGATATGGGGTTTTTGTCCAGCTAATATTTCTGCAACCATCACGCCTTCTTCCTCTGCTTTGTGGGCAAGCATGGCACCTTTTACCACATCACCTATCGCGTAGATAGTCGGAACATTGGTTTGTAAGTGATCGTTGGTTTCTATTCTTCCTTTGTCATCCAGTTTAACTCCTGCTTTGTCTGCGCCTAGTCCATCTGTATACGGACGTCTGCCTACCGATACCAAACAATAGTCCGCTTCTAACGCTATATTCCCTTTTTTGCCTTCTGCGTTTACCGTAACCACTTTACCATTGGTAGTTACTGATGTAACTTTATGACCCAGGTATAAGTTCATACCTTGTTTCTTTAAGATACGTCCCATTTCTTTACCTAAGCCAGCATCCATGGTAGAGATTACACTGTCGGCATATTCTACTACGCTCACTTCAGCGCCTAGCCTATGGTACACAGAACCGAGTTCTAAACCAATTACACCGCCGCCTATTACCACTAGGTGTTTAGGTATTTCGGTTAAGGTTAAGGCTTCAGTAGAAGATATTACGCGTTTTTTATCGATCTCCATTCCTGGAAAGCTAGTTGGCTTACTTCCGGTCGCAATTACAATATTTTTAGCAGAGATAGTTTCTTTCTTTTCGCCGTCTATTTGGATAGTATTGGCATCTAAAAATGACCCCATTCCTAAGTACACATCAACCTTATTTTTTTTCATAAGGAAATCAACGCCTTTCGTCATTTGGTCTACCACGCCTTGCTTACGGGCAATCATTTGCTTAAAATCTATTTTAGGCGTTCCGATGCTAATACCGTGATCGGCAAACTTATGTACCGCATCATGATATTGATGAGAGCTATCTAGCAACGCTTTACTAGGAATACAACCTACGTTCAGGCATGTGCCTCCAAGGGTTGCGTATTTTTCGATGATAGCGGTTTTAAGTCCTAACTGTGCACATCGAATAGCGCATACATATCCGCCTGGCCCACTTCCTATTATTGCTACGTCGTAATTATTCATGTTGTTAAAATATTTCTTCTTGTTGTTCCACTCTTAATCCGGCAGATACTATGTTTGGAACAGACTCCAATCGCATATCTTGACTTATGGAAACGGTATATTTTCCCTTTTGGGTTAAAAACTTTCTATGAAAAACGGGTATTCTAAAGGTGATAACATCTCCCAATCCTGAACCTAACCATTTGCCAGATTTCTCAGCAAGTTGAAGGGGTACGTTATATTCTTTTGAACTACTGTCTGGAAAAGTAATGTTCATTTTTATATGAAAATTAGCGTAAGTGTAATCGCCGTTTATTCTCAAATTGGCTGATAGTTGGTGATAATGTCCGGGTTCCAATACTTCAAACGAATCGATGATAACGTCTTTGTATCCCCAGCCTGAAACAGGGAGTGTATGATATTCATCTACCAATACATCTTCGTTGCACCCAGCAAATAAAAACGCGGTGATGGCTAGTATGAAAAGGTATTTTTTCAAGGGTAAGGCAAAGGTAGAAAAATAACGATACTGAAGCATTCAAATTTATAAGTATGTAAAACTATACTATGATGTTGCTTTAATATTATTTAAGTGCGTGCTTTATTGTCTCTAATGTATCCTAAAAGGTCACAGTATGTTCATTTTAATAAAAAATATTCCATTTCCCGTTTACCTTTTTAACTTGTGCCGTATTAATCAGCTATGCTAAAAAAAGTCATCTTCATCGCTTTTTCTATTTTCCTGAGTGTTTCCTCTTTTGCTTTAGATGAGATAAAATCAGATATTAAGAAAGTAACCGTTTTTTTAAATGGAGCCCAGGTAACTCGTTCATTTACTTCTAAAATATCAGGGGGTACAC